>NZ_JBNDMT010000003.1:0-297500 GCF_050436725.1 Paraburkholderia sp. JPY465
AAGTTCTCCATAATCTCGTTTCTCTGCTGCAGACGCAGCGACGCAAACGAAGCGGTGCCGGGTAGTGGTGGTTCAGGCGCGGCGGGTTGGGCGGATCGATCTTTAAAAACTAACAGCCGATAAGTGTGGGCGCTTGATGCGGAATGCGGCGGCGGATTCTTGTGGATCTGCTGCAAGGCAAAAAGTATCAGAAAGCCTCACACAGTATTAGAGGAAGGTTTATCTGTCGAAAGACGGATTGATCATCGTCAGTACGTTGAGTGAGCGACCGGTTTCTGACGAAACCGAAAACAGTAACAGGTTTGAACTGAAGAGTTTGATCCTGGCTCAGATTGAACGCTGGCGGCATGCCTTACACATGCAAGTCGAACGGCAGCACGGACTTCGGTCTGGTGGCGAGTGGCGAACGGGTGAGTAATACATCGGAACGTGTCCTGGAGTGGGGGATAGCCCGGCGAAAGCCGGATTAATACCGCATACGCTCTGTGGAGGAAAGCGGGGGATCTTTCGGGACCTCGCGCTCAAGGGGCGGCCGATGGCAGATTAGGTAGTTGGTGGGGTAAAGGCCTACCAAGCCGACGATCTGTAGCTGGTCTGAGAGGACGACCAGCCACACTGGGACTGAGACACGGCCCAGACTCCTACGGGAGGCAGCAGTGGGGAATTTTGGACAATGGGCGCAAGCCTGATCCAGCAATGCCGCGTGTGTGAAGAAGGCCTTCGGGTTGTAAAGCACTTTTGTCCGGAAAGAAAACCTCGTGGCTAATATCCATGAGGGATGACGGTACCGGAAGAATAAGCACCGGCTAACTACGTGCCAGCAGCCGCGGTAATACGTAGGGTGCGAGCGTTAATCGGAATTACTGGGCGTAAAGCGTGCGCAGGCGGTGCTGTAAGACCGATGTGAAATCCCCGGGCTTAACCTGGGAACTGCATTGGTGACTGCAGCGCTGGAGTATGGCAGAGGGGGGTGGAATTCCACGTGTAGCAGTGAAATGCGTAGAGATGTGGAGGAACACCGATGGCGAAGGCAGCCCCCTGGGCCAATACTGACGCTCATGCACGAAAGCGTGGGGAGCAAACAGGATTAGATACCCTGGTAGTCCACGCCCTAAACGATGTCAACTGGTTGTCGGGCCTTCATTGGCTTGGTAACGTAGCTAACGCGTGAAGTTGACCGCCTGGGGAGTACGGTCGCAAGATTAAAACTCAAAGGAATTGACGGGGACCCGCACAAGCGGTGGATGATGTGGATTAATTCGATGCAACGCGAAAAACCTTACCTACCCTTGACATGGATGGAATCCTGCTGAGAGGCGGGAGTGCCCGAAAGGGAGCCATCACACAGGTGCTGCATGGCTGTCGTCAGCTCGTGTCGTGAGATGTTGGGTTAAGTCCCGCAACGAGCGCAACCCTTGTCCCTAGTTGCTACGCAAGAGCACTCCAGGGAGACTGCCGGTGACAAACCGGAGGAAGGTGGGGATGACGTCAAGTCCTCATGGCCCTTATGGGTAGGGCTTCACACGTCATACAATGGTCGGAACAGAGGGTTGCCAAGCCGCGAGGTGGAGCCAATCCCAGAAAACCGATCGTAGTCCGGATCGCACTCTGCAACTCGAGTGCGTGAAGCTGGAATCGCTAGTAATCGCGGATCAGCATGCCGCGGTGAATACGTTCCCGGGTCTTGTACACACCGCCCGTCACACCATGGGAGTGGGTTTTACCAGAAGTGGCTAGTCTAACCGCAAGGAGGACGGTCACCACGGTAGGATTCATGACTGGGGTGAAGTCGTAACAAGGTAGCCGTATCGGAAGGTGCGGCTGGATCACCTCCTTTCCAGAGCTATGCATTCAGTGCATTCAAGTGCTCACGCTTATCGGCTGTGGTTTAGAGAAGCAACGCAGACAGACTCAGGGGTCTGTAGCTCAGTCGGTTAGAGCACCGTCTTGATAAGGCGGGGGTCGATGGTTCGAATCCATCCAGACCCACCACTGTCTTGTCTGGTGAGCTGGTCGGGTGAGCCCCTCTGGAGTGTGTGCTGTATGACTGGGGGATTAGCTCAGCTGGGAGAGCACCTGCTTTGCAAGCAGGGGGTCGTCGGTTCGATCCCGTCATCCTCCACCAATCCTCAATGCGCAGGGTTCTGCACACATGCAGAGCGTTGCGCATTGGCGATTGAGCCAGTCAGCGCGATGTGAGGCAACTCATGATCGGCTGTCGTTCTTTAACAATCAGGAAGAAGTAGTAAAGAGATTCACGAAAGCGGACCTGGAGATGGGTGCGTGAGTAGGTGAATCAGGGTTGTGATTGTATCGATGTATTTTATAAGTGATCGAGAGATCGCTTTGGAATACGGCGCAACACGAATACTCAACCTGTAGCGCGTGCGTCTGAACTGAGACACACCCGTTATAGGGTCAAGCGAACAAGTGCATGTGGTGAATGCCTTGGCGATCACAGGCGATGAAGGACGCGGTAGCCTGCGAAAAGCTCCGGGGAGCTGGCAAACAAGCTTTGATCCGGAGATGTCCGAATGGGGAAACCCACTCCTAATGGAGTATCCGTAGCTGAATCCATAGGCTGCGTGAAGCGAACGCGGTGAACTGAAACATCTAAGTAACCGCAGGAAAAGAAATCAACCGAGATTCCCAAAGTAGTGGCGAGCGAAATGGGATCAGCCTGTACTCTTTATTTGCAGTGTTAGCCGAACGCTCTGGAAAGTGCGGCCATAGCGGGTGATAGCCCCGTAGGCGAAAACATTGTGAAAGAACTGGGTGTACGACAAGTAGGGCGGGACACGTGAAATCCTGTCTGAAGATGGGGGGACCATCCTCCAAGGCTAAATACTCGTGATCGACCGATAGTGAACCAGTACCGTGAGGGAAAGGCGAAAAGAACCCCGGGAGGGGAGTGAAACAGATCCTGAAACCGCATGCATACAAACAGTCGGAGCCTCGCAAGGGGTGACGGCGTACCTTTTGTATAATGGGTCAGCGACTTACATTCAGTGGCGAGCTTAACCGATTAGGGCAGGCGTAGCGAAAGCGAGTCCGAACAGGGCGTCCAGTCGCTGGGTGTAGACCCGAAACCAGGTGATCTATCCATGGCCAGGTTGAAGGCACGGTAACACGTGCTGGAGGACCGAACCCACTAACGTTGAAAAGTTAGGGGATGAGCTGTGGATAGGGGTGAAAGGCTAAACAAACCTGGAAATAGCTGGTTCTCTCCGAAAACTATTTAGGTAGTGCCTCGTGTATCACCTTCGGGGGTAGAGCACTGTCATGGTTGTGGGGTCCATTGCGGATTACTTCGCCATAGCAAACTCCGAATACCGAAGAGTGCAATCACGGGAGACAGACATCGGGTGCTAACGTCCGGTGTCAAGAGGGAAACAACCCAGACCGCCAGCTAAGGTCCCCAAATATGGCTAAGTGGGAAACGAAGTGGGAAGGCTAAAACAGTCAGGAGGTTGGCTTAGAAGCAGCCACCCTTTAAAGAAAGCGTAATAGCTCACTGATCGAGTCGTCCTGCGCGGAAGATGTAACGGGGCTAAGCCATATACCGAAGCTGCGGATGCACATTTATGTGCATGGTAGGAGAGCGTTCCGTAAGCCTGCGAAGGTGCACTGGAAAGTGTGCTGGAGGTATCGGAAGTGCGAATGCTGACATGAGTAGCGATAAAGGGGGTGAAAGGCCCCCTCGCCGTAAGCCCAAGGTTTCCTACGCAACGTTCATCGGCGTAGGGTGAGTCGGCCCCTAAGGCGAGGCAGAAATGCGTAGCTGATGGGAAGCAGATTAATATTTCTGCACCATTGTGAAATGCGATGGGGGGACGGATCGCGGAAGGTTGTCCGGGTGTTGGAAGTCCCGGTCGCTGCATTGGAGAGGGTGCCCTGGCAAATCCGGGCACAGGACTCAAGGGTGTGGCGCGAGCTTCTTCGGAAGCGAAGCAACTGGAAGGGGTTCCAGGAAAAGCCTCTAAGCTTCAGTTTCACAGTGACCGTACCGCAAACCGACACAGGTGGGCGAGATGAGTATTCTAAGGCGCTTGAGAGAACTCGGGAGAAGGAACTCGGCAAATTGGTACCGTAACTTCGGGATAAGGTACGCCCCGGTAGCTTGACTGGCCTGCGCCAGAAGGGTGAAGGGGTTGCAATAAACTGGTGGCTGCGACTGTTTAATAAAAACACAGCACTCTGCAAACACGAAAGTGGACGTATAGGGTGTGACGCCTGCCCGGTGCCGGAAGATTAAATGATGGGGTGCAAGCTCCTGATTGAAGTCCCGGTAAACGGCGGCCGTAACTATAACGGTCCTAAGGTAGCGAAATTCCTTGTCGGGTAAGTTCCGACCTGCACGAATGGCGTAACGATGGCCACACTGTCTCCTCCCGAGACTCAGCGAAGTTGAAGTGTTTGTGATGATGCAATCTCCCCGCGGCTAGACGGAAAGACCCCATGAACCTTTACTGTAGCTTTGCATTGGACTTTGAACCGGTCTGTGTAGGATAGGTGGGAGGCTATGAAGCGTGGACGCCAGTCTGCGTGGAGCCGTCCTTGAAATACCACCCTGATCTGTTTGAGGTTCTAACCTTGGTCCGTGATCCGGATCGGGGACAGTGCATGGTAGGCAGTTTGACTGGGGCGGTCTCCTCCCAAAGTGTAACGGAGGAGTACGAAGGTACGCTAGGTACGGTCGGAAATCGTGCTGATAGTGCAATGGCATAAGCGTGCTTGACTGTGAGACTGACAAGTCGAACAGGTGCGAAAGCAGGTCATAGTGATCCGGTGGTTCTGTATGGAAGGGCCATCGCTCAACGGATAAAAGGTACTCTGGGGATAACAGGCTGATACCGCCCAAGAGTTCATATCGACGGCGGTGTTTGGCACCTCGATGTCGGCTCATCTCATCCTGGGGCTGTAGCCGGTCCCAAGGGTATGGCTGTTCGCCATTTAAAGAGGTACGTGAGCTGGGTTTAAAACGTCGTGAGACAGTTTGGTCCCTATCTGCCGTGGGCGCTGGATATTTGAAGGGGGCTGCTCCTAGTACGAGAGGACCGGAGTGGACGAACCTCTGGTGTACCGGTTGTCACGCCAGTGGCATCGCCGGGTAGCTATGTTCGGAAGAGATAACCGCTGAAAGCATCTAAGCGGGAAACTCGCCTTAAGATGAGATATCCCCGGGGCTTTGAGCCCCTTGAAGGGTCGTTCAAGACCAGGACGTTGATAGGTCAGGTGTGCACGTACAGTAATGTACTGAGCTAACTGATACTAATTGCCCGTAAGGCTTGATCCTATAACAGGTGTGTTTCGACATGAGTTAGCGCTTTAGCGCTTGCGACTGTCCGATCCCCGAAAGGGATGCGCTGGAACTCCCGCAGGAGTCACCAGCCCACACGGTTGAGAGATCAGTGTTGCGCCAGAAACAACACAACCCACACACGAATCCTTTACGCTTCTTCCCGATTGGCTGTGGCGCCAGGTTGACCCCAACCTGACAGCGACGCAGCAACCCGTCATGCCTGATGACCATAGCGAGTCGGTCCCACCCCTTCCCATCCCGAACAGGACCGTGAAACGACTCCACGCCGATGATAGTGCGGATTGCCCGTGTGAAAGTAGGTAATCGTCAGGCTCCCCCACAAGCCAGAAACCCCACCCCCAGCGGTGGGGTTTTTGCGTTTACGCGGCCGAAATCAACAAACAGCATTGAAGCAAGCGAAAAGTAAGCGTGGCCTCGGCGACGTCTTGACTGGAGACTGAGATCTTTAGGCCCGCGGTGCGGAGTTGATCGGCGACGACCCACGGTGCGAGTTCATCGATGCGGTTGATCGCATGCTCGGCGATGCGCGCGAGCACGAAGCGCAGATACGCCTCTGGATCGATGCCGTTGAGTTTTGCGGTGCCAATGAGGCTGTAGATCGCGGCGGCACGTTCGCCGCCGGAGTCTGCTCCAGCGAACAGATAGTTGCGTCGATTATGCTGAGATCAGCATAATCGACGTTATGCGCACTTCAGGATTATGGGGAGAACAATCCGTCCCGCGAGTCTCCGCCGAGCTCCAAGGCGTCTAGAGAGCAGCGCCGAGGGGTTCTAACTCAGCATAATAATCTGTGGTCTGATGAAGTTCCGCGAACCCGCCTGCGGAGACCATCATGTCCACCGATGCATGCCTGAAACGTCTCGCTCGCCGAGACTGGTTGATATACGGGCCGCTGAGCCAGTTCATCGATTCGTACATTGGTGAGCTGGAACGGCTACGTTATGCTCAAGGTACTATCGGAGCATATCTCCGATGTCTGGCTCATTTCAGTTATTGGATGAGGAGCCAGCGGCTATCTGCTTCCGACGTTGATGGGGCGCTTGTCGAACACTTTGTCCGGCATCACCTTCGAGTTTGTCGTTGCCCTGAACCCCGCCGATCCGTTGTGTCGGAGACACGCGCAGCGCTGCATCATCTTTTGGCATTGCCACTTTACGCGGATGTCGTGCCCGCGATCGCGCCAGGGCTGCTGGCAGACGAGTTGCACAACTTCCATGAGTATTTGCGCGACACGTGCGGCCTTGCTCCTTCGACGTGCGTCTATCGTGCTCGGCACCTCGAAGCATTTTTCGCTAGCCGCACGCCAGATGGGTTCGCTGCGTCCATCAATCTGACTACGCCGGCCGTCGACTCGTTTCTGACCAGCCTTGCCGGACAACACTGGAAACCCAGCTCACTCGGACTCGTCTGTACTAGTCTGCGAAGCTATCTGAGATTCCGTGCGTTGCAAGGTGACGATACTCGCCTTGCTGTTTTGACTTTGCCGGTGATCGCCAACTGGCCAAACCGGAAACCGCCGAAGGTACTCTCGGATATCCAGCTCGAGCATTTCCTGCAGGCCTTTGATCTCAACATCCCGTCCGGCATGCGCGACTATGCCATTGCTCGCTGCATTCTTGATCTTGGCCTGCGCGGAGACGAGGCCACCCGCCTGACACTTGACGCAATAGACTGGCGACGTGGCATCGTGACCTTACAGCACACCAAGAGCCACCGTGCGCAACGTATGCCGTTGCCTGAACAAGCGGGTGCTGCTTTAGCTCGATACCTGCGAGGGGGGCGGCCGCCAACCGACAGTCGATTTATATTTGTACGCCACCGGGCGCCGTTCGGCGTTCCGTTAAGCGTCGCGGCGATTCGCAGCGCTATGAATCGGGCGTTCGCACGCTGCAACCTGGACGATCAGTTCTGCAATACGCATGTGCTGCGGAGGTCAACCGCCACTCGTCTGCAGAGGGCGAACGTCTCGATCAAGGAGATCGCTGATCTGCTACGGCACCGGAGCTTGGACACGGCCCGCGTCTACGCTCGTGTGGATCTTGAACGCCTGCGCGAGGTTGCCCTGTCATGGCCGGGGAGCACGGCATGAACATCACCGGCGGTTGGGCCGCCCGTGTGGCGGCATATCTTGCGTATCGACGCAGCTTCGGCTTCGAACTAGCAATTGATGGCAGGCAGCTCGAATCCTTCGCCCGCTTCGCCGATCGGCGTCGCGCAGAGCATCTGACTCTGGATCTCGCGGCGGACTGGGCTCGCGATTCGAAGCGTGCCTCCTTGATTGGCTGGGCTCGCCGTATCGAAACACTGCGCGGCTTCGCCAAGTTCCAGATGCGTTCAGATCCCACAACGGTCATCCCACCGAGGAATTTGCTAGGTCGCGGACACCGTCGGCTGGTGCCACATATCTTTACTGAGCAGGAGATTCGAACGTTGCTGGCCGAAGCCAGCCTGCTTGGGCCACCTGGAGGTTTGCGCCCGGCAACGTGTTGCGCGTTGTTCGGCTTGCTGTTGACGACAGGATTGCGGATCTCCGAAGCGATTCACCTGACTGTTGCGGACGTCGATCTCGATGCTGGTGTTCTTAACGTCCGCAACTCCAAATGTCATCAGCATCGCTATGTCGCCATGCACGATACAGTCACCAGGCAGTTGCGGGAGTATGCCAACTTCCGGGACCGATTTGTCCCTGATCGATGTTCGGATCGCTTCTTCGGAGAGAAGGCGGTCAGCCGGTAACCCAACGCCAGATGTTGTACACGTTGCACGCAATATGTGAGAGGCAGCTCGGCTGGAAACCTCGCGGAGACTACCGTCGTCATCGTCTGCATGATCTACGACATACCTTCATCGTGCGCAGCGCGTTGCGCTTCTACCGAGAAGAGGAGGACATAGGGAGATGTCTGTCAGCATTGTCGATCTATGTAGGACACGCCAAGGTAGTCGATACCTATTGGTACTTTACTGGCATCCCTGAACTGATGAACATCGCGGGCGAACGCTTCCAACGCTACGCCGAAGGGGTTCCAGCATGAACAATACCCTGTTGGCTCGACCTGCCGAATTCGCCGCTTTGGTCCAGCGCTTCTTTACCGAGCGTCTGATGCAACAACAGGCTGCGAGCCCGGGAACCGTCGCGGCATATCGCGATGCATTCCGTCTTCTGCTCGGCTACGCCGAAGAACAATGCCGCAAATCAGCTGCACAACTTACGTTGCTCGACATCGACGCAGACCTCGTAGTTGGATTCCTCGCCTACCTCGAAGTGGAGCGCCACAACTCAGTACGAAGTCGTAACGCGAGGCTCGCCGCAATACGCGGGTTTGCGCAGTATATGGCGTCCCAGTGCCCGCAGGCTCTCTTTATCGCACAGCGTATTCTGGCCATCCCGATGAAGCGCTCCGACAAGCCAATGCTGGGATTCCTCACCCGTGACGAGGCAAAGGCGCTCCTGGATGCCCCTGATAGAGACACCTGGTATGGCAGGCGTGACAGGGCACTCCTCAAAGTGCTCTACAACACCGGTGCTCGGGTCTCAGAACTGACTGGCATCCATGTCAGCGATCTTGAGTTCGATGTCACTCCGAGCGTGCGCTTACACGGGAAAGGGCGCAAGCAACGGACAGTACCGATATGGAAGGATACGGCTGTCGAACTTCGGCGCTGGATCGAATATGCAGGCCTGCGCGCCGAACAACCTTTGCTACCTAACCGCTGGGGAAGATCGATGACGCGCTCGAACGCTGCGGAGCGGATTGCCGTCGCGGCAAACGCAGCCGCGACACGCTGTCCGTCGTTGATCGGGCGATCGATCTCGCCGCATACGCTTCGACATACGACCGCAATGCACCTGTTGCAGTCCGGCGTCGATATCACGGTCATTGCACTCTGGCTCGGACATGAGAGTCCTTCGACAACGCACGGTTACGTTGAAGCAGATCTCGCCATGAAGGAGCGTGCCCTGGCAGCGATTGCCCCACTGAAGACGCATCGATCCCGCTACCGGCCGCCAGACACGCTTCTAAAGTTTCTGGAGGCCCTTTGATTATGTGGAATCCTACGTGGCGAGCTCCGCCTGCTGTCCGGCTCGCCACACTTACCTGGCATAATCCCGAAGTGCGCATAACGTCGACCGATGGCCACCCCGCGTAGCGCGCGCTCGACTGGCAGGTTATCGATTTCGAGCTGGCCGTCATTGCAATAGCGTGTGAGCGCTTCCCACCGGTTCAGCGCATAGAGGATCGCCCGGCTCGTATCCGATTTGCGCGAGAGGGTCTCCAGCGCCGTTGTGAGCCACGCACGGACTCGATCGAGTAGCGGCCGCGCATGCTTCTGGCGATGCGCACGGCGCTGGTCGGGCGGCTTGCCCCTGATTGTTTCCTCAATCCTGTATAGCGCGCCGATACGCTCAAGCGCCTCGGTGTTCAACGCATTCGGGCGCGCTGCGTGCAGTTCATAGAACTGACGTCGGGCGTGCGCCCAACAGGCCGAATCCGTGACGCGCCCGGTTTCATAGATGGCCTGGTAGCCACCGTATGCATCGGCTTGCAGCGTGCCGTTGAATCATTCGAGATACTGTCGTGGTTGGATGCCCTTACGAGCCGGCGTATAGACGAACCACACCGCCGACGGCGTCGTGTCGGCCGATGCGCGGTCATCGCGCACGTAAACCCAAAGGCGACCGGTTTTCGTCTTGCCGTTGCCCGGTGCAAGCACCGGAACCGGCGTGTCGTCAGCGTGCAGTTTGGTCGCCGACATCACGTGTCGACGCAACGTTTCAACGAGCGGCTGCAGCAGCGTCGCCGCGTGACCGACCCACTTCGCAAGCAGCGAGCGATCAAGCTCGACGCCTTCTCGCGCGTACATGACCGACTGCCGGTAAAGCGGTACATGATCTGCGAACTTCGAGACCAGGACGTGGGCGAGCAGCCCTGGGCCGGCGACACCGCGTTCGATGGGCCGGCTCGGTGCAGGCGCCTGAGAGATGTGATCGCAACACACGCACGCAAACTTCGGGCGCACTTGACGGATGACCCGGAAGCTTGCCGGTACGTACTCGAGCTGTTCGGCAACGTCTTCGCCCAGCGGCTGCATCTCGCCACCGCACTCCGAGCACTTCCCGCCAGATTCAGGCAAGTAGGTTCGGAGCTAGCGCGGCAGATGTTTTGGCAGTGGCTTGCGAGGTGCCTGTTCCACAGCCGTGCGCGGCGCCTTCGGGATTTCGACTGGCGCCGCCCCTTCGTCGGCCTCAAGCTCTTCGAGGCGCAGCTCCAGTTGCTCGATCTGATGGTCCAGCTTCTCCGACTTGCGACCGAACTGCATACGGCGCAGCTTGACAATGAGCAGCTTCAGGTGTTCGACCTCGGCTGTGCGCGAGGCCAGTGCGGCTTGTTGCGAGTCGATCGTTTCCTGCAGTTTGAACACCTGCGCGTCGCGCTCGCGCAGCGCCGCCTCGTGGCTGAGCAGCATCGCCTTCAGCGTTTCGACATCGTCGGGAAGTGGGCTCGCGCGCGTCATGCGACCAGTTTGCGCGCGGGCCACGACGTTTACAACGCCGAGGTCGGTCGTGCAGTTCTCGTCGGTTGCCGCCAGTCAATGCCTTCGAGCAGCATCGACAAGTTGCGCCGGGCTCAGGCAGATAACGGCACCGTCGGCTTGAGGCCATACAAAGCGCCCCTTCTCGAGACGCTTCATCAGCAGGCACATGCCATCGCCACTCCACCACAGCACTTTGAGCAGGTCGCCGCGTTTGCCGCGAAACACGAAGACGTGTCCGCAGAACGGATCGCGTTTCAGCACGGTCTGCACCTTGGCGGCGAGACTGTTGAATCCGGCCCGCATGTCGGTGACTCCAGCGGCCAGCCACACTCGGGATCCGGACGGCAGGCCAACGGCGGACGGCAGCATCAGCAGGCTCATCGGGCAAGACCCCGCACAATCTTGATCAGGTTTGCGATGGGCGTGTCAGCGCTCAGGCGTAGCCGGACGTCACCGCATTCGACCTCGTAGGTGCCGGCGCTGTCCGGCGATGGGCTCGCCGGGCACTTCCAGTAAAGGCTCAGCTACGGCCACTGGTAGCTAGTTGAGTGCAGGCGCCTCTGGCAACGGCACGTCGGGCATGCCGAAATCGCCGTCAAGATAGTGACGACGCCATTTGAACAGCAGATTGGCGTTGATGTCGTGCTCGCGAGCGATGAGCGCGGCCGATGCGCCCGGCTTGAGCGTCGCCTCGACGATCTGCCGCTTGAACTCAACAGAAAAATTGGGTCGCTTGGACCGTTCGGATTGAGGAGAGCTGTCCACTGTTGCGTCCACCATTCGTTTGGTGGGCACCAAAGTAGCCAAACTCAACGACGAAATCTACACGGTAATGAAGACGCGCTTACAGCGAAAACCTCCACGCGCCTCAATGCTTCTCAACTCTCTACTTACCCTGCGCCAGAAATTTCTGCGCCAGTCGAACCCAATACGTCGACCCCACCGGCAATAGCTCGTCGTTAAAGTCATAACTCGCGTTGTGCAGCATGCAAGGGCCCGCGCCGTGGCCGGCTTCGCGGTGGCCGCCATCGCCGTTGCCCAAAAAAGCATAGCAACCCGGTTTCGCCAGCAGCATGAACGAGAAATCCTCGGCGCCCATCGTCGGTTCAACAGCGTCATCGACATTTTCCGCGCCAACGACCTCTTTCATGACCGACGCCGCAAAACGCGCTTCCTCGCCACTATTGATCGTAGGCGGGTAGTTCCGGTGGAATTGGATCTGAACGGAGCAATCGTATGCTTCGGCTGTACTTTGCGCGATCTTGCGCATGCGTGACTCGATCAGGTCGAGCGTTTCTGTCGTAAAGGTCCGCACGGTCCCCGCGATCCACGCGTCGTTCGGCACGACATTGACCGCATCGCCGGCATGTATTTGCGTAATCGACAATACCGCGGTATCCAGCGGCTTTTTGTTGCGCGTGATGATGCTTTGTAGTCCGCTGGCAATTTGCACCGCGGTAAAGACCGGGTCGCGACCATTGTGCGGAAGTGCCGCATGCGAGCCGACGCCCTTGATTTCGATGCGAAATTCATTGCTCGACGCCATGATGGGGCCTTCGGTCACGCCGAAGTGGCCTGCCGGCATGCCCGGCCAGTTGTGAATGCCGAACACGGCATCCACGGGAAATCTGGTGAACAGGCCGTCGTCGATCATCGCCTTCGCGCCGGCGCCCCCTTCTTCGGCCGGCTGGAAAATGAACACGATCGTCCCGTCGAAATCACCATGTTTGGCCAGGTAGTGCGCGGCACCGAGCAGCATCGCTGTATGTCCATCATGCCCGCACGCGTGCATCTTGCCGTCGTTCGTCGAACGATGATCGAAGCTGTTGAGTTCCTGGATCGGGAGCGCATCCATGTCGGCGCGCAAACCAATCGCGCGCGAGCCGTTCCCGCGCTTCAATACGCCGACCACGCCCGTCTTGCCCAAACCACGGTGAGTCTCGATGCCCCAGGACTCGAGCGAACGCGCGACGAGATCAGCGGTCACCGTCTCTTCGTAGCGCAGTTCCGGATGGGCATGGATGGTTCGTCGAAGGGTCTGGATTTCGCCGCGAGCGGCCTGAATTTCGGGGATGAGTTTCATGATGGAGTGATTATGCGTTTGTGCTCGACGAGCATGAGATCGCCGCGGACCGCGTCGGCCCGGGCACTGCGGATAATTCATTCTACGCCGAAGGCATTTTTGGCGGCACCACCCGGGTCGGCGGCCTATTGACGTAATAAAATTCCATTTTGCCCGATCGCTTTCTGCTTGCCAGGACACCTTGCCGATGAACGCCCCGACCGAATTCGCGCGCGCCGTGTGCCCGCACGATTGCCCCGACACCTGCGCGATGCGCGTGACCGTCGACAACGGACGGGCCATCAAGGTCGCCGGCGATCCCGACCATCCGCCGACTCAGGGCGTGCTGTGCACGAAGGTCAGCCGCTACGCGGAGCGCGTGTACCATCCGAACCGGTTGACGACGCCGATGAAGCGTGTCGGCCGCAAGGGCGAGGGCCGCTTCGCGCCGATCAGCTGGGACGAAGCATTGGACCTTGCCGCAAACCGCCTCGGCGAAATTGCCCGTCGCGCGCCGGAAGCGATTCTGCCGTACAGCTACGCTGGCACGATGGGCTTGGTGCAGGGCGACAGCATCGCGCAACGCTTCTTCCACAAGCTCGGCGCATCGCAGTTGGATCGAACGATTTGTGCGGCTGCCGGCGCAGCTGGCCTCAAATACACGTATGGCGGCGGCGTCGGTATGCACAGCGAGTTTTTCGCCGAAAGCGAAGTGATTCTGATCTGGGGCGCCAATCCGATCGCATCGAATCTGCATTTCTGGACGCGCGCGCAGGAAGCCAAGCGTCGCGGCGCCCGGCTGATCGCAATCGATCCGTATCGCTCGCTGACCGCGGAGAAATGCCACCAGCACATCGCGCTGAAGCCCGGAACCGACGGGGCTCTCGCGCTCGGCATCATGAACGTGCTGATCACCGAGGATCTGCTCGACCACGAATACATCGCGGCGCACACGCTGGGCTTCGCTGACTTGAAGCTGCGCGCGCTCAGCTATCCACTGTCACGCGTTAGGGAAATTTGTGACGTCAAAGAGGAAGAAATTGCCGATCTTGCGCGACTTTACGCCAGCACGAAGAAAGCCGCGATCCGCTTGAACTACGGTCTGCAGCGGGTGCGCGGCGGCGGCAATGCGGTGCGCGCGATCGCGTGTTTGCCGTCGCTGACCGGCGCATGGCGCGAGCGCGCGGGCGGGGCGCTGTTGTCGTCGAGCGGTTGGGCGCCGGTCGACTCACACGCGTTGCAGCGTCCCGACCTGATGCCGGGCTGGCCGTCGAAGCCGAGCCGCGTGATCAATATGAATGCGATCGGCGACGCGTTGCTGCACCCGGGCGACGCGACGTTCGGCCCCAAAGTCGAAGCGATCGTCGTCTACAACTCGAATCCGGTCGCGGTCGCGCCAGACTCCGAACGCGTCGCGGCTGGCTTTGCGCGCGAGGATCTTTTCACGATCGTGCTCGAGCATTTCCAGACCGACACCGCGGATTACGCCGATCTGCTGCTGCCCGCCACGACCCAGCTCGAACATCTCGACGTGCACAAGTCATACGGCCACACGCACGTGATGGTCAACCTGCCCGCGATCGCGCCGTTTGGCGACGCACGCCCGAATACCGAGATCTTCCGCGGCCTCGCGCGCCGCATGGGCCTGACGGAACCGTCACTCTTCGACAGCGACGAAGCCGTAGCGCAAGCCGCATTTCGCTGGGAAGACAAGACGCTGGACGGTGTCGACTGGCCGCTGCTGAAGCAAGCCGGCTGGGCCCGTCTCAATCTACCGGACGCGCCATTTGCCGGCGGCGGCTTTCGCACACCGTCCGGCAAGTGCGAGTTCTACAGCGAGCGCCTTGCGCAACAGGGCCTCGACCCGCTGCCGGACTATCTGCCACCCTACGAATCGGCCGACGGCTCGCCCGAACTGGCGGCCCGCTATCCGCTCGCGATGATTTCGCCTCCAGCGCGCAACTTCCTGAACAGCACCTTCGTGAACATCGAGAGTCTGCGCGCTACCGAGGGCGAGCCCCATCTCGACATCCACCCTGCGGACGCGCGCGCGGCATCGGCGACGGCGATCAGGTGCGCATCTTCAACGACCGCGGCTCGATGCAGGCGCGCGCCCGCGTGACCGACCGGGCGCGCGAAGGCCTGGTCGTCGGGTTGTCGATCTGGTGGAAGAAGCTCGCGCCGGACGGCCGTAACGCCAACCAGTTGACGAGCCAGGCACTCACCGATCTCGGCGGTTCCGCGACGTTTTACGACTGTCTCGTCGAAGTCGAGCGGGCCTGAAAGCCGCACCGCACCTTGAAGCCGACGGCGAGCCTCGCAAGTTCGAGGCTGCCGTCTAACCCCATCGCTTTGACCATTGGCGGCAATATGCCCATGCTACGATGCGTTTTTAGCACGATCATTCGAAAATAATTCAGGAGACGCTGCATGGAGAAAATCTGGCTGAAGTCTTATCCGCCCGGCGTTCCCGCAGAGATCGACCCGACACGCTATTCGTCGGTGGCCGAGTTGCTCGAGGAAGCCTTTCGCGAACACCGCGCGAAGCCGGCGTTCGTGTGCATGAGCAAGCAGATCAGCTACGGTGAACTCGACCAGCTCTCGCGCCATCTTGCGGCGTGGCTGCAGTCGAAAGGGCTCGCGCGCGGCGCGCGTGTCGCGATCATGATGCCGAACGTGCTGCAATATCCGGTCGCAATCGCCGCGATTCTGCGCGCGGGCTATGTGGTCGTGAATGTGAATCCGCTGTACACGCCGCGCGAACTCGAACACCAACTGAAGGACAGCGGCGCTGAGGCGATCATCCTGCTCGAAAATTTCGCGGGGACCTTGCAGGCAATCGTGCGCAATACGCCGGTCAAGCATGTGGTCGTCGCGGCGATGGGCGACCTGATGGGGATCAAAGGCCCGCTCGTGAACTTCGTGGTGCGCAAGGTCAAGAAGATGGTGCCGGCGTGGAGCCTGCCCGGACACGTTAAGTTCAACGACGCGGTCTCGGAGGGCGCGCGCCTGACGTTCAAGCCGGTCCAGCAGGGGCCTGACGATATCGCGTTTCTGCAATACACCGGCGGCACCACCGGCGTGGCCAAGGGCGCGACGCTGCTGCACCGGAACCTGATCGCGAACGTGCTGCAGTCGGAGGTCTGGCTCAATCCGGTGCGCGCGAACCGCACCGATATCGACCAGTTCATTACGGTCGTTGCTCTGCCGCTGTATCACGTGTTCGCGCTGACCGTGTGCGGGCTGCTGACGATCCGCACCGGCGGTCTCGGCGTGCTGATCCCGAATCCGCGCGATATCCCTGGCATGATCAAGTCGCTCGAGGGTTATGCGATCACGACGATTCCCGCCGTCAACACGCTGTACAACGCGATGTTGAACAGCCCCGATTTCCACAAGCTCGACTTCTCGAAGCTGCTGACCGCGAACGCCGGCGGCATGGCGGTGCAGGAGGCGGTCGCGAAGCGCTGGTTCGAGCGGACGCGCACGCCGATCGTCGAAGGCTATGGGCTGTCGGAAACGTCGCCGTGCGTGACCTGCAACCCCGTCACCGTCACTGAATACAGCGGCACGATCGGCCTGCCGCTGCCGTCGACCGAGATCTCGATTCGCGACGACTCAGGCAACGAATTGGCGCCCGGCCAGGCAGGCGAGATCTGCATCCGCGGCCCGCAGCTGATGGCGGGCTACTGGAACCGTCCCGACGAAACCGCCAAGGTGATGACGGCCGACGGCTTCTTTAAATCCGGTGACGTCGGCATCATGAGCGCGGACGGCTTCGTGAAGATCGTCGATCGCAAGAAGGACATGATTCTGGTGTCCGGCTTCAACGTATATCCGAATGAAGTCGAGGACGTCGTCGCAAAGCTGCCGGGCGTGTTCGAAGTCGCGGCGGTCGGCGTGCCCGATCAGCATTCGGGTGAGGCCGTGAAGCTGTTCGTCGTGAAGAAGGACCCGTCGCTGACCGACGAACAGATCTTCGCGTACTGCAAAACGCAACTGACCGGCTACAAGCGGCCCAAGGTCGTCGAATTCCGCACCGAGCTGCCGAAGAGCAACGTCGGCAAGATCCTGCGCCGCGAGTTGCGCGACGGCAGGGCTTAAGCGAGCGAAGAACAGAAAAGCCCGGCGCACGAAAGTGCGCCGGGCTTTTTCGTTGCGCCTACAAAACCCGCGCATAAAAAAAGGCGCCCGAAGGCGCCTTTGAGGCAAACTGCTTTTTTACGACTTATTAGAACTTGTGGCGAATACCAACACGAGCCGTGAACTGGTTGTTGGTCGACGAACCGGTCAGGCCGTTGATGCCTGCCGTTGCTGCGACCACCTGGCCCGGTGCGTTGACCGTGTCGCCCAGAGCGTGCTGATACACGCCGACCAGGTACACGTCGGTACGCTTGGACAGGAAGTAATCCACGCCCAGTGCGCCCTGATGGTACTGAGCACGCGAGTGGCCTTCGATCTGTTCGCCGCGCGTGTAGTCATACGCTGCGCCGACCAGCAGTGCCGGGGTCAACTGGTACTTGAAGTTGATTTCGCCGTTGTTGAACGTAGCCTTCTGACCAGTGAACGGCGACGTGAAGGTCTTGCCCAGGTTGCCGAACTGGATGTTCGAATACGTCAGGCCGATGGTTGCCGCGCCGAACGTGTACGCACCGCCTGCGCCGACGACCTGATACGTGTTAGCCGATGCGAAGCCAGCGTAAATCGGGCTCGTGACTGCGAAGTTAGCCGGAGTAGTACCCACGGCCGGTGTGTTCGTTGCGATCGTGCCGCCGTTGTTGAACAGACCACCCGATGCTGCAGGCGTACGTGCGTTCAGGTAACCAACGCCCAATGCCAGCGGGCCATTGTTATAGCCAGCACCCAACGACCAGATCTGGTTGTGCGTGAAGTCACCAGCGACGCCGCCGAAGCTATACGTGCCGCCGAACGTCAGGCCGTTGTAGTTCGCGCTCGTGTACTTGATCGTGTTGTTGGTGCGATATGCGTTGTTGAAGTTGTCGATATCGCCCGGGTGAGCGGCGATGTAACCGCCCCACTGATCGCCCGATTCGAACGGACCCACGTAGTCGACGACGGAGTCGTACTGACGACCCAGCGTGACCGTGCCGAAGGTGCTCGACAGACCGACGTATGCCTGACGACCGAACATCAGGCCGCCTTGCCCGAGCTTGCCGTTGGTCACGTCAAAGCCGTTTTCCAGAACGAACAGCGCCTTCAGACCGCCGCCCAGATCTTCCGTGCCACGCAGGCCGAAACGCGAGCCTTGCAGGACGCCGCTAGACATGTCGTACTTGTGAAAGCCACCAGCATTGGTATTCATGTTGATACCAACGTCAACGATGCCGTACAGGGTCACGCTGCTCTGCGCATGAGCGACGCCTGCGAATGCGCCCAGTGCTGCGAGAGCGAGAAGCGACTTTTTCATCGAATGATCTCCAAGGATTACGAATCTTTTGTTCAAGGCGAAATATTTAGTTGGTGCTAAGGCCTTGCTTGTCCAACTTCGCGAGAAGTTGCCACGTAATGTAACAAAAGGCATACATGGGACAAAGAAAAAGGAGGCGCTCCGGACGGCCGCTGTTTCGTTTACGCAACATGGTCTAGAATCCGAAATTAACCGCCCATTTCATGCGAATTGAGGCCTGTCGGATCGCGGCTTTCGCGTCGCAAGGCCTTGTCCCACGGACCTTCCGGAACGATGCGGCGGTTGTCGAATCAGGGAGCGCTTTATGTTGCTGGACGAGTTGATTGGCGAGTTTGATCGGGGTTTACGCTCACTGACGGGGGTCTCGCGGATGAGCCGCCCGCTGCCGCTTCCGAAGGTTTCCGCGGCGACGGCCGAGGCGCCCGAACTCTCGCCCGCGGAGCGCGCGCATGCAGCTGGTTTGATGCGGGTGAACCACGTCGGCGAAGTGTGCGCGCAGGCGCTTTACCAGGCGCAGAAACTCGCTACCGACTCGCCTTCATTGCGCGCGATGTTCGATCACGCCGCATCGGAAGAAGAGGATCATCTGGCGTGGACCGCCAAACGCCTCGAGGCGCTCGACTCGCGTCCGAGTCTGCTCAATCCGCTGTGGTACACCGGCGCACTTGCGATCGGGCTCGCCGCGGGACGTCTAGGCGATCGCGTGAGCCTCGGCTTCATGGCCGAAACGGAGCGCCAGGTCGAGCAGCATCTCGACAGTCATCTCGATCAGCTGCCCGCCGCGGACCACGAGTCGCGCGCGATCGTCGAGCAGATGCGCGCCGATGAAGTGCAGCACGGCAAGGCCGCGATGGACGCGGGTGGCATCGAGTTGCCGTTTCCGGCGCGTGCGTTGATGCGCGCGATGTCGAAGGTGATGACGCGCACCGCCTACTACATATGAGCGTTTCGGCTTTGCTTCGTCGACCGCCGCACCGCACGTATCGCATCGAGCATCGCTGAACGCATTAATCGCAAGTGGCACGGCGCCGCGCGCGCCGTTCGTCATTCGTCCCCGCAGCGTCGTCCTTTTCCTTTCAGAATCCCTTAACGATCTCTTTCAATCCGCGCTGTTTCCCCGCACTGTTCACGTATCACCTTCACAAGTTGCACTAGCCCATTCATTTATAATGGTTTTCCGTTTTATACGGGACGTGAAGGAGTCGCGCTAAGTCCTTGTTCTAACAAACAAAATCCGCCCGAAAAGCGGGCCGCTCCCTTGACCCGTGTGTAGCGTTCCTCTAAAGTGGGAGACAGTGTGAGAAAGTGTATTTTTGTGTGTTCTCGGCATCACTTTCAGGTAGATTTTCACGGACCGGGCGGGCGGCGCAAACAGCACCGCAATAGGGGAGAGCGAAGTGTTCCAAGGGGCGTCGGCGCTGACGCTCGATGCGAAAGGGCGGATGTCGATCCCCTCTCGTTATCGGGATGCGCTGCAAACACAGGCAGAGGGCCGGGTGACGATCACCAAGCACCCGGACGGCTGCCTGTTGCTCTTTCCGCGCCCCGAATGGGAAATCTTCCGTGACAAGGTCGACAAGCTGCCCATGAACGCAGCCTGGTGGAAACGCATTTTTCTCGGCAATGCAATGGATGTGGATATGGACGGCGCAGGCCGTGTGCTCGTGTCGCCGGAGTTGCGCGCGGCTGGCTCGCTGGAGAAGGAAGTGACGCTGCTCGGCATGGGCCGTCATTTCGAGCTGTGGGATGCACAGATCTACGCCGCGAAGGAACAGGCGGCGATCGCCGAGGGCATGCCCGACGCGTTGAAAGACTTCACGTTCTGATCGCGGCTTATTTATATGGCTTCGCGATGAGAAACGAATTGCAGCATCGCACGGTGCTGTTGAACGAAGCGGTCGATGCGCTGGTCACGCGCGCCGACGGCACGTATGTGGACGGCACGTTCGGCCGTGGCGGCCATAGCCGCCTCGTACTTGAGCGGCTTGGTGAAGCGGGGCGGTTGATCGCGTTCGATAAAGATCCGCTCGCGATCGCGACGGCGCAGAAGATCGCCGACCCGCGCTTTGCCATCGTCCACGAGAGTTTTGCTTCACTGCGCGCCGCGATGGCGGAGCGCGGGGTAGGGCGTGTGTCGGGGGTGTTGCTGGATCTGGGCGTGTCGTCGCCGCAAGTCGACGATCCGGAGCGGGGCTTCAGCTTCCGCGCCGACGGCCCGCTCGACATGCGGATGGACCCGACGCGCGGCGAATCCGCGGCTGACTGGCTCGCGCGGGCTACGGTGCAGGAACTGACGGAGGTGATACGAGATTATGGGGAAGAACGGTTTGCTTTTCAGATTGCAAAGGCGCTTGTTGCTCGCCGGGCAGAGTCCGACCGTCTTGGGCCTCTCGTCAGCACGGGCGAGCTTGCCCAAATCGTGGCTAACGTCGTCAAAACCCGTGAGAAGGGCAAGGACCCGGCAACCCGCACCTTTCAGGCTATACGGATTCACGTCAATCAAGAGCTTGCGGAGCTGCAAGTCGTTCTAGAAGCAGCGTTGTCGTTGTTGGAGCAAGGGGGGCGGCTGGTGGTCATCAGCTTTCATTCGCTCGAGGACCGTATCGTCAAGCGATTCATGCAGGCGCACGCAAGTACGCCGGCGGTCGACCGCCGCCTGCCGATCCGCGCGGTCGACCTGCCGAGCCCTCCGCTCAAGATCATCGGCCGCGTCTTTGCGAGCGACGCTGAAGTCGCCGACAATCCGCGCGCCCGTTCTGCCGTGATGCGCGTGGCGGAGCGGATCGCGCCATGAACCGCCTCAATATCTTCCTGCTGATCATCGTGATGGGCTGCGCCTTGTCGGTCGTCAACGCGACCAATCAGCAGCGTCAGATCTTTATCCAGCTGCAGCGCGCGCAGTCGCAGGAGCGTCAGCTGCAGCAGGACTATTCGCAGCTTCAATATCAGCAGAGCGCGCTGTCCAAAACGTCGCGCATCGAGCAACTCGCCACCGCCTCGCTGAAGATGCAATCGGCCACCACGGGCCGCACGCAGTACCTGACGCTCGCCCCGGGTGCCGCAACGGCGCTCGACGCCCCCATTCCGACTTCCGCGCCGGCCTCGGCGCCGGTTGCAGCCCGTCGCGGAGCCACGCGATGAAAAAATCGTCGGCGCACAAGAGCGTTGCGTTCTCGGCCAACCCGATTCTGTCGGTGCGCCTGCCGATGTGGCGCTCGAAGCTCGTCGTGTTCCTGCTGTTCATGGCGTTCGTCGCGCTCGCCGGGCGCGCGTTCTGGATTCAGGGGCCGGGGAACGCGTTCTATCTGAAGCAGGGCGAAATCCGCTATCAGCGCCGCATCGACATGCCCGCCACGCGCGGCAAGATTCTCGACCGCAACGGTCTCGTGCTCGCCACGAGTCTGCCGGTGCGCGCAATCTGGGCGATTCCCGAATCGGTGCCGGACGACCTCGGCGCCGACAAGCTCGACGCGCTCGGCAAATTGCTCGGCATGACGACGAAGGAACTGCGCTCGAAGCTGTCGGAAGACAAGACCTTCGTCTACGTGAAGCGCCAGGTGCCGGTGGACGTCGCCGACAAAGTCGCGGCGCTCGACATCCCCGGCATTTACTCGCGCGCCGAGTACAAGCGCTTCTATCCGGAAGGCGAGATCACCGCTCACCTGATCGGCTTCACCAACGTCGAGGACGAGGGCCAGGAAGGCGTCGAGCTCGGCGACCAGAAGCTGCTCGCGGGCACCTCGGGCAGCCGTCGCGTGATCAAGGACCGGATTGGTCACATCATCGAGGACGTCGACGAGCAGGTCGTGCCGCACAATGGCAAGGACGTCGACCTGTCGATCGACAGCAAGATCCAGTACATCGCCTATACGAACCTGAAAGCGGCCGTCGAAAAATTCAAGGCGAAGGCCGGCGCGGCGATGGTGATCGACGTGCGCACCGGCGAAGTGCTCGCGCTCGTCAACTACCCGACCTACAACCCGAACGACCGCTCGCACCTGACCGGCGAGCAGCTGCGCAACCGCATCCTGACCGACACGTTCGAGCCGGGCTCGATCATGAAGCCGTTCACGGTGTCGCTCGCGCTCGATCTGCACCGGGTGACGCCGACTACACTGGTAGATACGGGCAACGGTCACTTCGTACTCGACGGCGCGCCGATCACCGACGACAGCGGCTTCGGCGTGCTGACGGTCGGCGGCGTGATCCAGAAGTCGAGCAACATCGGCGCGACGAAGATCGCGATGCAGCTACGGCCCGAAGAAATGTGGAATATGTATACCAGCATCGGTCTCGGCCAGGCGCCGAAGGTCGGTTTTCCGGGCGCGGCGGCGGGCCGCCTGCGTCCGTGGAAGAGCTGGCGCCGCATCGAGCAGGCGACGATGTCGTACGGCTACGGCCTGTCGGTGTCGCTGTTCCAGCTCGGCCGCGCGTACACCGCGATCGCGCACGACGGCCAGATCATGCCGGTGACGATCTTCCACGCGCCGGGCGACCAGCCGGCCACCGGTCCGCAGATCTTTTCGCCGACCACCGCGCGTGAAGTGCGCGCGATGCTCGAAACCGTCGTGTCGGCACAAGGCACGTCGCCGGATGCGGCGGTGCCCGGCTATCGCGTCGGCGGCAAGAGCGGTACCGCGTACAAGCACGGACCGCACGGCTACGACCACTCCAAATATCGCGCGTCGTTCGTCGGGATGGCGCCGATGCCGAATCCACGCATCGTCGTTGCAGTGTCGGTCGACGAGCCGACGGCGGGTAGCCACTTCGGCGGCCAGGTGTCGGGCCCGGTGTTCTCGGGCATCGTCGGCGATACGCTGCGGGCGCTGAACGTGCCGCCCGACATGCCGGTCAAGCAGATGGTGGTGTCCGACGATTCGGCGCCGCCCGCGCCCGGCGCGCCGTCGGCGCCGTCCGGGGCGAAGAAGCTGCCGACGAACCCGGGCGTGAAGAAGGTGACCATTTCCGCCAACCAGAAAACCCATCCAGGAGTCGAGCGATGAGCGCGCTGCGCGAGCAACATCCAGCGCACCGGCAGATCGCCGACGCCCTCGCCTGGCTGCGCGCGCACGTGCAGCCAGGCGCGCATCTGCACGCCGACACGCGCTCGCTCGCGGCCGGCGACGCATTCTTCGCGTACGCGGTCGATGGCGCGGACAACCGCGCGTTCATCGACGCGGCGATCGAGCGCGGCGCGGCCGCCGTGCTCGTGCAACCCGAAGGCTTCACCGGCAAGCTCGACGCGTCCGTCGCGCATGCGGTACCGGCTTTGAACGAACTCGCCGGCACGATCGCGAGCGCGTGGTATCGCGATCCGAGCGACGCGATGCTCGCGGTCGGCATCACCGGCACGAACGGCAAGACGTCTTGCAGCCAGTGGGTCGCCGCGGCGCTGTCCGCGCGCGGCACGCGCTGTGCGATCGTCGGCACGCTCGGCACGGGCCTCGTTGGTCAGCTCGTGCACACCGGCTTCACGACGCCCGACGCACCGCAATTGCAGCGCAGCCTCGCGCAATTGCGTGACGCGGGCGCGCAGGCGGTGGCGATGGAAGTGTCGTCGCATGCGCTGCATCAGGGGCGCGTGAACGGCACCGCTTTCGACATCGCGGTGTTCACGAATCTGACGCAGGACCATCTCGACTATCACGGCACGTTCGAGGCCTATGAAGCCGCCAAGGCGCGCCTGTTCGCATGGCCCGAGCTGCGCGCGGCCGTGATCAATCGCGACGATGCCGCCGGCCGGCGTTTGCTCGCGAGCACGCGTGGTCACGCTCGCACCATCGCTTATGGCATCGAGGGCGAGCATGGCGACGCCGGCGCCACGAATGCGCCACAAGCGGACGCGTGGCTGACCGCATCGAACGTGCGTGCGACCGCGACCGGCACCGCGTTTCATCTGAGCACCTCGGACTGGGGCAACGCCGACGTCGAAGTGCAAACGCTCGGCCTCTTCAACGTCAGCAATCTGCTTGCTGTGCTCGGCGTGCTGCTCGCCGCGGACGTGCCGTTCGGCGCGGCGCTCGCCGAACTCGCAAAGCTGGAACCGGTGAACGGCCGCATGCAGCGTTTGGGCGGCCGACTGCAAAACGACGAGCCGCTCGTCGTGATCGATTACGCACACACACCCGACGCGCTCGAAAAAACGCTCGAGGCACTGCGCCCGATCGCGACCGCGCGCGGCGGCGAACTCGTCTGCATGTTCGGCTGCGGCGGCGACCGCGATGCGACCAAGCGTCCGTTGATGGGCGCGATCGCCGAGCGGCTGGCGGACCACGTCGTCGTGACGAGCGACAACCCGCGCAGCGAAGACCCGCTCGCGATCATCGAGCAAATTACCGCGGGCATGCAGGATGCGTCGCAGGCGCGCCGCGTCGAAGACCGCGCGAGCGCGATCCTGCAGGCGATCCGCGGTGCCGCGCGTGAAGACGTGATCGTGCTGGCCGGCAAGGGGCACGAAGCGACACAGGAAATCATGGGCAAGAAACGCGCTTTTTCCGATCAGGACCACGCCCGCCTCGCGCTCGCCGCGCGGGCCACACAAACTCGCGGAGGTGGCGAATGACGATGTTCTCGCTACGAGCAGCCGCCGCGCAGATTCCCGGCGCGAGCGTCAGCGGCGACGACAGCGTGCGCTTCGAACGCGTGTCGACCGACAGCCGCAGCACCGGTCCCGGCGATCTGTTCATCGCGATCAAGGGCGATCGATTCGACGCGCACGACTTCCTGCCGCAAGTCGCCGAGCGCAACGTCGCGGCCGTGCTGGTCGCGCGCACGCCGGAGAACTGGAGCGTGCCAGCGATTCGCGTCGCCGATACGCGCGCAGCGCTCGGCGCGCTCGCGCGCGGCTGGCGTCGTCAGTTCGACCTGCCGCTCGTCGCGGTCACCGGCAGCAACGGCAAGACCACGGTCAAGGAAATGATCGCGTCGATCTTCGCGGCCGCGGTCGGCGCGGACGCGCGTCTGGCCACCGCCGGCAATTTCAACAACGACATCGGCCTGCCGCTCACGCTGTTCCGTCTGCATGCCGCGCATCGGCTCGCGGTGGTCGAGCTCGGCATGAACCATCCGGGCGAAACTGAACAGCTCGCGAAGCTCGCCGAGCCGACGGTCGCGGTCGTCAACAACGCGCAGCGCGAGCACCAGGAATTCATGGCGACCGTCGAAGCGGTCGCGCTCGAACACGCGAGCGTGATTCACGCGCTGTCACCGGAAGGCACCGCAGTGTTCCCCGCCGACGACGCGTACGCGAGCATCTGGCGCGTCGCCGCTACCGGCAGCCGCATCATCGATTTCGCGTTGAACAGCGCGGAGCGCACCACCGAAGCCGCGGTGCAGGGCACGTTCGACGGCAAGCGTTTGAGCATCGACACGCCGCAAGGCCATCTCGACGTGACGCTGCAGGTGCTTGGCGATCACAACGCGCACAACGCGCTCGCGGCGACCTCGGCCGCGTTGGCCGCGGGTGTGTCGCTCGACGCGATCCAGCGCGGACTCGAATCGTTCGGCGCGGTGAAGGGCCGTCTGCAGGTCAAGCAGGCCGCGCTCGGCTCGCTCGCGGGCGCAACCGTGATCGACGACACCTACAACGCGAATCCCGATTCGATGCGCGCCGCGATCGACGTGCTCGCGTCGCGTGAATCGCCGCGTGTGCTCGTGATGGGCGACATGGGCGAAGTCGGCGACAACGGCCCGGCGTTTCACCGCGAAATCGGCGCGTATGCGAAAGAGCGCGGTATCGACGCGCTGTATGCGATGGGCGACGCCTCGCGCGACGCCTGCACCGCGTACGGCGAGGGCGCGCACCACGTCGCCGATGTCGGCGCGCTGGTCGCGCAATTGCAGCAGGCCGGCTTCGGCGCTGCCGCAACGCTTCTCGTGAAAGGCTCGCGTTTCATGCAAATGGAGCGCGTGGTGGACGCCGTTACGAGTCCACAACCCAATGCCGCGGGCTCGACGCCCGCCGCACATTAAAAGAAGGATCCAGGCATGCTACTGGCGCTGGCGCAATGGCTGCAGAATGACGCAAGCTTCTTGCGCGTGTTCAGTTATCTGACGTTTCGCGCGGTGATGGCGACCATCACCGCGTTGCTGATCGGGCTCGTCTGCGGCCCGGCGGTCATTCGCAAGCTGACCGCAATGAAGGTCGGCCAGGCCGTTCGCAAGGACGGCCCGCAAACTCATCTCGTCAAATCGGGCACGCCGACGATGGGCGGCGTGCTGATCCTGCTCGGCATCGGCGTGGCCACGCTGCTGTGGGCCGATCTGACCAACCGCTTCATCTGGATCGTGATGCTCGTCACGTTCGGCTTCGGCGTGATCGGCTGGGTCGACGATTACCGCAAAGTCGTCTACAAGGACCCGCGCGGCATGTCATCGCGCGAGAAGTATTTCTGGCAATCGGTGATCGGCCTGTTCGCGGCGGTGTATCTCGCGTTCAGCGTGTCCGAGGCGAGCAACGTGCGCGTGTTCGACCTGTTCATGGCGTGGGTGCGCAGTGGCCTGTCGATGGGCCTGCCGGCGCGCGCCGACCTGTTGCTGCCGTTCTTCAAGTCGATCACTTATCCGCTCGGCGTGTGGGGCTTCATCGTGTTGACGTATCTGGTGATCGTCGGCGCGAGCAACGCGGTGAATCTAACCGACGGCCTCGACGGACTCGTGATCATGCCGGTCGTGCTGGTCGGCGGGTCGCTCGGCGTATTCGCATACGTGATGGGCAGCTCGGTCTACTCGAAGTACCTGCTGTTTCCGCACATTCCCGGCGCGGGCGAACTGCTGATCTTCTGTTCGGCGATGGGCGGCGCGGGACTTGCGTTCCTGTGGTTCAACACGCACCCGGCGCAGATGTTCATGGGCGACGTCGGCGCGCTCGCACTCGGCGGCGCGCTCGGCACGGTCGCGGTGATCGTGCGTCAGGAAATCGTGCTGTTCATCATGGGCGGCATTTTCGTTGCGGAGACGCTGTCGGTGATGCTGCAGGTCACGTGGTTCAAGTATACGAAGCGCCGTTACGGCGAAGGGCGGCGCTTCTTCAAGATGGCGCCGCTGCATCACCATTTCGAATTGTCGGGCTGGAAGGAAACACAGGTGGTCGTGCGGTTCTGGATCATCACGTTGATGTTGTGCCTATTCGGTTTGTCCACTCTCAAATTGCGTTAAGCAGCAGTATTTAAGGAAGCAGGCGATGTTCGGCGAGAAGTTTCGGGATCGGCAAAAGCCGATGGTGCTCGTGCTGGGACTGGGTGAATCCGGTCTCGCGATGGCGCGCTGGTGCGCCAGGCACGGCTGTCGGCTGCGCGTGGCAGATACGCGCGAAGTGCCGCCGAACCTGTCCGCTCTCGAAGCGCATGGTGTCGATGCCGATTTCGTCGGCGGTCCGTTTTCGCCGGTGCTGCTCGAAGGCGTCGAACTGGTCGCGATCAGCCCGGGGCTGTCGCCGCTCGCCGCCGATCTGCTGCCGCTGATCACGGCGGCGCGCGAGCAGGGCATTCCAGTGTGGGGCGAGCTCGAACTGTTCTCGCAGGCGCTGCGCACGCTCGGCGAATCCGGCTACGCGCCGAAGGTGATCGCGATCACCGGCACGAACGGCAAGACCACGACGACGAGCCTGACCGGCCTGCTGTGCGAACGCGCGGGCAAGAAGGTCGCGGTGGCGGGCAACATCAGCCCGTCGCTGCTCGACAAGCTGTCCGAAGCGATCGATCAGACCGCGCTGCCCGACGTGTGGGTGCTCGAACTGTCGAGCTTCCAGCTGGAGACCTCGCATACGTTTACGCCGGACGCGGCGGCCGTGCTCAACATCACGCAGGATCATCTGGACTGGCACGGCGGACTCGATGCGTACGCGGCCGCGAAGGGCCGCATCTTCGGTACACGAACGGTGCGCGTGCTGAATCGCGACGACGCCCGTGTGATGTCGCTCGGGCCCACCAGCGGCGAGGCGGAGGTCATCACGTTCGGCGTGACCGAGCCGAAGAACGACGGTGACTACGGCCTGTTGCGCGAGAACGGCATGGTGTGGCTCGTCGAGGCGCAAGATCGCGACGCGAGCGATGAGCCCACGCCGAAGCGCCGTCGCAAGAACGAAGCAGCCGCAACGCCCGACATCGCGCTGAAGCGTCTGATGCCAGCCGACGCGCTGCGCATCCGCGGCCTGCACAACGCGGCGAACGCGCTGGCCGCGTACGCGCTCGCGCGCGCGATCGGTCTGCCCGGCGCACCGCTGCTGCATGGCCTGCGCGAATATCGCGGCGAGCCGCATCGCGTGGAACTGATCGCGTCGATCGACGGCATCGACTACGTGGACGACAGCAAGGGCACCAACGTCGGCGCGACGGTCGCCGCGCTCGACGGTCTCGCGCAACGCGTCGTGCTGATCGCGGGCGGCGACGGCAAGGGCCAGCAATTCGAGCCGCTCGCCGCGCCGGTGATGCGCTGGTGCCGCGCGGTGATGCTGATCGGCCGCGACGCGCCGCAAATTCGCGCGGCGCTCGAACATTGCGGCGTCGCGATGACCGATCACGCGACGCTCGAAGAAGCGACGCGCGCGGCCACTGCAATCGCGCAGCCCGGCGACGCGGTGCTGCTGTCGCCCGCGTGCGCGAGCTTCGACATGTTCAAGGGATACGCACACCGTGCAGCGGTATTCCGCAGCACGGTCGAAGATATCGCGGCCGAACGGGGGACGATGATATGAGCTGGTCGGAACGTTTCGGCTCGCGCGAAGCCACCGGCGGCAACGGCGCCGCCGCAGGTACGTCTTCCCGCACGTCGACCCGCACGGGTGGCAGCGGACTCGCGAGCGCGGTCAACGGCGTGCGGCCGCTGCGCTCGCGCATGCTCGACTACGACCACTCGCTGTTGTGGGTCGTCGTCGCGCTGCTCGGACTCGGCATCGTGATGGTGTACTCGGCGTCGATCGCGATGCCCGATTCGCCGAAGTACGCGTCGTATCGCGACTGGGCGTTCCTCGTGCGCCAGATCGTCTTCGTGCTGATGGGCTCGGCGGTCGGCATCGTCTCGTTCCGCATTCCGATTTCGACGTGGGACAAGTACGCGCCCAAGCTTTTCCTGATCTCGCTCGTCGCGCTCGTGATCGTGCTGATTCCGCACGTCGGCAAGGGTGTGAACGGTGCGCGCCGCTGGATTCCGCTCGGCATCACGAACATGCAGCCGTCGGAAATCATGAAGCTCGCGGTGACGATCTACGCGGCGAACTACACGGTGCGCAAGCAGGAATACATGCACAGTTTCGCCAAGGGCTTTCTGCCGATGGCGGTCGCGGTCGGCCTGGTCGGCGCGCTGCTGCTGCTCGAGCCGGACATGGGCGCGTTCATGGTGATCGCGGCGATCGCGATGGGCGTGCTGTTCCTCGGCGGCGTGAACGGCAAGCTGTTCGGCGGCCTCGTCGCGACCGCGGTGGGAACATTTACGTTGCTGGTGTGGGCTTCGCCTTGGCGTCGTGAGCGGATCTTCGCGTACCTCGATCCATGGGACGATCGCTACGCACAGGGCAAAGCGTATCAATTGACGCACTCGCTGATCGCGTTCGGGCGTGGCGAGTGGTTCGGCGTCGGTCTCGGCGGCAGCGTCGAGAAGCTCAACTATCTGCCCGAAGCGCATACCGACTTCATTCTCGCAGTGATCGGCGAGGAGTTGGGTTTCGTCGGCGTGCTCGTCGTGATCCTGATGTTCTACTGGATCGTGCGCCGTTCATTCGAGATCGGTCGTCAGGCGCTCGCACTCGATCGCACGTTCGCGGGTCTCGTCGCGAAGGGCGTCGGCATCTGGTTCGGCGCGCAGACCTTCATCAACATGGGCGTAAACCTCGGTCTTCTGCCGACCAAAGGTCTCACGCTGCCGCTCGTTAGCTACGGTGGCTCGGGCATTTTGCTGAACTGTGTGGCGATCGCCGTTTTGATGCGGGTGGATTACGAAAATCGTGTGCTGATGCGTGGAGGGAAGGTATGACCCTCACGCCACAACGCACGCTGATGGTGATGGCCGGCGGCACCGGGGGACATGTGTTCCCGGGGCTCGCGGTCGCGCATCTGATGCAGGCATGGGGCTGGAAAGTCGTATGGCTCGGCAACCCCGCGGGCATGGAAGCGACGCTGGTACCGAAGCACGGCATTCCGATGGAGTACGTGCGCTTCGGCGGCGTGCGCGGCAAGGGGCTGAAGACCAAGCTGATGCTGCCGGTGAATCTGCTGCGCGCGTGCACGCAGAGCCTGAGCGTGCTGCGTCGCGTGAAGCCCGATGTCGTGCTCGGCATGGGCGGCTACATCACGTTCCCGGCCGGGCTGATGACCGCGTTGAGCGGGTGCCCGCTGGTGCTACACGAACAGAATTCGATCGCCGGTCTCGCGAACAAGGTGCTCGCGAAGCTCGCGAAGCGCGTGCTGGTCGCGTTTCCGAATGCGCTGCCGCACGGCGAATGGACCGGCAATCCGATTCGTGAGGAACTTGCGCGCGCGAATGCACCCAAAGCACGCTACGCGCAGCGTAACGGTCCGCTGAACGTGCTCGTCGTGGGTGGCAGCCTCGGCGCCGCCGCGTTGAACGAAGTCGTCCCGCGCGCGGTCGCGCTGTTAGCGCCCAATGAAAGACCGCGCATCGTGCATCAGGCGGGCGCGAAGCATATCGATGCGCTGCGCGAGAACTATGCGGCCGCTGGCTTGCAGGCAGGCGCGGACGTGTCGCTCGTGCCGTTCATCGACGACATGACGAGCGCCTATGCGCAGGCCGACCTGGTGATCTGCCGCTCGGGCGCGATGACGGTGTCGGAGATATCGGCGGTCGGCGTCGCGGCGCTGTTCGTGCCGTTCCCGTACGCGGTCGACGATCACCAGACCACTAATGCAGCGTTTCTCGCCGACAACGGCGCGGCGCTGGTCGTACAACAACGCGATCTGTCGGCGGAAAAGCTCGCCGACTGGTTGCGTAGCCAGACGCGGGAAAGTCTCGCGGAAATGGCGGAGCGTTCGCGCTCGCTCGCGAAACCGGATGCCACCGAACAGGTCGCGCAGATCTGCGCGACGGTGGCGGGTGCGGGTTCGATGGCGGGCGTGAGCCCAGAAGGAAAGCAATGAAACACATCGTCAAACATATTCATTTCGTCGGCATCGGCGGCGTCGGCATGAGCGGCATCGCCGAAGTGCTCGTCAATCTCGGCTATCAGGTGAGCGGCTCGGACCTGTCGGGCAACGCGGTCACCGAGCGCCTCGCCGGGCTCGGCGCGCGCATTTCGATCGGGCACGCGGCGGAGAACATCGAAGGCGCGAACGCGGTGGTGGTGTCGACCGCGGTGCGCAGCGACAACCCGGAAGTGCTGGCCGCGCGTCATCGCCGCATTCCGATCGTGCCGCGCGCGGTGATGCTTGCGGAACTGATGCGTCTGAAGCAGGGCATCGCGATCGCCGGCACGCACGGCAAGACCACGACCACGTCGCTGGTTGCGAGCGTGCTCGCCGCGGGCGGGCTCGATCCGACCTTCGTGATCGGCGGCCGGCTGATCAGTGCGGGCGCGAATGCGCGTCTGGGCACCGGCGACTTCATCGTCGCCGAGGCGGACGAATCGGACGCGTCGTTCCTCAACCTGTTCCCGGTGATCGAAGTCATCACGAACATCGACGCCGATCATATGGATACCTATGGTCACGACTTCGCGCGTCTGAAGCAGGCGTTCATCGAATTCACGCACCGTCTGCCGTTCTATGGCATCGCGGTGCTGTGCGTCGACGATCCGAACGTAAAAGAGATCCTGCCGTTCGTGTCGAAGCCGATCATCCGCTACGGGTTCGCGGCCGATGCACAGGTGCGCGCGGTCAACGTCGAAGCGCGCGAAGGGCGCATGCATTTCACCGTGATGCGCGAAGACGCGGCGCCGCTCGACGTCACGTTGAACCTGCCGGGCGAGCACAACGTGCAGAACGCGTTGGCCGCAATTGCAATTGCGACTGAACTTGAAGTGAAAGATGCCGATATCCAGCGAGCGCTCGCGGATTTCAACGGCGTCGGCCGACGCTTCCAGCGTTACGGCGAAGTGCCGGTCGTCAGCGACGGCCAGGCCGCGGGCTCCTACACGCTGGTGGACGACTACGGTCACCACCCGGTCGAAATGGCCGCCACGGTGGCGGCGGCGCGCGGCGCATTTCCGGGTCGGCGCCTGGTGCTGGCGTTCCAGCCGCACCGCTTCACGCGCACGCGTGATTGCTTCGAGGATTTCGTGAAAGTGCTGTCGACCGTCGACGCGCTCGTGCTGACCGAAGTCTATGCGGCCGGCGAAGCGCCGATCGTCGCGGCGGACGGCCGCGCGTTGGCGCGCGCGCTGCGTGTCGCGGGCAAGGTCGAGCCGGTGTTCGTCGATACGGTCGATGAAGTGCCGGACGCGCTCTCTACGGTGGTGCGCGACGGTGATGTGGTGATTACGATGGGCGCGGGTTCGATCGGCGGTGTGCCGGGTCGCCTCGCTCAGGAACTGAAGGTGTGAGATGAGCAGTATCGATCCCAAAAAATTCGGCAAGGTGGCAGTGCTGCTCGGCGGTAATTCGGCCGAGCGCGAGGTGTCGCTCAATTCCGGACGCCTGGTGCTGCAGGGTCTGCGCGACGCCGGCGTCGACGCGCATCCGTTCGATCCGGCCGAGCGTCCGCTGTCGGCATTGAAGGAAGAGGGCTTCGTGCGCGCGTTCAACGCGCTGCATGGCGGCTACGGCGAAAACGGCCAGATCCAGGGCGCGCTCGATTTCTACGGCATCCGCTACACCGGTAGCGGCGTGCTCGGCTCGGCGCTCGGACTCGACAAGTTCCGCACCAAGCTCGTGTGGCAGCAGCTCGGCATTGCGACGCCGCCGTTCGAAGCGGTGCTGCGCGGTGACGACTACGAAGCTCGCGCGAAAGAGATCGTCGCGAAGCTCGGCCTGCCGCTGTTCGTCAAGCCGGCGAGCGAAGGTTCGAGCGTCGCCGTGATCAAGGTGAAGAGCGCGGACGCGCTGCCGGCCGCGCTGATCGAGGCCGTGAAATACGACCGTATCGTCGTGGTCGAGAAGAGCATCGAAGGCGGCGGCGAGTACACCGCGTGCATCGCCGGCAATCTGGATCTGCCGGTGATCCGCATCGTGCCAGCCGGCGAGTTCTACGACTATCACGCGAAGTACATCGCCAACGACACGCAGTATCTGATTCCCTGTGGTCTCGGCGCCGAAGAAGAAGCGCGCCTGAAGGTGCTCGCGCGCCGCGCGTTCGACGTGCTCGGCTGCACCGACTGGGGCCGCGCGGACTTCATGCTCGATGGCGAAGGCAAGCCGTACTTCCTCGAAGTGAACACGGCGCCCGGCATGACCGATCACTCGCTGCCGCCGAAAGCGGCGCGCGCGGTCGGCATCAGCTATCAGGAACTCGTGGTCGGCGTGTTGGCGCTGACACTGCAGGATTAACCAGGGTAAGCGCAAGCAACACCATGTGGAACAACGTTCGCCAGCTCAATCTCGCCACCAACGCGCTGCACGCGTTGCTGGTGCTCGTGCTGCTGGCGGCGGGCGGTTACTGGATGATCCAGCGCCCGAATTTCGCGCTGCGCGAGATCCAGATCGACGGCGACACCGAGCACATCAATTCGCCGACGGTGCGCGCCGGCGTTGTGGGGCGCCTGAAGGGCAACTACTTCACGGTCGATCTCGACGCCGCGCGTCAGGCGTTCGAGCAGATGCCGTGGGTGCGTCACGCGAGCGTGCGGCGCGTGTGGCCGAATGCACTGGCTGTCACGCTCGAGGAGTACAAGCCGCTAGGGACGTGGGGCAGCGATCAGCTGGTGAGCGTCGACGGCGAACTGTTCACCGCGAACCAGGGCGAGCTCGACGAAGAACTGCCCGCGTTCGACGGCCCGGACGGTACGGCGAAGGAAGTCGTCGCGCGTTATCACGACTTCCAGAAGTGGTTCGCGGCGATCAACGCGACGCCCGAGGAAGTGACGCTGTCGCCGCGCTACGCGTGGACGGTGAAGCTGTCGAACGGCACGCAGGTGGAGTTGGGCCGCGAACGCAATCAGGACACGCTGGCCGATCGCAGCAAACGCCTGACCGCGGCATGGGGCGCGGTGACGCAACGTTGGGGAAAGGATATCGAGAATGCGGACTTGCGCTATCCGAACGGTTTCGCGATTCGTGCCGCTGGCATGCGCTTCATCAGCGAACCCGACAAGGGCAAGAAGTAAACGGACATCACACGCACTGAGCACGCTATGAGTAAAGACTATAAGGATCTGCTGGTCGCCCTCGACATCGGGACGTCGAAGGTAGTGGCCATCGTCGCCGAGTTGAAGGGCGAGGGTCACTACGAGGTGATCGGTCTCGGCCAGAGCGAATCGAAGGGGCTCAAGAAGGGCGTGGTGGTGAACATCGAAGCCACCGTGCAGTCGATTCAGCGCGCGCTCGAGGAAGCCGAGCTGATGGCCGACTGCAAGATCACGAACGTGTTCACCGGGATCGCCGGGAGCCATATCCGCAGCTTCAATTCCAGCGGCATGGTCGCGATCAAGGAGAAGGAAGTCACGCAGGCGGACGTGGCGCGCGTGATCGAAACGGCCAAGGCGATCAACATCCCGACCGATCAGCAGGTGCTGCATATCCTCACGCAGGAATTCATCATCGACGGCCAGGAAGACGTGCGAGAGCCGATCGGCATGAGCGGCATCCGCCTCGAAGTGAAGGTGCATATCGTCACCGGCGCGGTCAGCGCGGCGCAGAACATCGTCAAGTGCGTGCGACGCTGCGGCCTCGAAGTGAACGATCTGATTCTGCAGCCGCTCGCGTCGTCGCTGGCGGTGCTGACGGAAGACGAAAAGGAACTGGGCGTGGTGCTGGTCGACATCGGCGGCGGCACGACGGACATCGCGATCTTCAGCGAAGGCGCGATCCGCCACACCGCCGTGATTCCGATCGCCGGCGACCAGATCACCAGCGACATCGCAATGGCGCTGCGCACGCCGACGCCGGATGCCGAGGACATCAAGGTCGACTACGGCATCGCCAAGCAGGCGCTCGCCGATCCGGACGAGATGATCGAAGTGCCGGGTCTCGGCGAACGCGGTCCGCGCACGCTGTCGCGCCAGGCGCTGGCGGCGGTGATCGAGCCGCGCGTCGAAGAACTGTTTTCGCTCGTGCAGCAGGTGGTGCGCGAGTCGGGTTACGAGGAGTTGCTGAGTTCGGGCGTCGTGCTGACGGGCGGCGCGTCGATGATGATCGGCATGGTCGAGCTCGGTGAGGACATTTTCCTGAAGCCGGTGCGCATTGGGGTGCCGGAGTACGCGGGCGGTCTCGCCGACGTCGTGCGCAATCCGCGCTATTCGACGGCAATGGGCCTGCTCGTCGAAGGGCGCTCGCAGCGCATGCGCGGGCGCAAGGTTGCAGTGCAGTCGGGGTCGATGGGACAGGTGTTCTCGCGCATGAAGGACTGGTTCCTCGGCAACTTCTGACCAGGGGTTTCGAGAAATTCGCGCTGGTGCCGGCGGCCGGTGCGCGACAGGAGGTTGCCCGATCTCCTGCCGGATAACGCCGAGTGGCAGTAACTTTTTATCTTGACGGAGGCAACATGGAATTCCAGATGCTGGAAACCGAAACGAGCGGCACCATCATCAAGGTCGTCGGAGTCGGTGGCGCTGGCGGCAATGCCGTTCAGCACATGATCAACAAAGGCGTGCAAGGCGTCGACTTCATCGTGATGAACACGGACGCGCAGGCGCTGTCGCGTTCGCGCGCAACCGCGGTGATCCAGCTCGGCAACACGGGTCTGGGCGCAGGAGCCAAGCCGGAAATGGGCCGCGCCGCCGCTGAAGAAGCACGCGAGCGCATCGCCGACGCACTGCGCGGCGCGCACATGGTGTTCATCACCGCCGGCATGGGTGGCGGCACGGGCACGGGCGCGGCACCGGTCGTCGCGCAGATCGCGAAGGAAATGGGCATTCTGACCGTCGGCGTCGTCAGCAAGCCGTTCGAATTCGAAGGCGGCAAGCGGATGCGCGTGGCGGAAGCCGGTTCGCAACAACTGGAGGATCACGTCGACTCGCTGATCGTCGTGCTGAACGACAAGCTGTTCGAGGTGATGGGCGACGACGCCGAGATGGACAAGTGCTTCCAGTGCGCTGACGACGTTCTGAACAACGCGGTTGCGGGCATTGCGGAAATCATCAACGTCGACGGTCTCGTCAACGTCGACTTCGAAGACGTGAAGACCGTGATGGGCGAGCAGGGCAAGGCGATGATGGGCACGGCGACGGTTGCCGGTGTCGATCGCGCGCGTCTCGCGGCCGAGCAGGCCGTCGCGAGCCCGCTGCTGGAAGGCGTCGATCTGTCGGGCGCGCGTGGCGTGCTGGTCAACATCACGTCGAGCCGTTCGCTGCGTCTGTCGGAAACGCGCGAAGTGATGAACACGATCAAGAGCTATGCCGCGGAAGATGCGACGGTGATCTTCGGCGCCGTGTACGACGATGCAATGGGCGACGCGCTGCGCGTGACGGTCGTGGCAACGGGTCTCGGCCGCGCGGCGAAGAAGCAGCAATCGGCACCGATGACGCTGCTGCGCACCGGCACCGACAACCAGCCGGTCGGCGCGATGGCGCACGCAGCGTACGCACCGGCGGCAGGCCATGCCAGCACGGCCGACTACGGCGCGCTCGACACGCCGGCGGTGTGGCGCACGTCGCGCGACACGGCGGCCTCGCACGTGCAGGCGTTGCAGGAAAAGGGCGTCGATACGTACGACATTCCTGCATTCCTGCGCAAGCAGGCGGACTGAGCGCACGGGCAGGCTTCGTTGCCGCGCTGCGACTGAGGTCGCAAGTGCAGCGCTGGCGGACGAACGCACGAGCGTGGCGGGTGAACGGCAAGCAGGTCGCGTATCGTCTGGTTCGCGGCAGGGGCAACTGCCCTCTGCGGATTCGCGAGGCGGACGAAGTGACTGCCGCCGCACGGTGTGGCTTATAGTTGAAAAGGCCGAACCGATATTCACTGCGACACGAGGACGTGCGAGCGTGCTTCGCATCGATGCAAAGGACTGAGCATGATCAAGGAAGGTGAAAAGCTGCCCGACGCGACGCTCTTCGAGTATGTCGAAGACGACCGGGCGGGCTGCACGATCGGACCGAACAGTTTCGACGTGCGCGAGCAGACGGCGGGCAAACGCGTGGTGATCTTCGGATTGCCTGGCGCGTTCACGCCGACCTGTTCGGCCAAACATGTACCGGGCTATGTCGAGCATGCCGAGCAGTTGCGCGCTGCCGGCATCGACGAAATCTGGTGCGTGTCCGTCAACGACGCGTTCGTCATGGGCGCGTGGGGACGCGATCAGCACACCTCGGGCAAGGTGCGCATGATGGCGGACGGCAGTGCGGCTTTTACACGGGCGCTTGGTCTGGAGCAGGATCTGTCGGCGCGCGGCATGGGGATTCGTTCCCTGCGCTACGCGATGGTGGTCGACGACGGCGTGGTCAAGACGCTGAACGTCGAGGCCGCCGGCAAATTCGAAGTCAGCGATGCAGCGAGTATTCTCGCTACGTTGAGCTAGTTGCTGACGTCGCACCTTCGCCGCGACCCGCGCGCTGATGCCGCGTGGCGCGACGGCAACGGTGATTACGACGCTTTTGTGACAGGCCGTTACGCGGGCCGATGACCGGAAACGCCTCCGTTCCGGGGCATCGGCCCGTCACGCTTTCCGTCGCTAAGCCCAATGGGTAATGCAGCGAAACAGATTGTCACGTTCCCCGCAAAGACGCTGGTCTGGGGATTGGAGTATAATTGCGGCTATGGAATAAAAAATCCTGATTAGGATTTTCAATCGAATAGAAGACCACCATGTTGAAGCAGCGCACAATCAAATCGATCGTCAAGACTGTCGGTATCGGATTGCACTCCGGCCGTAAAGTCAATCTGACGCTCCGTCCGGCGGGGCCGGACACTGGCATCGTGTTTTCGCGCGTGGATTTGCCCACGCCGGTGGACATTCCTGCGTCGGCGATGGCGATTGGCGATACGCGTCTGGCTTCCGTGTTGCAGAAAGACGGCGCGCGCGTGTCGACCATCGAGCATCTGATGTCCGCCTGCGCCGGTCTTGGCATCGACAATCTTTACGTCGACGTCACCGCCGAAGAAATCCCGATCATGGACGGCAGCGCGGGTTCGTTCGTGTTCCTGATCCAGTCGGCGGGTATCGAAGAGCAGAACGCAGCGAAGAAATTCATCAAGGTCACGAAGCCGATCGAAATCCGCGACGGCGACAAGTTCGCGCGCCTCGATCCGTATTTCGGCTTCAAGCTCAAGTTCACGATCGACTTCCGTCACCCCGCCGTGGACAAAACCGGTCAGGCGCTGGAAGTGGATTTCGCCAACACGTCGTACGTGCGCGAAATCGCGCGCGCCCGCACGTTCGGCTTCGCGCATGAAGTGGAAATGATGCGTGAGCTCGGCCTCGCGCGCGGCGGCAGCATGGACAACGCGATTGTGCTCGACGAGTACCGCATCCTGAACAACGACGGCCTTCGTTACGACGACGAGTTCGTCAAGCACAAGATGCTCGACGCGATCGGCGACCTGTACGTGATCGGTCACCCACTGCTCGCGTCGTACACCGCGTACAAGTCCGGCCACGGCCTGAACAATGCATTGCTGCGCGAGTTGCTCGCGCACGAAGACTCGTACGAAATCGTCACCTTCGACGACACGCGAAAGGCCCCGCGCGGCTTCGCGTACGAAACGCAGACGGCGTTCGCATAAAGCCGGCGTGACAGGCAGGCAGATGAAAAACGGCCCCTCGGGGCCGTTTTTTTCGCTCAGCGTTCAGCGATTGCGCCGATGCCGCGCGGCCATGCGCGCGAGCGCTTCCTGCAACGGCGACGGCTCGAGCGATTCGCTCAACGCCTGCAGCGCGGCGGCGCCAGCCGGCGTCATGCGCGCCTGCTTGACGGGCGGCGGTTCTTTAAGCGGCTGCGGCCGCACGCGAATCTTCAGCGCCTGCACGGGCCAGCCGCGCTGCTGCAAATCCACCAGCAGCCGCGGCTCCAGATGCCGCAGACGCGCCGCGAGCGCGTTGTGCGCGGCGAATAGCGCCAGCACGCCCTCCTTGATGAAGCTGGGCTCGACACTCGTCGCCAGATAATCGGGCAAAAGCTCGCGCAGATCCTTCTCGAGCGCGGCGATCTGCTCGACGCCCGCGCGCAACGCCGCGAACGCGTCCGTGCGGCCGAGAACCTCGGCGAGCGGTTGCGGGCGGCGCAGATCGAACTGCTTCGGCGGCCTTGAAAAGGACGAAAAACGGCTCATGTTTGGCATTGACACGTGAACTCGCCCCATGCGCGCTCACGCCGCGATTGTACCGCGCGGGCAGCTTGCGATGCCGGTCCGCGCGGCGCTGAAGGTTGCCTGGCGGGGCCGAACAGAGCCGGCGCCGTCACGGCTCCGACACGAGCGCAGCCGGAGGCGCGTGCTAAAATGCCCGATTCGAATTCACTCTTGGACTAAGCCGCCGAGGACTTTCCGACCCAGGCGCGGTATGCATGTAGCGCACACCGCGAGCCAGCCGAAGCCGCGACGCAGACACCGATCCGATGACCACCGGTTTTCTACAGAAGATTTTTGGCAGCCGTAATCAGCGGCTGGTCAAGCAATATCAAAAGACCGTCGCGGCGATCAATGCGCTCGAGCCGCAGATCGAGCAATTGACGGATGACCAACTGCGCGCCAAAACGGGTGAATTCCGCCAGCGCGTCGCGAGCGGCGAATCGCTCGACAAGATCCTGCCGGAGGCGTTCGCGGTCTGCCGCGAGGCCAGCAAGCGGGTGCTGAAGATGCGCCACTTCGACGTGCAGCTGATCGGCGGTATGGCGCTGCACTACGGCAAGATCAGCGAAATGCGCACCGGCGAGGGCAAGACGCTCGTCGCGACGCTGCCGGTCTACCTGAACGCGCTGTCGGGCCGCGGCGTCCACGTGGTCACGGTCAACGACTACCTCGCGCAGCGCGACGCCGAGTGGATGGCGCGTCTCTATAACTTCCTCGGTCTGTCGGTCGGTATCAACCTGTCGCAGATGGAGCACACGGCGAAGCAGCAAGCCTACGCCGCCGACATCACCTACGGCACCAACAACGAATTCGGCTTCGACTACCTGCGCGACAACATGGTCTACGAGACCGACGCGCGCGTGCAGCGGAGCCTGAACTTCGCGGTCGTCGACGAGGTGGACTCAATCCTGATCGACGAAGCGCGTACGCCGCTGATCATCTCCGGCCAGGCCGAAGACCACACCGAACTCTACGTGCGCATGAACGCACTGCCGCCGCTGCTCGAGCGCCAGATCGGCGAAGAGAAGGCGGACGGCACCGGCGTCGAGAAGCCTGGCGACTACACGCTGGACGAAAAAGGCCGTCAGGTGTTCCTGACCGAGTCTGGCCACGAAAAGGCGGAGCGGCTGCTCTCCGAGTGGGGTCTGATCGGTGAGGGCGAAAGCCTGTACGCGCCACAGAACATCACGCTGATGCACCACGTGTACGCGGCGCTGCGCGCGCATACGCTGTTCTTCAAGGATCAGCACTACGTCGTGCAGAACGGCGAAGTGATCATCGTCGACGAATTCACCGGCCGTCTGATGGCCGGCCGCCGGTGGTCGGACGGTCTGCACCAGGCGGTCGAGGCGAAGGAGCACGTGAAGATCCAGAGCGAGAACCAGACGCTCGCGTCGATCACGTTCCAGAACTATTTCCGCATGTACGCGAAGCTGGCCGGCATGACCGGCACGGCCGACACCGAAGCGTACGAATTCAACGAGATCTACGGTCTCGAAACGGTCGTGATCCCGACCAACCGTCCGCCGAAGCGGATCGACAAGCAGGATCAGATCTACAAGACCGCGAAGGAACGCTACGACGCGGTGATCCGCGACATCCGCGAGTGCTACGAACGCGGGCAGCCGGTGCTGGTCGGCACGACGTCGATCGAGAACTCGGAACTGCTGTCGCATCTGCTGAAGCAGGCCGGCTTGCCGCACGAAGTGCTGAACGCGAAGCAGCACGCGCGCGAAGCGGCGATCGTCGCCGAAGCGGGTCGTCCGCAACGCATCACGATCGCGACCAACATGGCCGGCCGTGGTACGGACATCGTGCTCGGCGGCAACGCGGAGAAGCAGGCGTCGTTCATCGAGCAGGACGAAACGCTCTCCGACGACGAAAAGCAACGCCGCATCCAGAAGCTGCACGACGAATGGCAGACGCTGCACGATCAGGTGAAGGCTGCGGGCGGTCTGCACATCATCGGCACCGAACGTCATGAGTCGCGCCGGATCGATAACCAGCTGCGCGGCCGTGCTGGCCGTCAGGGTGACCCGGGTTCGTCGCGCTTCTATCTGTCGCTGGAAGATCCGCTGCTGCGCATTTTCGCGGGCGACCGCGTGCGCGCGATCATGGACCGTCTGAAGATGCCGGAAGGCGAGGCGATCGAAGCAGGCATCGTGTCGCGTTCGATCGAATCGGCGCAACGCAAGGTCGAGGCGCGCAACTTCGATATTCGTAAGCAATTGCTCGAATATGACGACGTGTCGAACGACCAGCGCAAGGTGATCTACCAGCAGCGCAACGAACTGCTCGAAGCGAACGACATCACCGAGACCATCACCGCGATGCGTCACGGCGTGGTGGGCGACATCGTGCATCAATTCGTGCCGGTGGGCAGTATCGAAGAACAGTGGGACGTGCCCGAGCTCGAAGAAGTGCTGCGCAACGAATGGCAGCTCGACCTCGCGATCCAGGAAATGATCAACGAGTCGAACTCGATCAGCGCGGAAGAGATTCTCGAAGCTGTCGAGGCCGCCGCGGACGAGGGGTACGAAGCGAAGGTCCAGCTGGTCGGCCGTGAATCGTTCAGCGCGTTCGAGCGCTCGATCATGCTGCAGACGCTCGACCGCGCATGGCGCGAGCATCTGGCCGCGCTCGACCATCTGCGTCAGGGCATCCATCTGCGCGGCTATGCGCAGAAGAACCCGAAGCAGGAATACAAGCGCGAGGCGTTCGAACTGTTCGCCGCGATGCTCGACGCGGTGAAGCTCGAAGTCACGCGCATCGTGATGAACGTGCAGATCCAGTCGCCGGAGCAGCTCGAAGCGGCCGCGGAGCAGATGGAAGAGCAGGGCGGTCATCTGGAGAACGTCGAGTTCCGTCATGCCGAGTTCGCGGAAGCCGGCGCCGCCGCGCCGGTTGCAGCCGAAGCGGCCACCGCCGCGATGATCGGCGACGCAATGAGCCATGGTCATGGCCACGGCGCGGTGCCGCAGACCCTGAACGTGAATACCGACAACGTGCCGAAAGTCGGCCGCAACGACCCGTGTCCGTGCGGTAGCGGCAAGAAGTACAAGCAGTGCCACGGCAAGATCGCATAATTGCCGACGCGGCGCGCTTCAGGGCGCGCCGCGTCGCTTTTGAGCGCCGCTTGTCCGTTTTGATTTCGCGGGTGACCCGGCAACACGCCCGGGTCATCAGTTCCGTTTCCCCGATGCCGGCGTCCGCCGGCATTTTCTTCGACAGGTCGCGACCATGGCTGTCAACTTTCCCTCGATCGATCCCGCTCAACTCCACCCCGTCGCCGGCGTCACGCTAGGCTGGGCGGAAGCGAATATCCGCAAGCCGAACCGCAAGGACGTGCTCGTCATTTCCGTCGACGAAGGCGCGACGGTCGGCGGCGTGTTCACGCAGAACCGCTTCTGCGCGGCGCCCGTCACGGTCTGCCGCGAGAACCTGCAGCGCGTGCGCGCGGGCGGCAAGCCGATTCGCGCGCTGGTGATCAACACCGGCAACGCGAACGCGGGCACCGGTGAGCAGGGCCTCGCGGCGACGCGCGAAACCTGCGCGGAACTCGCGCGTCTCGCCGACATCCTGCCCGAGCAGGTGCTGCCGTTCTCGACGGGCGTGATCCTCGAACCGCTGCCGGTCGATCGTCTGAAGGCCGGTTTGCCGGCCGCGCTCGCGAATCGCAAGGAAGCAAACTGGTACGACGCGGCGCAGTCGATCATGACGACCGACACGCTGCCGAAGGCGAGCTCGCGCCAGGTCACGATCGACGGCCACACGGTAACGCTGACCGGCATCAGCAAGGGCGCCGGCATGATCAAGCCGAACATGGCGACTATGCTCGGCTTCCTCGCGTTCGACGCAGCCGTCGCGCAGCCCGTGCTCGACGAACTCGTGAAGCACGTCGCGGACCGCTCGTTCAACTGCATTACGATCGATGGCGATACGTCGACCAACGATTCGTTCATCCTGATCGCGTCGGGCAAATCAAGCCTGCCGGCGATCACGTCCACCGATTCGCCCGCTTATGCAGCGCTGCGCGACGCGGTGACCGAGGTCGCGCAGAGCCTCGCGCAACTGATCGTGCGCGATGGTGAAGGCGCGACCAAGTTCATGACCGTGCATGTCGAAGGCGGCTCGAGCGTCGGCGAATGCCGCCAGATCGCCTACGCGATCGGCCATTCGCCGCTCGTCAAGACGGCCTTCTATGCATCGGACCCGAACCTCGGCCGCATTCTCGCGGCGATCGGCTATGCCGGCGTGGACGATCTCGACGTCGGCAAGATCGATCTGTATCTCGACGACGTGCTGGTCGCGACTGCCGGCGGCCGCAACCCGGCGTACCGCGAAGAAGACGGCCAGCGCGTGATGAAAAAGAGCGAGATCGGCATTCGCGTCGTGCTCGGCCGCGGCAATGCGCAAGCCACGATCTGGACCTGCGATCTGTCGCACGACTACGTGAGCATCAACGCCGACTACCGCTCGTAATCAGGTTCAAAGCGCGGCCGCGGGCCGCCTACTTACCATGGACAAACTCGAACAGTTTCTGACCCGGGCCGAAGCCGTGCTCGGCCGCCTGGAAGCGATGCTTCCGCCCGCCGCGCCGGACATCGACTGGTCGGCCGCAGTCGCCTTTCGCTGGCGCAAGCGCCAGGGGCGCGGCTACTTGCAGCCGGTGCCCGCCATTTCGTCGATCACGCTCGACGACCTGCAGAACATCGATCGGCAGAAGGGGCTGATCGAACAGAACACGCGCCAGTTCGTGCGCATGCAGCCGGCCAACAACGTGCTGCTGACGGGCGCGCGGGGCACCGGCAAGTCGTCGCTGATCAAGGCGTGTCTGAACGCTTACGCGAAAGACGGCCTGCGTCTGATCGAAGTGGACAAGGACGATCTGCACGACCTCGGCGACATTGTCGATGTGATCGCGAAGCGCCCGGAGCGCTTCATCGTCTTCTGCGACGACCTGTCGTTCGAAGAAGGCGAGTCGGGCTACAAGGCGCTGAAAGTCGCGCTCGACGGCTCGGTCGCCGCGCAGTCCGACAACGTGCTGATCTACGCGACGTCGAACCGCCGCCATCTGCTGCCCGAGTACATGAGCGACAACGAAACGTACAAGCACACGTCGGACGGCGAGATTCATCCGGGTGAACTGGTCGAAGAGAAGATTTCGCTGTCGGAGCGTTTCGGGCTGTGGGTCAGCTTCTATCCGTTCAAACAGGACGACTATCTGACGATCATCGCGCACTGGCTGCGTCATTTCGGTTGCGACGACGCCGAGATCGAATCGGCGCGCGGCGATGCGCTCGTGTGGGCGCTCGAACGCGGCTCGCGCTCGGGGCGGGTCGCATGGCAATTCGCGCGCGACTGGTCTGGCCGTAAGACGCCGGCATGAGCGACGCTGGCAAAAACGCGGGCAATAGCGCCGGCACTAACGGCGCCGGCCGGCCCGTCACCGAGGTCGCGGTCGGCGTGCTGGTGCAGCCTGACGGGCGCTATCTGCTCGCGCAGCGTCCGGCGGGCAAGCCGTACGAGGGCTACTGGGAGTTTCCGGGCGGCAAGCTGGAGGCGGGTGAGTCAGTCGAGGCCGCGCTTGCGCGCGAGCTGCACGAGGAGCTGGGAATCGAGGTCGAAGCGAGCCATCTGTGGCACACGCTCGAACACGATTATCCGCACGCCTATGTGCGCCTGTTCTTCTGCAAGGTGACGCAGTGGTCGGGCGAGCCCCACGGGCGTGAAGGCCAGGCCTTCGTGTGGCAGAGCTTGCCTGCGGATGTCTCGCCGTTGTTACCGGCCACAATCCCGGTGCTGGAGTGGCTGGCGGCCGAGAACAAGTGATCGGTTGAAACAGAGTGGCTGAAAAGGCCACGCGATAGCGTGGCGCTGTCTCGGCAGCGTCGCGATTCGCGTGGCCTTTTACTGGCTCGCTCAGTGCGGGTTGTAGTCGCCGCGCGGCGTTTCCTCTTCGGACGAAGACCCTTCCTGTTCGTTGCCGCCAATCCGGTATTTTTCGGCGGCCCATGCGCCGAGATCAATCTGCTTGCAGCGCTCGGAGCAGAAAGGACGGAAGCGGCTCTCGGGGATCCAGCGGACATCTTTACCGCAGGTAGGACATTTGACGACGGTAGGCATACGGTCGGACGGTCAATCGCAAACGGAACAAGTAACGAATATAGGGCTATTTCGCGCCACTTCAAAGGCGCGTTCGGTCAAATCCGGGGTGCGCTGCCCGATGCGGCGGCGATTATCAGGCGATTACAGGCTGCAGAGCGTGAGCTGGAACGGCACGTCGACGTCGACCGCACGCGGCCGCAGATCGCCGTCCTGCACCGTGAAACGCACCCACAGCATGTACTTGTTGGCGCTCGCTTCGGGAATCACGCGCAATTCGGGCGCGACGCGAACCTGCATCAATTGATACGAGCGGCCCGACAGCATTTGCTGATAGCTGCCTTGCATCGCCATCACCTTCGACGCCTGGCCCGACTCGCGCGCGAGCCGCAGCACGATCGTGGCCGCGTCGCGCAGCGGCAAAAGCGGCGTGACCCACTTGGCGATGTCCTGGCGACGCTGATCGGGATGCAACTGTTGCCACGCGTAATACGAGGGCAGGTCGAATTTGCAGGTGCCACCGGGGATGATTGCGCGGCTGCGAATGCTCGCGAGCCATTCGTTGTCTGCAAGATGCTGGCCGGTCTTGCCTTGCATCTGCGTGAGCCCCGCAAGTGTCTGCTCGATTTCGCCGAGCACCGCTTCGAGCGCGTTCTGCTCGATGCCCGGATTGCCGCGAAACGGCGCGAGCGTTTGCCGCTGCCGTTCGAGCTCTTTCATCAGATCCGACTTCAGATCTGCGCGGCCAGCTACTTCGGAGATTTCGAACAGCGTTGTCAGTGCGACGTGATGTTCCCGCGCATCTTCCTGAGTCAGAAAGAACGTGAAGCGCTCGAACAGATCTTCGAGCCGCAACAGCGTCCGGATTCGCTCATTGAAGGGGTACTCGTAAAGGATCAAGCGGGCTCGCCTCGGGCGTGGTCGGTGACAGGAATGCAAAACATTCTAATGCCGTGGGACTACCCAGGCAATCACGCACGCTTTCCGCGTGCTTTCGCAACTTTTTTGTCAGTTCCCGGTGTTCTGAGCGCTTCGGCTCTCGCATGCGCGCAAAGTTCAATTGTGCCCTGACGACGCGTGCCGAAGATGCGTATCCGCCTCACGGGGCACCATGCGCTTGATGCGTGCAAGCGAGGCCGACCTGAGAGCTCCGCGCGCTACGACTCGGCCTCACCCTTCGCGAGCGACAGATACGCTTGATGGTGAGCGTCCACCTGCGCCTCGAGTTCCAGGAGCGGCGCATTGTCATTGACGATCACGTCGTCGGCGGCGGCGAGGCGCGCTTCGCGCGTGGCCTGGCGCGCGATGATCGCGAGCACCTGCTCACGGCTGAAGCCGTTGCGGCTTATCACCCGCGCGATTTGCGTGTCGACGCTGCAATCGACGGTGAGCACGCGATTCACACGGTTCTTCCAGGTGCCGGACTCGACCAGCAACGGCACCACGACGATCACATACGGCCCTTGCGCTTCGCGCTCTTCGCGCTCGGTTTCCGCGCGAATCAGCGGATGCGTGATGCCTTCCAGACGTTTGCGCGCGGTGTCGTCGCTGAACACGAGCGTGCGCATGCGCGCGCGATCGAGCGAGCCGTCGGCGGCGACGAACTCAGTGCCGAATTCGGCGGCGATGTGCGGCATCGCCAATCCATGCGGCGCGGTGATGCGATGCGCGATCACGTCGGTATCGACGAGCGGCACGCCGCGCGCGGCAAACAGATTGGCAACCGTCGACTTGCCGCTACCGATGCCGCCGGTGAGTCCCACAACGAACATGCTTCAGCCTCCCAAAGCCAGGTAAAGCGGCGTGCCGGCAAACAGCGTGAGCGCACCGCCCGCCGCGAGAAATGGCCCAAACGGCAGCGGCTCTTCGAAGCGCATACGGCCGCGCCACGTCGCCGCGAGGCCGATCACGGCGCCGGCCACCGCGGCGACCAGCACGATTTGCGGCAGTGCGGGCCAGCCGAGCCACGCGCCGAGCGCCGCGAGCAGTTTGAAGTCGCCATAGCCCATGCCTTCGATACCGCGCACGAGCCTGAACGCCCAATGCACGGCCCATAACACCAGATATCCGAACATAGCCCCGAGGACCGCATCATGCAGGTTCGTGAACATGCCGTTGAAATTGACGATCAGGCCGGCCCACAACAGCGGCAAGGTCAAGGAATCGGGCAGCAGATGCGTGTCGATATCGATCGCGCTCATCACAAGCAACGTTGCGCACAGGCCGAACGCGGCGAGTGCCATCAAGGTCGGGCCGAACGCCATCAATGCGCCTGCGGCGAAAGCTGCACTCGCGATTTCGAGCAGCGGATAACGTGCGCTGATGTGCGTGCCGCATGCGGAACAGCGGCCGCGTAACAGCAGGTAGCTCAACACCGGCAAGTTTTCCCACGCGCTCAGTACGTGGCCGCAATGCGGGCACGCGCTACGCGGCACCCACAGGTTGTAGCGCTCGGGCAGTCCGTCGCCGGGCCGCGGCTCGTCGGTGGCCTCGCTGATTTCGGCGCGCCAGGCACGCTCGAGCATGATCGGCAGCCGATGCACGACCACGTTCAGGAAGCTGCCGATCACGAGGCCGAGCACGATCGCGAACGCGATCTGCACCCCGGCGGGCAGACTCGCGAGCGCGAGGCCGATATCGCCTGCAAAGCGGCCTGGCAGTAAGCCCGCGAGCAAGCTGGAGGAAGTCTGTGACACGAGCGGTAGAGGAGCCTGCATGGTCATGAAGTGGATTCGGCTGCGATGCTACACCACGTTGCCGAGTTGAATAATGGGAAGATACATCGCGATTACGAGGCCGCCGACCAGCGTGCCGAGCACGACGATCACGAGCGGTTCGCACAGGCTCGACAGCGTACCGATGCGGTCGTCCACCTGGCGATCCGCGAGCGACGCGACATCGAGCAGCATGCTGTCGAGCGCGCCAGATTCCTCGGCGACCGCAACGGGCTGCACGACCTCGCCAGGAAAGCAGCGGGCCGCGCGCATCGCCGCGGCGAGCCGTTCGCCGCGCCGCAGTCTGATGGCGATGCTTGCCGTTGCGCGATCGAAGAAGGCATTGCCGGTCGCCTGGGTGAGCGAATCGAACGCGTCGGCGAGCGGTGTGCCGGCGGACAGCAAAGTGCCGAGCGCGCGACTCCAGCGCGCTGCGCACAGCGTGCGCAGCAGCGGGCCGGCCACCGGCAGGTTGAGCGACAGGCGAGCGAAGCGGATGCGCGCGCTGGTCGATCGACGCAGCACGAACGAGATGGCCGAGCTCATTGCGAGCATCAGCGCGAACAGCGGCACACTCCAGCGCGCGGCACCCGCCGAAAGTGCCAGCACGAACTGCGTCGGCGCGGGCAGCCTGGCGCCGAAGCCATCGAAGATCTGCTTGAACGTCGGCACGACCCACACCAGCAACGCGGCGGTTATCGCGATCGCGAGCAGCAGGATCGCGACTGGATAGGTGAGAGCCGCGCGCACCTTTGCACGCTGTGCGGCGGCGCGTTCGCGATCGTCGGCGAGGCGGGCGAGCACGGTGACGAGCGCGCCCGCCGCTTCACCCACCTCGACGAGTTGGCAATACAGCGCATTGAACTGCGCCGGATGCCGCTGCAGGGCCGCCGAAAACCGCAGGCCGGCAGTGATATCTCGCGCGACCGTACCGACGATCCGCGGCATGCCTTGCCGCTGACCCGACGCCGGCGTCTGCGCGAGCAGTTCGAGCGCGGGCGCGAGCGGCAAGCCGGCACGCAGCAGACTGGACAGTTGTCGCGTGAATAGCGTGACATCGGCCGCGCTGGTCTTTGGGCGTGGCGCCGGCCCTTGCGTTGCGAGCTCGACGATAAAGAGGTTGTCGCGTTTGAGCAGCGTGCGCGCGGCGCTCGCGTCGGGCGCGATGAGCGTGCCGCTATGACGCGTGCCGTCCGCGTCGACGCCGCGCCACCTGAAGCGCAGATCGGCTGAGACGGACCCTGTCGGTGACAGCGCGGGGATACTCATGCGACCTCCGTGGCGGCGAGCGCTTCGGCGAGACTGGTGGTGCCGTCGCGCACGCGCGCTAGCGCCGCGTCGCGTAACGTCGCGACCTGTTCGGTGTGCGCGAGGCGGCCCAGCTCGTGCGCGCCCGCGCTTGTGACGATCAGCTCGCGCATCGCGTCGGAAACGGGCATCACCTGATGTATGCCGACGCGCCCCCGGTAGCCGATGCCATGGCAAGCCGCGCAGCCGGTCCCCGCATACGGTTGCCAGCCGTCCAGCTCGTGTTCGCCGAAGCCCGCCGCGTGGAGCGCGGCCGCGGAATGGGGCGCAGGTGCTCGACACTCGACGCACAGTCGCCGCACCAGCCGCTGCGCGGTCACCATCCGCAGCGCGGCGGCAAGGTTGTACGGCTCGACACCGATATCGATGAGGCGCGCGATGGCTGCGGGGGCGTCGTTGGTATGCAGCGTGGACAGCACGAGGTGGCCGGTTTGGGCGGCCTTCACGGCGACGTCGGCGGTTTCGTTGTCGCGGATTTCGCCGACCATGATCACGTCAGGGTCCTGACGCAGGAACGCGCGCAGTGCGACCGCGAACGTAAGCCCGGCTTTTTCGCGCACGCTGACCTGGTTGATGCCGGCCAGCTGAATCTCGGCCGGATCTTCCACCGAGCAGAGGTTGCGTGCCTCGCCGTTCAGCAGATTCAGGAAGCAGTACAGCGAAAGCGTCTTGCCGCTGCCCGTTGGTCCGGTGACGAGCATCAGACCGTGCGGCGCGCGGATCGCGGCATCGACGGCCACGCGCTGCCGCGGATCGAGGCCGAGCGAATCGAGTGATAAATCTGCGGGTAGCGCGTCGAGCCGTCGTAGTACCAGCTTTTCGCCGAACAGCGTCGGCAGTGAATTGACTCGGTAATCCTCGAGTCGCCCTGGCGACGTCGCGAGGCGTAGCCGGCCGTCTTGCGGCACGCGTCGCTCGGCGATGTCCATGCGCGCGAGCACCTTGACACGCGTGACGAACGCATCGCGCAGATGCGCGGGCGGCCGCGGGATTTCATGCAGTACGCCGTCGATACGCAGGCGCACACGCCAGCCGTGCTCGGCCGGCTCGATGTGGATATCCGACGCATTGCGCCGCGTCGCTTCGTGCAACGTGTCGGTCAACAGACGCACGGCCGGGGCATTGTCCGGATCGTTCAGATTCGTTGCGCTGGATTCGCCGTCGGCAGCGAGTGGGCGCCGCAATGCCGCGGTGGTGGCGAAGGGTGTTTGCATAAGAGACCGGTGATGAGCCGCCTGTAGAACATGACGGCTTCATCTTCCGGATGAGAGCGTCCGAGTGCCATTCGGCCATTCGGCTAATGGCGCGCGTCGCGAGCCTGTGCAATGCTGACCATGAATTAGCGAGCGACTGTGCGGGCTTCAGCCTGACCTTGCTTTTCCGGCCTTGGTGCGCGACGGCGGTTTGAACAGCTTGACGGTGCGGATTGCCTGATCGTCGCTGCGCATCACTTCGAGCTTGGTGTCGCCGATGCGCACGCAGACGTCGCCGTCGGGGATGTCTTCGAGAATTTCGAGAATCAGGCCGTTGAGCGTTTTGGGACCATCGGTGGGCAGCGCGAGTTGCAGCCAGCGGTTCAGCTCGCGCAACGGCATGCTGCCTGCAACGATGCATTCGCCCGCTTCGTTCCAGCCGCCGCGCGAACTGGCGCCACGCGGAATCGACGTGGTGAATTCGCCGATCAGTTCCTCGATGATGTCTTCCGGCGTGACGAGGCCTTGCAGTTCGCCGTATTCGTTGACGACGAGCGCGATGCGGTGCCGGCTCTCCTGAAAGTACTGCAACTGCTGGAACACCGGCGTGCCGCTGGGCACGAAATACGGCTCGGCGAGCAGCTCGCGCAAGGTATCGCGTTCGAGCTCCTGGTTGTGCAGCGCTGACAGTGTCTTGCGCACATGCAGCACACCGAGCACGCGGTCGATGTCGCCCTGGTAGACGATCAGCTTGTTGTGATAGCAGGTCTCGAGTTGATGCAGGATCTGTTCGAACGGCGCATCGAAGTCGAGCGCCTCGATGCGGCGGCGCGGGATCATCACGTCGTCGACGGAGATGTTTTCGAGGTCGAACAGATTGAGCAGGATGCTGCGGTGTTTGGTCGGCATGAAGCTGCCGGATTCGAGCACGATGGTGCGTAGTTCTTCGGTAGACAGTCGCTGATCGCGCGCGCCCTTCGTATTGATGTGCAGCACACGCAGGATGCCGGTGGCGAACAGGTTGACGAACCAGATCACCGGTCTCGCGATGCGCATCAACGGCGCGATCAGCAGGCTCGCGGGCAGTGCGATTTTCTCGGGAAACGTCGCGCCGACGATCTTCGGCGTAATTTCCGCGAACACGATAATGAGGAACGCGACGATACCGGTCGCGATCGACAGCACGAGGCTATTGCGGCCGAACGTATGCAACGCGAGCGATGTAGTCAGGACCGGAATGATCGTGTTGAACAGGTTGTTGCCGATCAGGATGACGCTCAATAGCTGATCGGTTTTTGCGAGCAGTCCCTGGGTCGTTTTCGCGCCGAGCGTGTTTTTGCTGGCGAGATGTTTGAGCCGATGACGGTTCAGCGCCATCATCGCTGTCTCGGAAATGGAAAAGAAGGCGGAGCAGACAAGCAGCAGAAGGACGGCGCCGATCTGCGCCCATAAGGGAAGTTGTTCCACGCGTCGTGAAAAAAAGGGAAAGGATGAAGAGAATATAGCAGAGGGGGCGCGCGCTCCGCCGTGGACGGCGGCTGACGCCGCTGCTGGATCGCCAACGTCGCGACGTACGCGCTGTGCCTGCCGTGCCGGAGCAAAAGAAAGCAGCGAAAGGCTGCAGGAGAGCAGCAAAAAGCTCCCGCGCAAAGCAAAAAACCGCCGAGCAATGCTGCGGCGGTTTTTGAACCTTGAGCTAACAAGGAGAATCTGGTCGGGGTGAGAGGATTCGAACCTCCGGCCTCTACGTCCCGAACGTAGCGCTCTACCAGGCTAAGCTACACCCCGATTTGGTACTGCTGACTCGATTCGGACTATTTCGGCGTTTCAGTCTCGTTCAAGACTGTCTTGCCGTCGAGTAAGAACATAATTCTAGCAGGCTCTCTTTGAAAATGGAATGGGGAAATGAAGAAATTGCTGCCGCGGCTGCCTGCGCCTCCTGTTTCGCGCACTCGAGCGTGTGGTCGAGCGCGCCCGATCGCGTGATAGCGTCGAAAATCGTATCGAAACGGTCGGTGCCACCCTGCTCGATGGCTTCGCGCGCGAGCGCCGATTGCTCGGGCGTGCCGCGTTCGATCAGATAGATGAGCGGAAGCGTCGGTTTGCCTTCGCGCAGATCGTCGCCGGCGTTCTTGCCCATCGACTCGGCCGTGCCGGTGTAGTCGAGCCAGTCGTCCATGATCTGGAACGCGGTGCCGATGCGGCGGCCATATTCGGCGGCGGCGGCTTCGGTTTTCGCGTCCGCTCCGGCGAGCACCGCCCCGAGTTGGGCGGCCGCCTCGAACAACTTTGCGGTTTTGTAGCGGATCACCTGCATGTAGCGGGCTTCGTCGACGTCGGCATCGTGCATGTTCAACAACTGCAGCACTTCGCCTTCGGAGATGATGTTGGTCGCCTCCGACAGAATTTCCATCACGCGCATCTTGCCCACGCCGACCATCATCTGGAACGAGCGCGAATACAGGAAATCACCGACCAACACGCTCGCGGCGTTGCCGAACAGCGCGTTGGCGGTCTGGCGCCCGCGCCGCAGGTCGGACTCGTCGACCACGTCGTCATGCAGCAGCGTGGCCGTGTGAATGAATTCGACGACCGCGGCAAGCTCGTGCCGGTGTCCCGTCGTGTCGCCCAGCGCGCCCGCCACCAGCAACAGCAGCGCGGGCCGCAGCCGCTTTCCGCCGGCGCTGATGATGTACTCGGAAATCTGATTGATCAGCATCACGTCCGACGCAAGACGTTGCCGGATGACGCGATTGACCTGCTGCATGTCTTCGGCGATCGGAGCAAGCAGGCTGGCGACGTTGGGGGAGGTGGTGGCAGTCGACGACATGATGGCTGAATTGGGTAGTGCCGCGAATTATAAGGCGATCGGGGCGCTTCCGGGTCGCCGGCTGCGGTGCGGATGCTTTCCGCACGGCGCGAGGACCGCTCGCCAAGGGCGTCTGCGGACCGCCGCGCCTCGCTGGTTTATTGTCTGCGAGCGCCTGCGACAGGTGGCGAACCCGAACGGTAGGCGGTTTGGTAAGCAGGTTTTGACCGAGCAGCTAACTCTATGTATAATTGAGAGTTTCCGCGCGCGGTGCGTGGGAAAAATGAATACAGAGTGAGGTTCTCAATGTACGCGGTCATAAAAACCGGCGGCAAGCAGTACAAGGTTGCCGTCGGCGAAAAACTTAAAGTAGAACAGATACCGGCAGACATTGACGCTGAAATCACGCTCGACCAGGTTCTCGCAGTGGGCGAAGGCGAATCGATTAAGTTCGGTACGCCGCTGGTCAGTGGGGCTTCCGTCAAGGCTACCGTCGTGTCGCAAGGGCGTCACGCCAAAGTGACGATCTTCAAGATGCGTCGCCGGAAGCACTACCAGAAGCATGGCGGCCACCGCCAGAACTATACCGAACTGCGCATCGACGCGATCAACGCGTAAGCGCACCGGTTAAGGAGCAAATCAAATGGCACACAAAAAGGCAGGCGGATCGTCCCGGAACGGCCGCGACTCCGAATCGAAGCGCCTCGGCGTTAAGGTTTACGGCGGCCAGGCTATCAACGCTGGTGGCATCATCGTGCGTCAGCGCGGTACGCGCATGCACGCTGGCGAGAACGTCGGCATGGGCAAGGATCACACCCTGTTCGCGCTGAAGGACGGCCACGTCCAGTTCTCGACGAAGGGCGCGGCGAAGAAGCACACCGTTTCCGTCGTCCCGGCAGCCTGAGTTTAGTCAGGCACGGGCTTCAGGACCGGAAAAGGCCCCGCGAAGTTCGCGGGGCTTTTTTTATTGCGGCGCCTCTTTCGTGTGGCGCCGAAGCCGCGCAGCCAACAGCTCATCACCGGCGACTATGCCTTTCGGTCGATTGATCAACGCGCGGCCCGCGCGGCAAAATAGCAGCATCCAATCAGTAACAACCCCTGCATCGAATCGAGCAGTACACCACGGGACGGAGTAACGCATGAAGTTCATTGACGAAGCGAGGATTGAAGTCATCGCCGGCGACGGAGGGGATGGCAGCGCGTCGATGCGCCGCGAGAAGTTCGTTCCGTTCGGCGGCCCCGATGGCGGTGATGGCGGCCGGGGCGGCAGCGTGATTGCCGTTGCTGACCGCAACATCAACACGCTGATCGATTACCGCTACGCGAAAAAACATCTGGCGCGCAACGGCGAAAACGGTCGTGGCTCAGATTGCTATGGCAAGGGCGGCGACGACATCACGCTGCGCATGCCGGTTGGCACGACCATCACGGACATGGAAACCGGCGAACTGATCGCCGATCTGACCGAGCACAACCAGAGCGTGCAAATCGCGCAAGGCGGCGCAGGCGGTCTCGGCAACCTCCATTTCAAGTCCAGCACGAACCGCGCGCCGCGTCAGAAAACCGACGGCAAGCCGGGCGAGCGCCGCATGGTCCGCCTCGAACTGAAAGTGTTGGCTGACGTCGGTCTGCTCGGCATGCCGAATGCAGGCAAGTCGACGTTCATCTCTTCGGTGTCGAACGCGAAGCCGAAAATTGCCGATTACCCATTCACCACGCTCGCACCGAACCTCGGCGTCGTGCGCGTCGGGCCGAGCCGCAGCTTCGTGATTGCGGACATTCCGGGGCTGATCGAAGGCGCGGCGGAAGGCGCCGGCCTCGGCCATCAATTCTTGCGCCACCTGCAGCGCACCGGGCTGCTGCTGCACATCGTCGACATCGCACCGTTCGATGAATCGATCGATCCGGTCGCGGAAGCGAAAGCGATTGTCAACGAACTGCGCAAGTACGACGAAGAGCTTTATCAGAAACCACGCTGGCTCGTGCTGAACAAGCTGGACATGGTGCCCGAGGACGAGCGTGCAGCGCGCGTGGCGGCTTTCCTCGAAGGCTTTGGCTGGGACGGTCCGGTGTTCGAGATCTCGGCGCTGACTGGCCAGGGCTGTGAAAATCTTTGCTATGCGGTGTTCGACTACCTCGCCGAGCACTCCGACGCGCAACGGGCGGCCGAAGCCGAAGACCTCGCCTCCGACGTGCGTTTCCGCGAGGGGACGCAGGTACCGGCCGCGACCCCGGGCAGCGATCCGCACGAATAACAAGTCGCGCGCCGGCGCCTGCAGCGGGTGTCGGCATGCATCACGCGTCATCTTGGGAGACAGCGCACAATGCGTTCCGTCATCGCAGATTCACGGCGATTGGTCGTCAAAGTCGGTTCGAGCCTCGTCACGAACGACGGGCGCGGCCTCGATCATGCGGCGATCGGCCGCTGGGCCGCGCAAATTGCCGCACTGCGCGCGCAGGGCAAGGAAGTCGTTCTGGTCAGCTCGGGCGCGATCGCCGAGGGCATGCAGCGGCTCGGCTGGACAAAGCGGCCGCGTGAAATCGATGAATTGCAGGCGGCTGCGGCGGTCGGCCAGATGGGCCTCGCGCAAGTGTACGAAAGCCGCTTTGCCGAACATTCCATCCAGACTGCGCAGATCCTGCTTACTCACGCCGACCTCGCCGACCGCGAGCGCTATCTGAATGCGCGCTCCACGCTGCTCACGCTGCTGCGGCTCGGTGTCGTACCGATCATCAACGAGAACGACACGGTCGTCACCGACGAAATCAAGTTCGGCGACAACGACACGCTCGGCGCGCTGGTCGCCAATCTGATCGAGGGCGACGCGCTGATCATTCTGACGGACCAGCAAGGCCTCTTCACCGCCGATCCGCGCAAGAACCCGAACGCGACGCTCGTCCAGCAAGCCGACGCCGGCGCGCCCGATCTGGAAGCGATGGCGGGCGGCGCGGGCTCGAGCCTCGGCCGCGGCGGCATGCTGACCAAAATTCTTGCCGCGAAGCGCGCAGCCCATAGCGGCGCCAATACGGTGATCGCGAGTGGGCGCGAAGCGGACGTGCTGCTGAGACTGGCGGCCGGCGAGGCGATCGGCACGCAGCTGATCGCGCGCACCGCGCGCATGGCGGCGCGCAAGCAATGGATGGCCGATCACCTGCAGGTGCGCGGCCACGTCGTGATCGATGACGGCGCGGTCGAAAAATTGACCGCCGGCGGCAAGAGCCTGCTGCCGATCGGCATCGTCGGCGTGCAGGGCGCTTTCGCGCGCGGCGAGGTGATCGCGTGTCTGAGCGCGTCGGGCCGTGAAGTCGCACGTGGTTTGACGAACTACAGCAGCGCGGAAACCAAGCTGATCCAGCGGCGTCCGAGCGGCGAAATCGAGTCGGTGCTGGGCTATATGCTGGAGCCCGAGCTGATTCACCGCGACAATCTCGTGCTGATTTGATCTTTCAGGATGCGAGCGCACAAAGCGCCGACAAAAAAGCCGTTCCAGCGCAGGCTGGAACGGCTTTTTGTCGTCATGTGTAGGCAACGGCGCCTGAATTAGGTGTGCCGCACAAACGGCCTCAATGAATCTGCGACGTCTGCGTGCGCTTGTAACGAATGTTCTCGACGATGCGCTGCGCGTTGCCGGTCGGAATCTTGTTCGCGCACATATAGTCCTGATACAGCGCGGCTTGGTACGCGTTCAGCGCACCGTTTTCGATGCGCGAAAACTGGTTCGCGACCGTCGTGTCCCAGCCGTCGTGATCGGCGTTGAGGCCCGCGTACTGACGCCATTCATACGTATCGCAGCGGATGCCCTCGTAATTGACGTTGCGTGCGCCGCCCGGGCTCGTGACGACCACCGTGTAACGCACGACACCGTCGTCGCCGACGCTGACCGATTTCGGGTCGATCGCGAATTGCAGCGGCGTATTGCCGGAGACCTCGAACGGCAGCAGGTTCGTGTCGGTGGGCAGCGGCGGCAACGTGTCGACCTTGTTTTCAACCCAGTTGCTCTTACGATCCAGCAGATAGACGAACTCGCTGTCGTCTTTATTGGTCGGTTTGCCGGCGCTCGAACAGCCTGCCAGCAGGGCGCCGGTGGCGACGCATGCCACGGCGAGTGCAAATGCTTTCAATCTGATTCCCTCGAAAGACGGACGCGGCCCGAAGGCCGCGCCAGAGAGAGGCGGCGTGAGCCGCCGCCTTGGAATGGTTAATCGCGCACCCCTCGTCGGACTGACGGGGCGCCGACCTCGTCGGCTTCGGCCGTTTCCTGCTCATGCTCCGGTGCAATGTTTGCATCCGGTGAGCCGGGGCCGCAATCCGGCACGACCAGCACGCGCGTCGATGTTTCGACACTGACCGAACTTACGGTAGTGACGGTGGTGACCACCGTGCTTACCGCGGAATCCGGCGGGCTTTGCATCGACGACGCTATCCGGGGATAACGCGACCCATGATGCCCGCCAGGTTTTTCCGCACGCGGCGCAGGCCGGCGCATGAAACGGGACAACTCCGTCAGCGCCAACTGATACACATCCCGCTTGAACTCGATCACACAGTCGAGCGGTACCCAATACTCGTTCCAACGCCACGCATCGAACTCGGGGTGGTCGGTGGCGCGCAAACAGATGTCGCAGTCGCGTCCTACCATCCGGAGCAAAAACCAGATTTGTTTCTGGCCGCGGTAATGACCGCGTACTTCGCGCTTGATGAACTTGTCAGGCACCTCATAACGCAACCAGTCGCGCGTGCGACCGATCACCTTGACGTGCTCAGGAAGCAGTCCGGTCTCTTCGTGTAACTCCCGATACATCGCTTGCACGGGGGTTTCGCCATATTTGATGCCCCCTTGCGGAAACTGCCAGGAATGTTCACGGAGCCGTTTGCCCCAAAACACCTCGTTGTGCGCGTTCAAGAGGATGATGCCGACGTTCGGGCGAAAGCCTTCACGATCCAGCATACAACCACCTTCGAATCCTTTAAAATTGCTTTGATTATAAACAGATAACGGACCCTACGCACCGAATCGCATGAGATTGCCGCGATTCGCCGCAACAGCCCGTGTTTGCGGTAGCCTGTCGGTTTTCCGTGCCGGATCCCTTGCGAGAGGCTTTGCGCGGCGGTTTCGGCGCCGCACGGGGACAGGGTGCCGCGAGTCGGGCGAACCCCGCTGGCTTCGCCGCTGATCTGTGTCGATTTTCCCCATGTTTTCACCTTTTCTGGCGGTCCCACCGGAAGCCGCCGCTTTTGGACACCTTGAATGAAAGCTTCCCGTTTCTTTATCGGCACCCTCAAAGAAGCGCCCGCCGACGCCGAAATCATCAGCCACAAGCTCATGGTGCGCGCGGGCATGATCCGCCGCGTCGCGGGCGGTATCTACAACTACTTGCCGGTCGGCCTGCGTTCGATCCGCAAGGTGGAAGCGATCGTGCGCGAGGAAATGAACCGGGCAGGCGCCATCGAGCTGTTGATGCCGTCCGTGCAGCCGGCCGAACTGTGGCAGGAATCGGGCCGCTGGGAGAAGTACGGTCCCGAGCTGTTGCGCTTCAAGGACCGCAAGCAGGCTGATTTCGTGTTGGGTCCGACGCACGAGGAAGTCGTGACCGACATCGCGCGCAACCAGATCAAGAGCTATCGCCAGCTGCCGGTCAACTTCTATCAGATCCAGACGAAGTTCCGCGATGAGATCCGTCCGCGTTTCGGCGTGATGCGCGGCCGCGAGTTCATCATGAAAGACGCGTACTCGTTCGACAAGGACGCGGAAGGTCTGCGCGAGTCGTATCGCAAGATGTACGAGGCGTACGTGCGCATCTTCACGCGCCTCGGCCTCGAGTTCCGCGCGGTGGCGGCGGACAACGGCTCGATCGGCGGCAGCGGCTCGCATGAGTTCCACGTGATCGCCGACACCGGCGAAGACGCGATCGCCTATTGCCCGAGTTCCGATTTCGCCGCGAACGTCGAGGCCGCCGACGCATTGCCGCTGATCGCGCAACGCGCCGCGCCCGCCGAGGACATGAAAAAGACCGCGACGCCCGGCAAGGCGAAGTGCGAGGCGGTCGCCGAACTGCTGAACATTCCGCTCGAGCGCACGATCAAGTCGGTCATTCTCGCCACCGAAAACGAAGGCGCCGAGCCGACCATCTGGCTGCTGATGCTGCGCGGCGACCACGACCTGAACGAGATCAAGGTCGGCAAGCTGCCCGGTCTCGCCGACTTCCGCATGGCGACCGAAGCCGAGATCATCGAAACGTTCGGGACGCCGCCGGGCTATCTCGGTCCGATCAACACGAAGAAGCCGGTCAAGGTGATCGCGGACCGCACGGTCGCGAACATGAGCGACTTCGTGGTCGGCTCGAACGAGGTCGACTATCACACCACCGGCGTGAACTGGGGCCGCGACCTGCCGGAGCCGGTCGTCGCCGACATCCGCAACGTGAAGAAGGGCGATCCGTCGCCGGACGGCAAGGGTGTGCTCGACATCTGCCGCGGCATCGAAGTGGGCCACGTGTTCCAGCTCGGCACGAAGTACTCCGAAGCGATGAACGCGACCTGTCTCGACGAAACCGGCAAGCCGCGGCCGATGGAAATGGGCTGCTACGGCATCGGCGTCACGCGTATCCTCGGCGCCGCGATCGAACAGAATTTCGACGACAAGGGCATCATCTGGCCGGAGTCGATCGCGCCGTTCGAAGTCGTGCTGTGTCCGATGGGCTACGACCGCAGCGACGCGGTACGTGAGCAGGCCGACAAGCTGTACGCGGAACTCGTCGCGGCCGGCATCGACGTCATCCTCGACGATCGCGGCGAGCGTCCGGGCGTGATGTTCGCCGACTGGGAGCTGATCGGCGTGCCGCACCGGCTGGTCATTGGCGACCGCGGACTGAAGGACGGCAAAATCGAGTATCAGGGCCGTCGCCACGCAGAAGCGACGCTGCTGCCGGTCGCTGACGCCGCGCAGACGGTGATCGATAAAGTGCGCGCGGCGCTCGCGAACTAAGCGGGGCGGGCAGTGGAGTACACCTTCCTGTCCGCGACGGTGCTGCTGATCCTGATCACCGATCCGCTCGGCAACATCCCGATCTTCATTAGCTGTCTGCGCGGGGTGTCGCCGGAGCGCCGCACGGTCGTGATCCTGCGCGAGGTCGCGATCGCGTTTGCGATCCTGCTGGTGTTCATGGTGCTCGGGCAGAGCTTTCTGCGCATGATGAGCCTGAGTGACCAGTCGCTGCGGATCGGCGGCGGCATTGTCCTGTTTCTGATCGCGCTGCGCATGGTGTTTCCGCATCCGGACGGGCCATTCGGCGGCGACGCGCGCGGCGGCGAGCCGCTGATCGTGCCGCTCGCGATTCCGGCGCTGGCAGGTCCGTCGGCGTTGGCGACCGTCATGCTGCTGACCTCGCAGGCGCCGGGCCAGACGTTCGAGTGGGTCGGCGCGCTGACCGTCACGATGATCATCTGCGCGATCGTGCTGATGCTCGCAGAGCGCATTCAGGCGTGGCTCGGTGAACGGGTGATGGCGGCGTTCGAGCGGCTGATGGGGCTGGTGCTCGTCGCGATTTCAGTCGAGATGATGCTCGGCGGGATCCGTTCTTTCGTGCACAAGCTGTGAAGCGGGAGCCGATGCTCGAGTCGCCACCGTCGCAGCCATAAAAAAAGCAGCCTGGCGGGCTGCTTTTTTTTCGCCGGTACGCGGACGCGCCGCTCACGCCCCCTCGGTCAACGCCCGAATGGTCGGCAGGTTGCGCCAGTAACCCTTCGCGTCCATCCCGCAGCCGAACACGTACCGGTCCGGCACTTCGAAGCCGCAGTAATCGGGGCGCAGCGGCTTCGCCTTCGGAATGATCTTCTCGCACAGCACCGCGGACAGGAAGCGCTTCGCACCCATCGCGAGGATGCGGTCGCGGATCGCGGCCATCGTCTCGCCTTCGTCGAGGATGTCGTCGAGCACGAGCACCACGCGATCCTTGACCGACTCGGCCGGCGCGACGCGCCATTGCATCTCGTTGCTGCCCTTGGTCGTGTTGCGGTAGCGCGTCAGGTGGATGTAGTCGAACTCGAGCGGGAAATCGAGGTGCGGCAGCAGCATGCCGGTGAACACCGCGGCGCCGCCCATCACCGACAGCACGAGCGGGAAGTCCTCGCTCATCTCGTCGCGGATGGCGGCCGCCATGCGGGCGATCGACGCGGTGACGTCCGAGGCCGAAACGATCTCTTCGGAATGTTGAAAAATCTGTAGGGCTTCTTCGCGGTTCATGACGTCTGACGGCCGATAACTGTATACATAGTGTGAGTGGCAACATCCCGAGGGACGTTCACGCGAGGGACGACGCGATGCGCTACAGAATAAACCCGCACGATGCCGAAGTCAGCCACGCTGCGCATCGGCGCGAGCGCGCGCCGGTCCCATCAAGCTTAGCGCATGCCGGGCATCATGCCTTTCATGCCGCGCATCATCTTCTGCAGGTTGCCGCCCTTGAGCTTCTTCATCATCGTGCGCATCTGTTCGTACTGGTTCAGCATGCGGTTGACTTCCTGTACCTGCACGCCCGCGCCGGCCGCGATGCGGCGCTTGCGGGTCGCCTTGATCAGCTCGGGTTTGGCGCGCTCGGCTGGCGTCATCGAGTTGATGATGCCTTCCATGCGGCGCATCTGCTTCTCGGCCTGGCTCATGTCGGCGCCGGCGGCGGCCTGCTGGAACTGCGCGGGCAGCTTGTCCATCAGCGACGACAAGCCGCCCATGCCCTTCATTTGCGAGAGCTGCGCGCGGAAATCGTTGAGATCGAAGTCGCCGCCTTTCTTGACCTTGTCGGCGAGCTTCTGCGCGGCTTGCACGTCGACGCCGCGCTGCGCTTCCTCGACGAGCGCAAGAATGTCGCCCATGCCGAGAATCCGGCTCGCCATGCGGTCCGGGTGGAACACTTCGAGGCCGTCGAGCTTTTCGGCGACGCCCACGAACTTGACCGGCTTGCCCGTCACGTGACGCACCGACAGCGCCGCGCCGCCGCGCGAATCACCGTCGAGCTTGGTCAGCACGACGCCGGTGAGCGGCAGCGCGTCGCTGAACGCCTTCGCGGTGTTGACCGCGTCCTGACCGAGCATCGCGTCGACGACGAACAGCGTTTCCGCCGGCTTCAGCTCGGCGTGCAGCGCGGCGATTTCCTGCATCATCGCTTCGTCGATACCAAGACGGCCGGCCGTGTCGACGAGCAGCACGTCGTGATAGTGGCGCTTGGCCCAGTCGACCGCGGCGCGCGCGATGTCGACCGGCTTCTGGTTCGGCTCCGACGGGAAGAAGTCCGCACCGACCTGCTCGGTCACCGTTTTCAGCTGCGCGATAGCGGCGGGACGATAGACGTCGCACGAAACCGTCAGCACCTTCTTCTTGTACTTCTCGCGCAGCAGCTTCGCGAGCTTGCCGACCGTGGTCGTTTTACCGGCGCCCTGCAGACCCGCCATCAGGATAATCGCGGGCGGCGTAACGGCGAGATTGAGCTCGGAGGCCTTGCCTTCGTAATCACCACCGATCACCGCGGTCAGCTCGCGCTGCACCACGCCGACGAGCGCCTGACCCGGCGACAGGCTGGCGATCACCTCCTCGCCGAGCGCCTTCTCCTTGACCTTCGCGATGAACTCACGCACGACGGGCAGCGCCACGTCGGCCTCGAGCAGTGCGAGACGCACCTCGCGCAGCATTTCCTGGGTGTTCGCCTCGGTGAGCCGGGCTTCGCCGCGCAGCGTCTTGACGACGCGCGCCATCCGTTGAGTCAGATTGTCGAGCATGGGGAGCGATGAACGGTGGGGCCCGCGCAGCGCGCGAAGCGGAAGGCGTCGCGGGGAAGGGCCCTAGTGTAAACTTCGAATATGGATATTGTACTGTATGCCCTCACCGCGCTTCTCTACGGCGGTCTTGCCGTGGCCGGCTGGCGCTCGCACCGGCACGCGGCCTTGCATCCGCTGCTCGAGAGCGTGCCGCCGCTGCCCGATCAAGCCGCCCACGCGGGCGCTCTGGTGGCCTCCGGCATGAGCGCGCCCGGGCGCGCGCTGTTATTCGTCGCGCTGCTCGCTCACGGCGTACTGCTGCATACCACGATCTTCCCACAGAACGCGATGGTGTTCGGCTTCGCGTTCGCGCTGTCGGCAATGTTCTGGCTCGGCGCCGGTATCTACTGGATCGAAAGCTTCTTCTTCCCGCTCGACGGACTGCGCCTGCTGGTGTTGCCGCTCGCGTGCGTCGCATCGCTGCTGCCGCTTGCGTTCGGCGGCGTGCGCGTGCTGCCGTATGCGGCCGCGCCGATGTTCAAGCTGCACTTCCTGATTGCGAACATCGCGTACGGTCTGTTCGCGATCGCGGCGCTGCACGCGGTGCTGATGCTGGCGATCGAGCGGCGTTTGCATTCGATGCGCGGCGCTCTTGCGCAGCGACATGCGGCGTCGGGCAACGGCTGGTGGTCGAGCTGGCTCGACACGCTGCCGCCGCTGCTCACGCTCGAGAAGCTCCTGTTTCGTCTGATCGGCGCCGGCTTCGTGCTGCTCACGCTGACGCTGCTGTCGGGCATCCTGTTCAGCGAGCAGCTGCTCGACCGCGCGTTGCGGCTCGATCACAAAACTGTGTTCGCGATTCTTTCGTGGGTGATGTTCGGCGCGCTGCTGACCGCGCGCAAGGTGTCCGGCTGGCGCGGCCGTGCGGCATTGCGCTGGGTGCTGGCCTCGTTCGTCGCGCTGTTGCTCGCGTACGTCGGCAGCCGTTTCGTTTTAGAGGTGCTGTTGCACCGGCCTGTAGTGTGAGCGTCCCCATGCGACAAATCTTTTTGCTGATTCTGCTGTTCATCGTCGGTCAGTGGCTCGTGAAGGCGCTGCGCCGCCACGACGCGCAATCCGCGCAACGCACCGGCGCGCGCGGCGCCAACGGCGACGGCGCCGCGAATGGCGGCGCGCGTTCTTCGAATGGACAACAGCCGCAGCTCGCCGAACCGATGATTCGCTGCGTCGAGTGCGGCGTGCATGCACCGAAGAGCGACTCGGTCAACGTCGCGGGGCAGGCGTTCTGCTGCGCCGCGCACGCGCAGCGTCACAGCGCGCGTCCGAGCGGCCGCGACGCCCGATGAGCAACGTCTTCACCGTCGATGCCGACGGTTGGGTTCCCGCCGCACGCAAGCTCCCCTCGCCGAACTTCGAAGCGCGGCCGCAAGGCGCGGTTCCGACGCTGATCGTCGTTCACAACATCAGTCTGCCGCCGAACGAGTTCGGCGGCACCGCGATTGCCGAGCTGTTCCAGAACACGCTGGACTGCGACGCCCACCCGTACTACGACACGCATCTGCGCGGCGTGCGTGTGTCCGCGCATTTCGTGATTCATCGCGACGGCGCGCTCGAGCAGTTCGTGTCGTGCAATGAGCGCGCGTGGCACGCGGGACCGTCGAATTATTTCGGCCGCGAGCGCTGCAATGATTTCTCGATCGGCATCGAGCTCGAAGGCAGCGACACCACCGCCTTCGAAGCGGCGCAATATCGCACGCTCGCCGCGCTGGTGAGCGCGCTGAAGGCGCGCTATCCGATCGACGCGCTTGCCGGACACTCCGACATCGCACCCGGTCGCAAGACCGATCCCGGTCCACATTTCGAGTGGCCGCGGCTGCAACACGACACGTCGCTGGACGGTCGGTATTTCCCCTATCTCAAGTTTTCCGAAACGCGGTAATCCCCCTTCGCACGATCTTGCGTGATCCGCAGAGAACGAGGCGCAGCCTGCTTCTCCGGGGAGCTAATGCGCGTCGCGCAACGCAAAAGTCAAGACTTCGAACGCAAATAAAACGGTTTGACCTGTCTCGAATCTCCACTATACTTGGTGCCGACAACTGAGTTTCGCACTATATCTTGTGTTGTGCTGTGAATAACCATGTGCATAACCGAGTGAATAAGAGTGGATAAGTAGGCGGCGCCCCGCTCCCCGAGCACGGCGCCGCAAGCATTCCAGACAGCGAAGAAAAATTCCTGGGGGCGCAGCCGGTGGGGGATCTCCGGCCGCATCCAGAAGCATTCAGGAAAGGACCAGCCAGTGATCGCGACCGACCCGATGAAGACCGTCATCAAATCGAACCAGGCTTCCTCGCAGTTGCATCCCGCCAACCGGCAGAGCCGGCTTTCCTGCACCTCATCGCTCGCGCACGCGGCGGCGCGGCGTTCGTTTTAATCCGCGGCACTCGCCGCCATTTCCAAGACCAGGAGCTTTGCACATGCAAACCACCGACAACGTGACCACCCGGTACGAGGGCTCACCGACTGGCCAGGCTTTCGGCCAGACTCAAGGCGCACAGTCGCTCGCGCCGCAAGCGAGCTACGCCGACTACAAGGTGATCCGCCGCAACGGCACCGTGGTGTCGTTCGAGCCGTCGAAAATCGCGATCGCCGTGACGAAGGCGTTCCTCGCCGTCAACGGTGGTCAGGGCGCGGCGTCGGCGCGGGTGCGCGAACTGGTCGAGCAACTCACGCAGAACGTGGTGCGCGCGCTGGTGCGCAGCCGTCCGAACGGCGGCACGTTCCATATCGAAGACATTCAGGATCAGGTCGAACTCGCGCTGATGCGCGGCGGCGAGCACAACGTCGCGCGTGCTTACGTGCTGTATCGCGAGAAGCGCAACCAGGCGCGCGCGCATGACGACCATGCAGATGCCGCGAGCACCCCGGGCCTGAACGTGACCGACAACGGCATCACGCGTCCGCTCGACATGGCCGCGCTGCGCGGCATCATCGAGTCCGCCTGCGCGAACCTCGGCGACGCGGTGAGCGCCGAGCCGATCGTCGCGGAAACGGTGAAGAACCTGTACGACGGCGTACCGATGAGCCAGGTCTACGACTCGGCCATCCTCGCTGCCCGCACGATGATCGAGAAGGACCCGGCCTATAGCCAGGTCACCGCGCGCATCCTGCTGCACACGATCCGCCGCGAGATCCTCGAAGAAGAAGTCACGCAAGCCGAGATGGGCGAGCGCTACGCCGAGTACTTCCCGCAGTTCATCAAGCGCGGCGTGCAAGCCGAGCTGCTCGACGACAAGCTGCTGCAGTTCGACCTGAAGCGTCTGGGCGCCGCGCTGGACGCGAACCGTGACCTGCAGTTCGGCTACCTCGGTCTGCAGACGCTGTACGACCGCTACTTCCTGCATCACGACAACGTGCGTATCGAAATGCCGCAGGCATTCTTTATGCGTGTCGCAATGGGTTTGTCGCTGAACGAGATCGACCGCGAAGCGCGCGCGATCGAGTTCTACAACGTGCTGTCGAGCTTCGACTTCATGAGCTCGACGCCGACGCTGTTCAACTCGGGTACGCGCCGCTCGCAGCTGTCGTCGTGCTACCTGACCACGGTCGACGACGACCTCGACGGCATCTACGAAGCGCTGAAGGAAAACGCGCTGCTGTCGAAGTTCGCCGGCGGTCTCGGCAACGACTGGACGCGTGTGCGCGCGCTCGGCTCGCACATCAAGGGTACCAACGGCAAGTCGCAGGGCGTGGTGCCGTTCCTGAAGGTCGTCAACGACACGGCGGTCGCGGTGAACCAGGGCGGCAAGCGCAAGGGCGCGGTGTGCGCGTACCTAGAGTCGTGGCACCTCGACATCGAGGAATTCCTGGAGCTGCGCAAGAACACCGGCGACGACCGTCGTCGCACGCACGATATGAACACCGCGAACTGGATTCCCGACCTGTTCATGAAGCGCGTGATGGAAGGCGGCGACTGGACGCTGTTCTCGCCGTCCACCTGCCCGGATCTGCACGACAAGTTCGGCGCCGAATTCGAAGCGGCTTACACGGCTTACGAAGACAAGGTCGCGCGTGGCGAGATCAAGCTGTTCAAGAAGCTTCCGGCGGCGCAGTTGTGGCGCAAGATGCTCGGCATGCTGTTCGAAACCGGCCATCCGTGGATCACGTTCAAGGACCCGTGCAACGTGCGCTCGCCGCAGCAGCACGTCGGCGTCGTCCACTCGTCGAACCTGTGCACGGAAATCACGCTGAACACGAGCGACGCCGAAATCGCCGTCTGTAACCTCGGCTCGGTGAACCTCGTCGCGCACCTGAAGGAACAGGCCGACGGCACGGTGGCGCTCGACCACGACAAGCTCAAGCGCACGATCAGCGTCGCGATGCGCATGCTCGACAACGTGATCGACATCAACTACTACGCGGTCGCCAAGGCGCGCAACTCGAACCTGAAGCACCGTCCGGTCGGCCTCGGCATCATGGGCTTCCAGGACTGCCTGCACGTGCTGCGTACGCCGTACGCGTCGCCCGAAGCGGTCGAGTTCGCCGATCGCTCGATGGAAGCGGTCTGCTACTACGCGTACTACGCATCGACCGAGCTCGCCGAAGAGCGCGGCCGCTACTCGAGCTACCGCGGCTCGCTGTGGGATCGCGGCATCCTCCCGCAAGACTCGGTGGCGCTGCTCGCCGAAGCGCGCGGCGGTTATGTCGAGGTCGATTCGAGCGAGTCGATGGACTGGCCGGCGCTGCGCTCGCGCATCGCGACCTACGGCATGCGCAACTCGAACTGTGTCGCGATCGCGCCGACCGCGACGATCTCGAACATCATCGGCGTGTCGGCGTGCATCGAGCCGACCTATCAGAACCTGTACGTGAAGTCGAACCTGTCGGGCGAGTTCACGGTGGTCAACGACTACCTGGTGCGCGACCTGAAAGCGCGCGGCCTGTGGGACGAAGTGATGGTCGCCGACCTGAAGTACTTCGACGGCACGCTGTCGCGCATCGACCGCATCCCGGCCGACCTGCGCGCGATCTATGCGACCGCGTTCGAAGTCGATCCGGTGTGGCTCGTCGAGTCGGCCTCGCGTCGTCAGAAGTGGATCGACCAGGCGCAGTCGCTGAACATCTACATGGCGGGCGCATCGGGCAAGAAGCTCGACGAGATCTACAAGCTCGCATGGCTGCGCGGTCTGAAGACCACCTACTATCTCCGCACGATGGCGGCGACGCACGTCGAGAAGTCGACGGTCGCGCACGGCGCGCTGAACGCGGTGAGCTCGGGGCATGACGGCTCGGGCGGCGCAGGCGGCTTCGGTGTGGGCGGCTCGACGGGTGGTGTGGCGGATGGCGTGAGCGGCGGCTTCCGGGCAGCGGCAGCGACTGCCGCGGTCACAGTCGAAGCGGCACCCGAAGCGGATGGTCCGGTCTGCATGATGCGTCCGGGCGATCCTGGCTTCGACGAGTGCGAGGCTTGCCAGTAACGAGAGGCAAGCAGCGGGAGCGATGCTTGCTAACTGCACACGAGGGTCGTAGGTGATGACCCGCAGGCGGCGAGCGACGCGCCCCATTGATGAAGTGGAAGCAGGGCGATGAGCGGTGAGCAGAATCGAAGTCTCACCGCTCGTCGATGCAGCGAAGCAACACAGCAGTTGGCAACACCAGACGATCGCTCGACATGGCATCGCACCTCAACCGCCAACGCTGACGCAACATGCTCAACGCGGCTCACCGCCGACTCTCGCGATGAGCGATTCGCGCGGCATCGACCGGTCCATCGATCGGTCGGCGGATGCCGCGAACGCACTGCGCAATACACATAGATAGAGCAACGAAACGTCGTGTCGAAACGTTGCTCTTCGAGCTCGCGAAGGACCTCGGCAACACATGTTCAACACGCGATCATCACGCGTCACTCGATGCGTGACTGCATGAGTCACACGCAGCATGTCGAACAAAGTGTTGTATGAACGTAGCAACGCGAATCGAAAACAGGAATTTTCGCGAGTGAGCTCTTTTATCGCTCGTGAAAAGATGGTACAAACCGTTCTAAATTGATGGTGACATTTATGCTCAACTGGGATGACGAGATCACTGCCGTAACTCCCTCGAGCGCGACGCAACCGAACGTGTTGCGCAACGCTGCGGGGTCGGTTGTGGGTTCGCAAATCGGAACGCGTTCCGCTCCTCATGCTCCCTCCGCTCAAGAAGTCTTCGCGAACGACATCGCTGTTGCTCCCGTCGCTCATGCTGCCAACGCGGCGGCCGCTTCCGAAGCGCGCGTCAATGTCGCCGACAAGCGCATCATCAACGGCCAGACTGACGTCAACCAGCTGGTGCCGTTCAAGTACAAGTGGGCCTGGGAAAAGTATCTGGCGGGTTGCGCCAACCACTGGATGCCGCAGGAAGTGAACATGTCGCGCGACATCGCCCTGTGGAAAGACCCGAACGGGCTGACCGAAGACGAGCGTCGCATCGTCAAGCGCAACCTGGGCTTCTTCGTGACGGCCGACTCGCTCGCCGCCAACAACATCGTGCTGGGCACCTACCGCCACATCACGGCGCCCGAATGCCGCCAGTTCCTGCTGCGTCAGGCGTTCGAAGAGGCGATCCACACGCACGCTTACCAGTACATCGTCGAGTCGCTCGGTCTCGACGAGGGCGAAATCTTCAACGCGTATCACGAGGTCCCGTCGATCCGCGCGAAAGACGAATTCCTGATTCCGTACATCCACGTGCTGACCGACCCGGCCTTCAATACCGGTACGCTCGAAGCAGACCAGACGCTGCTGCGCTCGCTGATCGTGTTCGCCTGTGTGATGGAAGGCCTGTTCTTCTACGTCGGCTTTACGCAAATCCTGGCGCTCGGACGCCAGAACAAGATGACCGGCGCGGCGGAGCAGTACCAGTACATCCTGCGCGACGAGTCGATGCACTGCAACTTCGGCATCGACCTGATCAACCAGATCAAACTCGAAAACCCGCACCTGTGGACGGCTGAGTTCCGCGCCGAAATTCGCGCGATCTTCCAGCAGGCGGTTGAGCTCGAATACCGCTACGCCGAAGACACGATGCCGCGCGGCGTGCTCGGCCTGAACGCGTCGATGTTCAAGAGCTATCTGCGCTTCATCTGCAACCGCCGTTGCCAGCAGATCGGTCTCGATCCGCTGTACCCGAACGAGGAAAACCCGTTCCCGTGGATGAGCGAGATGATCGACCTGAAGAAGGAACGCAATTTCTTCGAGACGCGAGTGATCGAATATCAGACTGGCGGTGCGCTGTCCTGGGAGTAAGCCGGGATTCGCGTCGCGGATGGTTTCATTGATGGGGATGCCGCCGCCTGTGGCCGCGGCGCCCCGGGTTAGGAGCAGAACGGCCTGATGCAAAGCGTGCCCGGTGCCTTGACGGCCCACAAACATGACAGGCACTTTGCGGACCCTTCAGTGGGATGGGCAAACTTCCCCCCGGAAAAAGCCGCTGGCGTCGTTGCCGGCGGCCCGATCAAGCAATTGCCGGCGTCGCCTCGCGACGCCGACCAGATTTGGCGCGCGGTGCCTTGGGGCACGGCGCGCCTTACCGCATTCATTAGCGTAAGCGCGTTGCACCTGCGTACGCCGATGAATAGCCCGCTTCGTAGCGCGCGCCCTGAGAAGCGTCCGCGGGAAGCGGGTTTTGACGAAGGGTGTAGTTTGAACTGACCTCATCTGAAAACCTGAAGGAGAAAATGATGGCAACTGCAAAGAAAGCCGCGGCCAAGAAGACCGCAGCAAAGAAGACCGCAGCAAAGAAGGCTGCTCCGGCTAAGAAGGCTGCTCCGGCCAAGAAGGTCGCCGCGAAGAAGGTCGCAGTGAAGAAGGTCGCAGCGAAGAAGGTTGCAGCGAAGAAGGTCGCGGCGAAGAAGGTCGCGGCGAAGAAGGCAGCACCGGCGAAGAAAGCCGCAGTGAAGAAGGTCGCGGCGAAGAAGGTTGCAGCCAAGAAGGTCGCGGCGAAGAAGGCAGCACCGGCGAAGAAAGCCGCGGTGAAGAAGGTCGCAGCGAAGAAGGTCGCAGCGAAGAAGGCGGCACCGGCGAAGAAGACCGCAGCGAAGAAAGCAGCACCGGCGAAGAAGACCGCGGCGAAGAAGACCGCTGCCAAGAAGGCCGCGCCTGCGAAAAAGGCTGCAGCCAAGAAAGCTGCACCTGCCAAGAAGGCTGCCGCGAAGAAGGCCGCTGCACCTGCGAAGAAGGCTGCCCCTGCGAAGAAGGCTGTCGCCAAGAAGGCCGCGCCTGCTCCCGCTGCGCCTGCTGTCTCGAGCGCACCGGCGGCGACGGTGAAGACCGCGCTGAACCCAGCAGCGGCATGGCCGTTCCCGACGGGCAGCCGTCCGTAAGCAGTAGCTGTAGCAGTACGTCGACACATCGCACGATGTGTCGGATGACCGGGTCGTGCTCGAGCTGTTGCGAGCGCCACCCGGTCAATGTCCCGTTACCGGTGTGCCGGTGGCGGGTTTTTTTTGCCCGTCGCCCGGAAAGAAAAACACGCATGGACCCGGGAGGGCGCATGCGTGTGATGTCGTCGTCGCGGCGCTGAACTACGCGCGGCCGCGCGGGAGGGGAACTGCGCTTAGTGCGTGACGCGCGTGACGCCGCCACTCGACAGCAGCCTCACGCGATCGCCGGCGCGGAAGATTTCGCCGGTGGCAGTTTGGGTGATGGCGCGCATGTCGCCGTTGTCGAGCCGCACGGTGATTTCGATGCCGTCGCGCATCGCCACACGGTTTTCGATCGCATTGCCGGCGACCGCACCGCCGATGCCGCCGACGATACCCGTCGCGACCTGGCCACGTCCGCCGCCGAACGCAGTGCCAGCGAGCGCGCCGAGCGCCGCGCCGCCGAGTGCGCCTATGCCGATCGGCTGACCTTCGTTCGTGCTGATTCGGACCGCGCGCACGCTTTCCACCGTGGCCATGCGCACCGTCTGTTCACGCTGCGCCTGCGAAGCGGTGAAAACGTCGGGAGAGCTGCTGTTGACCGCACACCCCGACATGGCCAGCGAACCGGCGATCAAGGTGGCGACGATCAGGCGACTCGAGGTTCTCATTCCCAAACTCCCATAGCACGCGATATCAGTGCAGGTCGTATCCGAAGGCCTGCTTGAACCGCTCGTTGATTTCCGCCCGGCTGGGCGCGTAGTTTTGCGGGCCCTGATGCTCGATCTTCAGTGCGCCCATCAGGCTGGCGAGACGGCCGGTGGTTGCCCAACCGAGGCCCTTCTCGATACCGTAGAGCAAGCCGCCGCGAAATGCGTCGCCGCAACCGGTGGGATCGAGCACCCGCCTGGCCTTGACCGCCGGGATTTCTTCGATAGCGCCGCCGTGATGGATCTGAGCACCCTTTTCGCCGAGCGTGATGATCAGCGCATCGACCTTGCTGGCGATCTGCTCGATCGACCAGCCGGTCTTATTGCTCACCAGCGCGGCTTCGTAATCGTTGACCGCTACATAGGTAGCAAGTTCAATGACGCGCCGCAGCGTCTCGCCGTCGAACAGCGGCAAGCCCTGGCCCGGATCGAAGATGAACGGCACGCCTGCGGCGGCCAGCTGCTCGGAGTGTTGAACCATGCCGTCATAGCCGTCCGGCGCGACGATGCCGAGCGTCAAGCCCTTCACTTCGTCGGCGCGGTTCTGATGCGACTGCATCATCGCGCCCGGATGGAACGCGGTGATCTGGTTGTTCTCGAGGTCGGTCGTGATCATCGCCTGCGCCGAGTAGGTGTCGGGCACGACGAGCACGTTTTCCGTCGACAGGCCGAGCTCCGCGAGCCGGTCCAGATAAAGCTGCGCGTCGACGGCGCCGATCGCGCCCATGATGCGCGCGTCGCCGCCGAGCAGATTCAGCGCATACGCGATGTTGCCCGCGCAACCGCCGAACTCGCGACGCATGGTCGGCACGAGAAAGCTTACGTTCAGGATGTGGACCTGCTCCGGCAGGATGTGCTCCCGAAAGCGGCCTTCGAAGGTCATGATGTTGTCGTACGCGAGCGAGCCGCAGATGAGCGTAGCCAAGGCGAGCGTTCCTGTATGAAAACGGTGGGATAGGAAGACAGACGCGCCGCGCCGACGGCGCCACGCGAGGCGCGGCGCCGTCGTTCGCGAGCGAGAGGGCTTACTTCAGCGCGGCGAGCGCTGCGTCGTAGTTCGGTTCGTTCTTGATCTCGCCGACCAGCTCGGCGTGCAAGACCTTGTCGTTCTCGTCCAGCACGACGACCGCGCGCGCGGTCAGGCCGGTCAGCGGACCGCTCGTCACATCGACGCCGTACGCTTGCGCGAACTCGTGGCCGCGGAACGTCGACGCGGTCACCACGTTCTCGATGCCCTCGGTCGTGCAGAAGCGCGACGCCGCGAACGGCAGGTCGCCCGACACCACAATCACTGCCGTGTTGCTGAGCTTCGCGGCGGCTTCGTTGAACTTGCGCGTCGACGTTGCGCAGGTCGGCGTGTCGAGACTCGGGACGATGTTGAGCACCTTGCGCTTGCCGGCGAAGTCGGCGAGCGTCAGCGGCTTCAGGTCGCGGCCGACCAGCGAGAACGCGGCGGCCTGCTGGCCGACCGACGGGAAAGTGCCGCTTACTTCGATCGGGTTGCCACCCAGCGTGACTTGACTCATGTGTTGTGCTCCGAAAAGGGCGTCAGTGACGACAATGATGCGCCCGCTCGGGAGCGGGCGCGCGAGGGTGCGTTACGGATAAAAGATCTGTACGCGGAAATTGGAGGCGATCGCGGTGCCGGTGTCGAGGTGCACGATCATCGTCTGTGTCGCGTGCGCGGGCAGGCCGGCCGCGATCACGGTGCCCGGTGGCACGTAATCCTGCGGCCATAGCACGCGCCGCACCGCGACGTTGTTCTGATCGTCGAGCAGCGTGAGTTCGATCGCCGGGTAGGCGAGCGCGATGTTCAGGCGGTTGTGCAGCGGCATCTTCAGTTCGAGCTTGTGCGGGCCGTCGATCTGCCGCAGATCGGAGGGCTCGACCAGCAAGCCTTCGATGTCGTGCGGCGGCGTCAGCTGACAGCCGAGATGCGCGCAGGCTTGCGCATACAGGATCTGCGAGCGCGGCACGTTGACCATGATGGTCTCGCGTTGCCACCACGCGAGTTGCGCGAGCAGCGCAATGACGAGCAGCGCGGCGAGCACCACGCCGGCGACGATCCAGCCGACGCGACCGGCGTCCACCGGGCGGGTTTCGCGCATAACCGGAAACGGATCGTCGCCAGCGCTGATCGGAGGATTGACCGAGAACGGCTCGCCGCTCGATGGGGCGGGCGCCGGGCCTCCCGGCGGGCGCGGGCCGCCGGGACCACCGGCGCCGGCAGCGCCTGCGGCGGCGCCGAAGCCGGCCGCACCTACGCCGGCCGCACCTACGCCGGCCGCGCCGAAGTGCGGTTCGTTGTCGCGCATGCCATGAAGGTTTGCCGGCTCACGCCGCGCGGGTTCGTCGAGCATGGACGGCTCGGGGCGTTCGACCTTGTGCCAGACGCGTGGCGCTTCGTTGTCGACTCGCGGTGGGGCAGCAGGCGCGGAGGGCGGGGCGACAGGCGGTTCATCGACCGCGTCGTCAGCGGGATAGGCGAACGGTTCGAGCGGCGCGTCGGCCAGCGTCGGCTCATCGTCCGGGGAGAGCGGCGCCGGGGAAGCGCCAGCGCGCAGTTCAGGTTCGGTCGCCTGACGCGGCGTGCCCGACGTGACGGTTGCGTGCTCGGTGCCGCCGAGCGACAGCGGCGCGAGCGGCACGCTGCTCGCGTGGTCGCGCAAACGGGAGTCGAGCGTGCTGCGGGAAATGCTGGTGGAGTCCTGTTCCGGAGCCAGCGCGCTCGGGGCCCATGCGTCGCTGCTGAAATCCGAGCCTGGTTGCCGCACTCCCGACAGCGCTTCGATCGCCGCCGCGGCGGCAACCGGTTTGGCGTTCGAAAAATCGCCGCCTTCGGAGACGTCGAACAGACTGCTCGATGCGTCGAAGACTTCCTGACAATGCCCGCACCGCACGAGGCCGCGGCGCTGTGCAAGCTGCGCCGGTTGCAGACGGAAAACAGTTTCGCAGAAGGGGCAACGCGTCGCCAGGTGCATATCGAGCCGTTGAGCCAGAGGCCGTTAGGTTGACAATATGCCTTATTCTAATTGCTTTCGCGGCGCGTTCCGGCGAGGCACACCCAACCTTCATGTTCGCGCCACACGCTGATGTCGATCCAGCGGGCGTAGACCTGCGCGACTTCGTCGGCCTGGCGCGCGAGAATCCCCGACAGTGCGATGCGGCCGCCCGGCTTCACCTTCGACGACAACATCGACGCCATCAGCTTCAGCGGATTCGACAGAATGTTCGCGACCACCACGTCGAATTCGCCGGCCGGGCAGGCATCGGGCAGGCCATAGGTGACGTCGGCGTGGTTGCGCTCGCTATTGTGACGCGCCGATTCGACCGCCTGCGGATCGATGTCGATGCCGATCACCGGATCGGCGCCGCACTTCTTCGCGAGAATCGCGAGGATGCCCGAGCCGCAGCCGTAGTCGAGCACGGACTGGCCGGGCTTGATCGCATGTTCGATCCACTCCATGCATAGGCGCGTGGTGGGGTGGCTGCCGGTGCCGAACGCGAGGCCCGGATCGAGTTCGAGCACGAGCGCGTCAGGGTCCGGCGCATCGTGCCACGACGGCACCACCCAGATGCGCTCGCCGATCTGAATCGGATCGAACTGCGACTGCGTGAGCCGCACCCAGTCCTGCTCCTCGACCTCGCGCACGGTATAGGCCGGCGCGGCATCGAGTCCGATTTCGTTGGCCGCGGCGGTCAGCAGCACGGCCGGATCGTGCTCCGGCGCGAGCAGGGCGATCACGCGCGAATGCTGCCATGCCGTGCGATCCGGCGTGAGACCGGGCTCGCCGAACAGCGGCTGCTCGTCGGGCGTGTCGGCGTCGGCATCTTCAACCGACACGGACAGCGCGCCCAGCTCGAGCAGCGCGTCGGAGAACTCCTCCGCGTGCTCGCGCGCCAGTTCGGCGACCAGTTCCCGATAACTCATGACTTACGCTTCTTCCGCGACCTGCTGACGCGCGGCCAGCCGGTTTTCGAGGTAATGGATGCTGGTGCCGCCTTCGACGAACTTCGCGTCGAGCATCAGCTCGCGGTGCAGCGGGATGTTGGTCTGAATGCCTTCGACCACCATTTCCGACAACGCGATACGCATCCGGCTGATCGCCTGTTCGCGCGTGGCGCCGTAAGCAATCAGCTTGCCGATCATCGAATCATAGTTCGGCGGCACGAAATAACCATTGTAGGCGTGCGAATCGACGCGGATGCCGGGGCCGCCCGGCATATGCCACGACGTCAGGCGTCCCGGCGACGGCGTGAACTTGAACGGATCTTCGGCGTTGATCCGGCATTCGATCGCATGGCCGCGGAACTGGATGTCGCGCTGACGGAACGCGAGCTTCTCGCCGGCCGCGATGCGGATCTGTTCCTGCACGATGTCGACACCGGTGATCAGTTCGGTCACCGGATGCTCGACCTGCACGCGCGTGTTCATCTCGATGAAGTAGAACTCGCCGTTTTCGTACAGGAACTCGAAGGTGCCCGCGCCAAGATAGCCCATCTTCTTGCACGCATCCGCGCAACGATCGCCGATCCGGTCGATCAGACGGCGCGCGATGCCCGGCGCCGGCGCTTCCTCGATCACTTTCTGGTGACGGCGTTGCATCGAGCAGTCGCGCTCGCCGAGCCACACGGCATTCTTGAACGAGTCGGCGAGCACCTGGATTTCGATGTGCCGCGGGTTCTCGAGGAATTTCTCCATGTAGACCTGCGGGTTGCCGAACGCGCGGCCGGCTTCCTCGCGGGTCATGTTGACCGCGTTGACGAGCGCCGCTTCCGTATGGACCACGCGCATGCCGCGGCCGCCGCCACCGCCCGCTGCCTTGATGATGACCGGATAGCCGATCTGGCGGGCAATCTTCACGATCTCCTTCGGATCGTCCGGCAGTGCGCCTTCCGAACCGGGCACGCAAGGCACGCCGGTCTTGATCATGGTCTGCTTGGCCGTGACCTTGTCGCCCATCATGCGGATCGTTTCCGGACGCGGGCCGATGAAGGTGAAGCCGGACTGCTCGACGCGCTCGGCGAAGTCGGCGTTCTCCGACAGGAAGCCGTAGCCGGGGTGGATCGCTTCGGCGTCGGTCACTTCGGCCGCGCTGATCAGCGCGGGCATGTTCAGATAGCTCAGATTCGACGGGGCCGGGCCGATGCAGACCGCCTCGTCGGCGAGCTTCACGTACTTGGCTTCCTTGTCGGCTTCCGAGTAGACGACGACCGTCTTGACGCCGAGCTCGCGGCAGGCGCGCTGGATACGAAGCGCGATCTCGCCGCGATTGGCAATGAGGATTTTTTCAAACATAGCGGGTTTTCGACTCATCAATGGGCGCCGGGTCGGTCACGACGCCGGCTGCCGCAGAGGATCGGTCGCGCGCCTCGGGACGAGCGGCGCGCGGGCGGCGAATGGTGCGTGCCGCGTTAGCCGACCACGAACAGCGGTTGGCCGTACTCGACCGCCTGGCCGTTTTCGACGAGGATTTCCTTGACCACGCCCGACTTGTCCGCTTCGATCTCGTTGAGCAGCTTCATCGCTTCGATGATGCAGATGGTCTGGCCTTCCTTGACCGTGTCGCCAACCTGCACGAACGGATCGGCACCCGGCGACGGCGCGCGGTAGAACGTGCCGACCATCGGCGAGGTGACGACGTGACCTTGCGGCGCGGCGGCGGCCGGCGTGGCCGGAGCGTTCGCGGCGGCCGGCGCTTCGACTGCTGCCGGCGCGGCTTGCGGGAATTGCGGTGCGGCGTACGAGGCGGACGGTTGGACGTAAACCGGCGGCGCATTCTTGACGATGCGGACCTTGCCTTCGCCCTCGGTCACTTCGAGTTCGGAAATACCGGACTCCGAGACGAGGTCGATCAGAGTTTTGAGTTTACGTAGATCCATCAGGGTGCCCCTTTCAATGCGTAGTGTGCCGGCGTGTGCAAAGGTGCAGTAGCCGGCTCAAATTGGACGTGTTTGGATTCAGCCGCGCGACGAGCCGGCGGCGAGCCGGTCGAGCGCGAATTCGAGCGCGTACAGATACCCCTTCCAGCCGAGGCCGCAAATCACGCCCTCTGCCTGGTCGGAGAAATACGAGTGATGCCTGAACGGTTCCCGGCGATGCACGTTCGACAGATGAACCTCGACGAACGGGATGCCGACCCCCGCTAGTGCGTCCCGAATGGCCACGCTCGTGTGCGTGTACGCGGCGGGATTGATCAGGATGAAATCGGTTTGCTCGGTGCGGGCCGCCTGAATGCGGTCGACCAGCGCGCCTTCGTGATTGCTCTGGAACGATGCGAGTTCGACGCCCGCATCGGCTGCACGGTCCGCCAGCGCCTGATCGATCTGCGGCAGGGTCACGCGACCGTAGACCTCGGGTTCCCGGGTGCCGAGAAGGTTGAGGTTGGGTCCGTGCAGTACCAGCAGGCGCGTCATGGTCGCTTCTTTTTCCGTGGAATTGCGCGCACTTTAGCGCTGATTAGAGAAACTTGTCTAGTTTCGCGCGCGTACGCGGGGGCGGCCGGGGCGGGCCGCCGCACAGCCGTGAGCCGAACTTCACTCAAAATCGGGGATTATCCGCGCATTTTCGCTCGTTCTGCACGCAAGCGGGCGCCAACAAGCGCAGGGTCAGAAATCGGGAAATTTATAGCGTGTCGAGCGTCTGACGCAGGGCCGCGGGGTCGATCTGGCCCAATTTTGTCGAGCGGATGTTGCCTTTTGCGTCGATCACGACGGTAAACGGCAAGCCGCCCGCATTGTTGCCGAACGCGCGCGCGAGGTCGGCGCCGCCGAAACCGGTCACGTAGATCGGGTACGCGACCTTGACCTTCTGCAGGAAGGTCTGGATGTTTTTTTCCGAGTCGACGCCGAGACCGACGAACTGGATGCCTTTCTTCGCGTATTCGCGCTGGATCTGCGACAGCTCAGGCATTTCCTCGACGCACGGGCCACACCACGACGCCCAGAAGTTGACGACGATAGGGTGGCCCTTGAGCATGCTCAGCGACTGCGGCTTGCCGTCGACATTCGTGACCGGCGCACTCCACAGCTGCTGGACGGGACTCGCGGGGGTATCAGGCTGTGACCCACCCTGCGCCGCGTACGCGACGTCGGCGCCGCGATTGAGCCAGTGATTGGCCAGCACACCGCCGCCCGCGGCGAGCAGCGCAACGGCCACGCCCGCCAGCATACGTCTTGTGTTCATCGTGCTCCGCTCTGTCTGATCAATTGGTGAAGGATGGCACCTGGTCGCCGTCGAGCAGCGCCTGTACCGCCTGCAGGTTCGCCCGCGCCGTGCGGCCGCGTGCGTCGGCGCGCACCGCGCCGCGCAGGTCGTCGGTTTCGTACAGCGCTACATGGATGCCGACCGGCTCGGCGTTGCGGTCGTCCGCGGGACGCCACAGAAAGCTCAGCGTCTCCACATAGCCACGTCCCGCGAAATGGCGCGTTTCCGACACGTCGTACTGGATGTTCGCATTGAGCATGTAGATCGCGACTTCCTTCGGGTTGTCGCAAAAGACCTGCAGATGCACGTCCGAATGCTCGCCGGCCGTGCCGCCGAGTACCGCGCCCGTCAGATACGGATTGAACGGCGTGAGCCGCTCCATCCAGTCGACCGCGATCACACGCAGCCGCCGCAAGAGCGCCGGCTGGCTGTCGCCCTGGAACAGCGATTGATATTCGCGGATTTCTTCTTCGATCTGGTCGTTGTCCGGCAGCCATTCGCCGGCAATACGGGTTTCGCCGACGACCTGCCGGGCCGCCTTGCGCTTCGCGCTGGCGTAGTCCAGACCGTCTTCGGCAATCATGCGCGCAGCCGCGATCGCGATTTCCTCGCGCACGCGTTGCGGATCGAAATGTGATTTGCGGACCATCCCTGCATCATACTAGATCGGGCCTGGCGACGCGGCTAGGCGGCCCGGACGGGGCGGCGCCGGGCGTGGCCCGCAGGGGCGGCGCGCGCCGTGTCGGTTACAATAGGCGTCCTTTGCAGACGGTCGTTCCGGCCGTCCTGCGGCCTCCCATCCCTCGCAAAAAACGCCCCCACGGCACGACAGGCTTATGCATATCCACATCCTCGGCATCTGCGGCACCTTCATGGGCGGACTCGCGGTGCTCGCGCGCAATGCGGGCCACACGGTGACCGGCTGCGACGCCGGCGTCTATCCGCCGATGAGCACGCAGCTCGAGGCGCAAGGCATCCGTCTGATCGAGGGCTACGACGCGGAACAGCTGAACGGCCTGAACGCGGATCTGTTCGTGATCGGCAACGTGGTCACGCGCGGCAATCCGCTGATGGAAGCGATTCTGGATCGCGGCCTGCCGTACGTGTCCGGTCCGCAGTGGCTCGGCGAGCACGTGCTGAACGGCAAATGGGTGCTGGCCGTGGCCGGCACGCACGGCAAGACCACCACGAGCTCGATGCTGACCTGGCTGCTCGAAGACGCGGGCCTGAATCCGGGCTTTCTGATCGGCGGCGTGCCGCTGAACTTCGGCGTGTCGGCGCGGCTCACCGATTCGAGCTTCTTCGTGATCGAAGCCGACGAATACGACACCGCATTCTTCGATAAACGCTCGAAGTTCGTCCATTACCGCCCGAAAACGGCGGTGCTGAACAATCTCGAATTCGATCACGCCGACATCTTCCCTGATCTCGCCGCGATCGAAACGCAGTTCCACCATTTGATCCGTACAGTGCCGCGCCTTGGCCGCGTCGTCACGAACGGCCGCGAGGACGCGCTCGAGCGCGTGCTGACGCGCGGCTGCTGGAGCGAGGTCGAGCGCTTCGGGGTGCAGGGTGGCTGGGAGATCCAGCCGGCGGAGCAGGGCGTGCCCGTCGACGAACGCTTTGCCGTCTATCACAGCGGCGAGCGCGTCGGCGTGGTCGACTGGCAGGTGCAGGGCGAACATAACCGCATGAACGCGCTCGCCGCGATCGCCGCCGCGCGCCACGTCGGCGTGCCGCCCGCGCAGGCCGCGAAATCGCTGTCGAGCTTCCGCAACGTGAAGCGCCGCATGGAAGTGCGCGGCAGCGTCGACGGCGTGACCGTATATGACGACTTCGCGCATCACCCCACCGCGATCGAGACGACGGTGGCCGGGCTGCGTGCGCGGGTCGGCCGCGACAACACGCGAATTCTCGCGGTGCTCGAACCGCGCTCGAACACGATGAAGCTCGGCGTGATGAAAGCGCAACTGCCGGCAAGCCTCGCGGACGCCGACCTCGTGTTCGGCTACGGTGCGCCGAGCGGGCGCGACGCGCTCGGCTGGAACCTCGGCGAAGCGCTCGCGCCGCTCGACGGCAAGGCGCAGGCCTTCGACAACCTCGACGCGCTCGTGAAGGCGGTAGTCCACGCCGCGCGTCCCGGCGACCAGATTCTGGTGATGAGCAATGGCGGCTTCGGCGGCGTACATCAGAAGCTGCTCGACGGTCTTTCGACGCGAGGCGCGTCGTGATTCTCTACCTGCACGGTTTCCGTTCGTCGCCGAATTCGTTCAAGGCGCGTCTGCTCGCGACGCGTCTGGCAGAACTCGGCCGCGCCGACGAGTGGTGTTGCCCGATGCTGCCGGTGTCGCCGTTCGAAACCGTGGCGCTTGCCGAATCGCTGGTCGCCGCCGCACGTGCGAACGGCGATGCACGGCAGGTGACGGTGATCGGCAGTTCGCTCGGCGGCTACTTCGCCACCCATCTGGCCGAGAAGCACGGCTGGTCGGCCGTGCTGCTGAATCCGGCGGTCGTGCCGCAGCGCGACCTGAGCGCGTATCTCGGCGAGCAGCCGTTGTGGCATGGCGGCGGCAGCATCGTCGTCGAGCCGCATCATCTGGATGAATTGCGCCCGCTCGGCGTGGCGTCGATCACGCGGCCCGAACGCTATTATTTGATGGCAGCCACCGGCGACGAAGTGCTCGACTATCGCGAAATGCTCGCGCACTATCCGGGCGCGCGCACCACGCTGATCGAAGGCAGCGACCACGCGATCAGCGAGTTCGCGCAGTATCTCGACGACGTGCTGGCCTTCTGCGACGGCGAACACGTCGAGCCGCCGGCGCCACGCGCGGCGGCCTGACGGCGCGCAAGGGCGGCGGCACCGATCCCCGCAAGGACATCGGCCGGAAAGACACACCGACCGCCACCGCTGGTCGCAAGATTCAACCCGCTGGCACGCGCAGTGCGCGCCGCGGATTCACTATCACGAACAGGTTGCCGTGCCGCTCATGCAGTGATCGATCGCCACAGGGCGTCGGGCGCGCCGGCAGATGCAAGTCAGAACGAGAGTATTGAGTGAACGTTTTCTTCGAGGAATCGGGCAGTTTCAAGGCCGGCAGCGTGCTGTCGCGTCAGGGTGACGCGTTTCAGGTCGAGTTGCCGGGCGGCCGGCGCGCGAAGGTGCGCGCGAAAGACGTGCTGATCGAGTTCGAAAAGCCCACCGCGGCCGAACTGATGCAGCAGGCCGACACGTTGGCGCAGGAGATCGATCTGGACTTCCTGTGGGAATGCGCGCCGGACGATGAATTCCCGTTCGCGACGCTGGGCGCCGAGTACTTCGGCGCGAGCTTCGGCGCGATCGAGCGAGCGGCGCTGGTGCTGCGCATGCACGGCTCGCCGGTGTACTTCCGCCGCAAGGGCCGCGGCATGTACCAGCGCGCGCCGCAAGAGCAGCTGAAGATGGCGCTCGCGGGCCTCGAGCGCAAGCGCCAGCAGGCGCTCGTGCAGGCGCAGTACGAGGAAGAACTGAAGGCAGGCCGTCTGCCGGAAACGTTCGCGGGCGGCAAGGGCCTCGCGCTCCTGACTAAGCCCGACAAGAACACGATCGAGTACAAGGCGCTCGAGGGCGCCGCGGCCGCGCGCGGCATCTCGCAGGCGCGGCTGATGCTCGAATGCGGCGCGATAGCGTCGCCGCGCGCGCTGCACGAAGCGAAATTCCTGTCCGAGTACTTTCCGCACGGCACCGGCTTCCCGACCGTTGCGGCCGCGAACGTGCCCGACGATCTGCCGCAGGCCGACGTCGAAGCGTTCTCGATCGACGACATCACCACGACCGAAATCGACGACGCATTCTCGGTCGAGCATCTGGCCGACGGCCGCGTGCGGATCGGCGTGCACATCGCCGCGCCGGCGCTCGGCATTCAGCGCGGCGACGACGTCGATGCGATCGCGCGTGCTCGTTTGTCGACGGTCTACATGCCCGGCGACAAGATCACGATGCTGCCCGACAGCGTCGTCGACACCTTCACGCTCGCCGAGGGCGGATATCGGCCGGCGCTGTCGCTGTATGTGATCGTCAATCGCGAGACGCAGGAGATCGTCGCGAGCGAAACGCGCGCCGAGCGCGTGTTCGTGAAGAACAACCTGCGTCACAACACGCTCGACGAAGTCGTCACCGAGCAGGCGCTCGCCGAGGGCACCGGCGAGTATCCGCACAAGGACGATATCGCCGTGCTGTGGCCGTTCGCGCAAGCACTGTTCGAAAAGCGCCAGACCGCGCGCGCCGGCTACGGCCTGCGCCGTGAAGTGCAGCGCAATACCGACTTCAATTTCTACGTCGACGGCGAGCACATCACGATCACGCCGCGCCGGCGCGGCTCGCCGCTCGACACGATCGTCGCCGAGCTGGCGATTCTCGCGAACTCGTCGTGGGGCGCGTTCCTGCATGATCACGGCGTGCCGGGCATCTATCGCACGCAGCGCGCGTTCGGCGCGCCAAGCGGCCCGAAGCGCACGCGCATGCAGACCAACGCGGCGCCGCACGAAGGGCTCGGGGTCTCGCAATACGCGTGGAGCACGTCGCCGCTGCGCCGCTACGTCGACCTCGTGAACCAGTGGCAGCTGATCGCGTGCGTGCAGCATGGCGTGACCGCGAAGCTCGCCGCGCCGTTCAAGCCGAAGGACGCCGATCTGTTCGCGGTCGTGCAGGGCTTCGACGACACCTACACCGCGTACGCCGACTACCAGCGCCGCATGGAGTACTTCTGGTGTCTGCGCTGGCTCACGCAGGAAAACCGCAAGCAGGTGGTCGCGTCGGTCGTGAAGGGCGATCTCGTGCGTCTCGAGGAAATTCCGCTCCTGCTGCACGTGCCGGGTCTCGGCGTGCATGCGCGCGGCACGCGTTTGCAGCTGGAAGTGATGTCGATCGATGAACTGACGATCGAAGCGTCGGTGCGTCTGTTGCACGTGCTCGATGCGCCGACTGTAACGAGCGGCGCCGAAGCCGAAGAAGGCGAGGACGAGGGCGACGAAGAGTTGCTCGACGCAGCGGACGACAGCGCCGAAAGCGAAGCGGAGGCGCAAGCCGAAGCCGACGGCGGCAATCCGAACGACAACCCCGGCGCCGACGAATCCGCGGCAAGCGGCAACGGCAACGGCAACGCCGCATCGAACACCGCCGACAACGACCAACACATCACGGAGCCGGGACGATGAGCGGCAACCCAACGCGCGACCGCTACGCGGTCATCGGCAATCCGGTCGGACATAGCAAGTCGCCGTTCATCCACGGCCGCTTCGCCGCGCAAACCGGCGAGCCGGTCGAGTACGGCGCTCTGCTCGCGCCGGTCGACGCGTTCGTGCCGCACGTGCGCGCGTTCATCGAAGCGGGCGGGCGCGGCCTGAACGTGACGGTGCCGTTCAAGCTCGACGCGCATGCGTTCGCGAACACGCTGTCGCCTCGCGCCGCGGCGGCCGGCGCGGTAAACACGCTGAGGGTCGACGCCGACGGCATCTACGGCGACAACACGGATGGCTTCGGCCTCGTGCGCGACATCGAGGTGAATCTCGGTGTGTCGCTGAAAGGCGCGCGCATCCTGCTGCTCGGCGCGGGCGGGGCCGCGCGCGGTGTGGTGCTGCCGATGCTCGACCGCGCGCCGCATACGCTGACTATCGTCAACCGCACGGCACAGAAGGCCGAGGCGCTGGTCGACCAGTTCGCTCAGGCTGCCGGCGACGCGCACTGCCGTCTGAGCGGCGGCAGCGCCCGGGCGATCGAAGCGGGGCAGTACGACGTGATCGTCAACGCGACCGCAGGCAGCCTCGATGCGTCGCTGCCCGAGTGCGACGACCGCGCGTTCGGCAACGGCACGCTCGCTTACGACATGATGTACAGCGCGCATCCGACCGTCTTCATGCAGCACGCGGCGAAGCTCGGCGCGCGCGGCGCCGATGGCCTCGGCATGCTGGTCGAGCAGGCCGCCGAATCGTTCTATGTGTGGCGCGGTGTGCGCCCCGACGGCGCGCCGGTGCTCGCCGAGTTGCGCGCGCTGCTGACGGCGCCGTCGCCCGCATAACGTCAGCGCGCGGATAGCACGCACCATGACAGCGACGCGGCGCGCCAACGGTTCGCGCGGCCAGGCCGGCCCGCTGCGCTGGCTCGCCTGGCTGATCGCGGTCGTGGTCATCGCCTGGCTCGCGACGCAGGCGTACTACTTCGCGCAGATCGCGATCTGGAACGTCGTCAATCCGCGCTCGACCGCGTTCATGCGATCGGACGCGTGGCGTCTGTCGCAGGACCGGCCGGATCTGTCGGTGCAGCGCACGTGGGTGCCGTACGAGCAGATTTCGCGCAACCTGAAGCGCGCGATCATCGCGTCCGAAGACGCGAACTTCGTCAACAACAAAGGCTACGAAACCGACGCGATGCTGCAGGCATGGGAGCGCAACAAGGCGCAAGGCCGGATCGTGCGCGGCGGCTCGACGATCTCGCAGCAGCTTGCGCGCAACCTGTTCCTGTCGCGCGAGAAAAGCTATATCCGCAAGGGCCAGGAGCTGATCATCACGTGGATGCTCGAAACGCTGATGGACAAGCAGCGCATCTTCGAGATCTATCTGAACTCGGTCGAATGGGGCAACGGCGTGTACGGCGCCGAGGCGGCCGCGCAGTACTACTTCAAGACCTCGGCGAGCAAGCTCACGGCCGCGCAGTCGGCGCGGCTCGCGGTGATGCTGCCGCGCCCCAAGTATTTCGATGAACACAGGAATTCGGCGTATCTCACGCAACGCGCGCGAGTCATCGCGCGGCGGATGGGCGCGGCCGAATTGCCGGATTGAAAAGGGCTGTCGATCCCCTGGTTTTCAGTTCCGAAGCCCGCCTCGCGCGGGCTTTTTTGCGTCTTTTCGCGGAGGCGCTGCGTTCCGCTAAACAGCTGATTGCCAACTAAAATCTCACTATCTGGACTCAACATTCACATATTGGTGATTCTCAAAAGTCGCCCTACAATCCAAGCCAACATGCATCGCAAGTAGGCGCTCCAGCGCGCTGAAACAGCGAACCGCGACACAAAAAAACCGGAGACGAGGCCAACATGTCTGGCAGCCAACCACAGCAGCCGCGCGAGCGCGGCGCCGCACGCGTTCCCGCCCTGTTCTCCGGCCCCGCGCGCTAAGCGCAGAAACCATCCGAAAGCGAATCGCCATGAACAAAGCGATGCCTACTCACGGGGCTAGCCCGACCGAGGCGGCGCCGGGGTCGAACGGCGCGCCGGACCGCGCCGCGAATCCCGCGCCGCGCGAGGCTTCAGCCGTCACCGCCAATGTCGCCGCCAGTGCGTCCGCAACCGCAAGGGCGTCGCGCCCGGTGCAGCGCGCGGCGACCGTCGACGGACTCGGGCTGCCGGTCACGCTGCTGGAAATCACGCCGCAGCAGGCCGGCACACAGACACTGTTGCGCGGCCTCGCGATTCTCGAGGCGGCGGCGGCCGGCGTGCGCGATCTGCGCAGCTTCGGCGCCGCGCTCGGCACCACCCGCAGCACCACGCATCGACTGGTCAGCAGCCTCGTGCAGGCGCGCTATCTGCGCCAGGTGCAGGGCGGCTATCTGCTCGGGCCGAAGCTGATCGAGCTCGGCACCATCGCGCTCGAACAGATGCCGCTGACGGCCGTCGCGCGTCCGCACCTGCAGTCGCTGGCCGAGCAGACGCTCGACACGATCCACCTCGGCGTGCGCGACGGCGACGACGTGCTGTACATCGACAAGATCCCCGGCACGCGCGGCCTCGAAATGCGCTCGCGGGTCGGCCATCGGATGCCGCTCGCGTCGACCGGCATCGGCAAGGCGATGATGCTCGACCTCGCGCCGGACGCATGGCAGTCGCTGTTCGAGGCGTCGCGCCGCGCGCTCGCGGGCGTCAGCTTCAAGCCCGACAACCGCCCCGACGCGCCGACCTTCCTGCAGCGCATGACGAACTACGCGGCCGGCGGCTACACGTTCGATCTCGAAGAGAACGAAGCGTCGATCCGTTGCGTCGCGGCGCCGGTGCGCGATGCGTCGGGCGCGATCGTCGCGGCGTTGTCGGTGGCGAGCACGATTCCGTATATGCCGCTCGAACGGATGGACGAACTGATTCCGGTCGTGCAGCGCGAGGCGCGCGCGATTTCGGAAGAACTCGGTTGGCGCGCACCGCAACCGGCCACGCGCAGGATCAAGCGATGAAACAAGCGGGCACCGCCACGCTGGCGAACCACCAGGCGCCCGCCGGGCCCACATCGGGCGTGCAGCCGGACGCGACCGATGGCACGGATACCGCCGCCGTCGATTTCACGCATGCCGCGCTGATCGCGCTCGACTGGGGCACGACGTCGCTGCGCGCGTATCTGTTCGACGTGCACGGTCGCGTGCTGGCGACGCGCGCATCGTCGGCCGGCATTATGAATCTGCCGCGCAGCGCGGCCGAGGGCGGCTTCGACGCGGCGTTCGACGACGCCTGCGGCGCGTGGCTCGAGCATGGGCGCGGCGTGCCGGTGATCGCGGCGGGGATGGTGGGCAGCGCGCAGGGCTGGCTCGAAGCGCCGTATGTCGAGACGCCCGCGAACGCCGATGCGCTGGTGGCCGGCATCGTCCGGGTGCAGACCGCGCGCGGCGCGACGCTGCATATCGTGCCGGGCGTGCTGCAACGCGGCGAATTGCCGAACGTGATGCGCGGCGAGGAGACGCAGATTTTCGGCGCGCTCAGCGCGGATGCGAACGGCGCGCAAGGCACGAGCGCCGTCGACAGCAACGCTCGCTCACTGATCGGCCTGCCCGGCACGCACGCGAAATGGGCGGTCGTGCAGGCGGAGCGCATCGAGCGTTTTCACACCTTCATGACTGGCGAGGTATTCGCCGCGCTGCGCGAGCACACGATTCTCGGCCGTACGATGGTCACGCCCGATCGGCCGGATACCGAAGCATTTTTGCGCGGTGTGAACATCGCGCGCGAGAAAGGTCAGGCGGGCGTGCTCGCGACCGTGTTCAGCACGCGCACGCTCGGCTTGACCGGCGCGCTGTCGAGCGACGCTCAGCCCGACTATCTGTCGGGCCTGCTGATCGGACACGAACTCGCCGGCCTCGAAGCGGTGCTCGCTCAGCAAGGCAGCTCGCTCGCGCAGCAGAGTCTGCGGCTGATCGGCAACGACGCGCTATGCGAGCGCTACCGCCTCGCGCTCGCGCAATTCGGCTGTCTGCGCGCGGAACCGGTCAGACACGCGACCGAACGCGGCCTGTGGCGCGTTGCGGTAGCAGCGGGGCTCGTGCAGCCGTCCGCGCAGGCGGCGCGAGCGGGCTGACCGGCGGCAGAGCCTTTACGACGCTCACGAAACAAGGAACCGACATGCAACCACATATCAATCTGCCCGGACCCTACATGCCGCACGCGGGTCTGATCGCCGCGTTCGAAGTCTGTCCGCTGATCGCGATCATGCGTGGCGTCACGCCCGCCGACGCGGCCGATCACGGTCAAGCGCTGTACGAAGCGGGTTTTCGCATCGTCGAAGTACCGCTCAATTCGCCGCAGCCGTTCGACAGCATCTCCGCGATCCGCAAGGTGCTGCCGGCCGACGCGATCGTCGGCGCGGGCACGGTGCTGCATCCGCTGTACGTCGACGACGTGAAGTCGGCGGGCGGCGAACTCATCGTGATGCCGCACAGCGATCCGGATGTCGTGATCGCCGCGAAGGCGCGCGGCCTCGCCTGCGCGCCCGGCGTCGCGACGCCGACCGAAGCGTTCATCGCGCTGAAGAACGGCGCGGACGTGCTGAAGATGTTCCCCGCCGAGCAACTCGGCTGCCAGGTCGTCAAGGCATGGCGCGCGGTGATCGCCGCGCAGGTGCCGCTCGTGCCGGTCGGGGGCATCAACCCGGACAACATGGGGCCGTTCCTGAGCGCCGGCGCCAACGGTTTCGGCCTCGGCTCGGCGCTCTACAAGCCGGGCCAGAGCGCGGCGGTGACCGCGTCGCATGCGAAGGCGTTCATCAACGGTCTGCGGATCGCTCGCGCAGGAGCGAAGAAATGAACCGGCTCGCCGGCAAAGCCGCTCTAGTGACCGGCGCCGGGCGCGGCATCGGCGCGGCGATCGCGCTCGCATTCGCGCGCGAGGGCGCGGCGGTCGTGCTGGCGGAACTCGATCTCGACACGGCGCAGCGCACGGCGGCGCGGATCGAGGCGGAAGTCGGCGCAGGCGCGCGCGTGCTCGCGGTGCAGACCGACGTGACCCAACCCGCGTCGCTGCGGCATGCGGTGAGCGAAGGCGAGCGCGCGTTCGGTGCGCTCGACATCCTCGTCAACAACGCGGGCATCAACGTGTTTTGCGATCCGCTGACGATGACGGACGCCGACTGGCGGCGCTGCTTCGCGGTCGATCTCGACGGCGTGTGGAATGGCTGTCGCGCGGTGCTGCCGGGGATGGTCGAACGCGGCGCGGGCAGCATCGTGAATATCGCGTCGACCCACGCGTTCAAGATCATTCCGGGCTGCTTCCCGTATCCGGTCGCGAAGCATGGCGTGATCGGCCTCACGCGCGCGCTCGGCATCGAGTACGCGCCGTGCAACGTGCGCGTGAACGCGATCGCACCGGGCTACATCGAGACGCAGCTGACGCACGACTGGTGGAACGAGCAGCCCGATCCGGCCGCCGCGCAGCAGGCGACGCTCGATCTGCAGCCGATGAAGCGCATCGGGCGCCCGGAGGAAGTGGCGATGACCGCGGTGTTCCTCGCATCGGACGAGGCGCCGTTCATCAACGCGAGCTGCATCACCGTCGATGGCGGCCGCTCGGCGCTGTATCACGACTGAATTCGCATCGCGAAGAGACGCACAGAACACCGGACGACGCGCTGGCCGCGTGTGTCAGGACCGGTATTAGAAGACGCGGCCGATTACCTTCTCGTTATCAATTAGTCAGGAGACACGCATCATGAAACGCAGAATTTTCCTCACGCTGGCAGCGGCGGCGACGGGTGTGCTCTTCAACGCGCCGGTCGTACAGGCTGCCGATACGGTCAAGATCGGCTTCCTCGTGAAGCAGCCGGAAGAGCCGTGGTTCCAGGACGAATGGAAGTTCGCCGAGATCGCCGCCAAGGAGAAGGGCTTCACGCTCGTGAAGATCGGCGCGCCGTCGGGCGAGAAGGTGATGAGCGCAATCGATAACCTCGCCGCGCAGAAGGCGCAGGGCTTCGTGATCTGCACGCCCGACGTCAAGCTCGGGCCGGGCATCGTCGCGAAGGCGAAAGCCGACGGCTTGAAGATGATGACGGTCGACGACCGCCTCGTCGACGGCGCGGGCAAGCCGATCGAAGCGGTGCCGCACATGGGCATCTCGGCGTATAACATCGGCAAGCAGGTCGGCGACGGCATCGCGGCTGAAATCAAGAAGCGCGGCTGGGACATGAAGGACGTCGGCGCGATCGACGTGACCTATGAACAGCTGCCGACCGCGCATGACCGCACCACCGGCGCGACCGACGCGCTGGTCGCCGCGGGCTTCCCGAAAGCGAACGTGATCACCGCGCCGCAAGCGAAGACCGACACGGAAAACGCTTTCAATGCCGCCAACATCGCGCTGACCAAGAACCCGCAGTTCAAGCACTGGGTCGCTTACGCGCTGAACGACGAAGGCGTGCTCGGCGCGGTGCGCGCGGCGGAAGGCCGTGGCTTCAAGGCCGACAACATGATCGGTATCGGCATCGGCGGTTCGGAATCCGCGCTGAACGAGTTCAAGAAGCCGCAGCCGACGGGCTTCTTCGGCACCGTGATCATCAGCCCGAAGCGCCACGGCGAGGAAACCTCGGAACTGATGTACTCGTGGATCACCCAGGGCAAGGAGCCGCCGCTGCTCACGCTGACGACCGGCATGCTGGCGACGCGCGACAACGTCGGCGAAGTGCGCGAGAAGATGGGCCTCGCGTCGAAGTAATCGCGGGTCTTGCGGTGACATGAAGTACACCGCCGGCGCGCCGCTTTCTCCGCCTGTTGCGGAGGGCGGCGCGCGTACGGTCTACATGAGGGATGAGGAGGCGAAGTGTCAGCGACGCTACGTTTTGACAATATCGGCAAGGTTTTTCCAGGCGTGCGTGCGCTCGACGGTGTGTCCTTCGACGTCAACGTCGGCCAGGTGCACGGCCTGATGGGCGAAAACGGCGCGGGAAAATCGACGCTGCTGAAAATTCTCGGCGGCGAGTATCAGCCCGATTCGGGCCGCATGATGATCGACGGCAAGGAGGTGCGCTTTCCGAGCGCGGCCGCGTCGATCGGTGCCGGCATCGCGGTGATTCACCAGGAACTGCAGTACGTGCCCGACCTCACGGTCGCGGAAAATCTGCTGCTCGGCCAGCTGCCCAATGCGCTCGGCTGGGTCGACAAGCGCGAGGCGAAGCGCTTCGTGCGCGAGCGGCTCGAAGCGATGGGCGTCGCGCTCGATCCGAACGCGAAACTGCGCAAGCTGTCGATCGCGCAGCGGCAGATGGTCGAAATCTGCAAGGCGCTGATGCGCAATGCGCGCGTGATCGCGCTCGACGAGCCGACCAGTTCGCTGTCGCATCGCGAGACCGAGGTGCTGTTCAAGCTGGTGCGCGATCTGCGCGCCGACAACCGCGCGATGATCTACATCTCGCATCGGATGGACGAGATCTACGAGCTGTGCGACGCGTGCACGATCTTCCGCGACGGCCGCAAGGTCGCGTCGCATCCGACGCTCGAAGGCGTATCGCGCGACACGATCGTGAGCGAGATGGTCGGGCGCGAAATTTCGGACATCTATAGCTATACGGCGCGGCCGCTCGGCGAAGTGCGCTTCGCGGCGAAGGCGATCGAAGGTCATCCGCTCGCGCAGCCGGCCAGCTTCGAGGTGCGGCGCGGCGAAATCGTCGGCTTCTTCGGACTCGTCGGCGCGGGCCGCAGCGAGCTGATGCATCTGGTGTACGGCGCCGAGCATCGCAAGGGCGGCGAACTCGTGCTCGACGGCAAGCCGATCAAGGTGCGCAGCGCGGGCGAGGCGATCAAACACGGCATCGTGCTGTGCCCCGAGGATCGCAAGGAAGAAGGCATCGTCGCGATGGCGAGCGTCGCGGAGAACATCAACATCAGCTGCCGCCGTCACTATCTGCGCGCGGGCGTGTTTCTCGATCGCAAGAAAGAGGCGCAGACGGCGGACCGTTTCATCAAGCTGCTGAAGATCAAGACGCCGCATCGCCGGCAGAAGATCCGCTTCCTGTCGGGCGGCAACCAGCAGAAGGCGATTCTGTCGCGCTGGCTCGCCGAGCCAGATCTGAAGGTCGTGATTCTCGACGAACCGACGCGCGGCATCGACGTCGGCGCGAAGCACGAGATCTATAACGTGATCTATCAGCTCGCGGAGCGCGGCTGCGCGATCGTGATGATTTCGTCGGAATTGCCCGAAGTGCTCGGCGTGTCCGACCGGATCGTCGTGATGCGCCAGGGCCGCATTTCCGGCGAGCTCGCGCGCAAGGATGCGACCGAGCAGTCGGTGCTGAGCCTCGCGCTGCCGCAAAGCTCGACCGCGCTACCTGGTGACTCGAACACGAACGCCAACGCAGCCAACCAGAGCGGCTCGCGCGCGGCCTGAACCTTATCCGGACGAGAGTCCGCAACCCGTGGGGAACGGGGAGGAGTATTGAACATGCAAGCCAGAGAAAACCTCGCGCAGCAGGCCGCCAAGAGCGCGGCCGACGCGCTGATTCCGCAGACCAGCGACAAGGCCAAGTGGTGGCAGCAGATCACCGAGTACAGCCTGATCGTGATTTTCATCGTGATGTTCGTCACGATGTCGCTGACCGTCGATCATTTCTTCTCGATCGAGAACATGCTCGGCCTCGCTCTGTCGATCTCGCAGATCGGCATGGTCGCGTGCACGATGATGTTCTGCCTCGCGTCGCGCGACTTCGACCTGTCGGTCGGCTCGACCGTCGCATTCGCCGGCGTGCTGTGCGCGATGGTGCTCAACGCGACCAACAGCACGGTCATCGCGATCATCGCGGCGGTCGCGGCGGGCGCGGTGATCGGTTTCGTCAACGGCGCGGTGATCGCTTATCTGCGCATCAACGCGCTGATTACCACGCTCGCGACGATGGAAATCGTCCGCGGCCTCGGTTTCATCGTGTCGCATGGTCAGGCGGTCGGCGTGTCGTCGGATACCTTCATCGCATTGGGCGGCCTGACGTTCTTCGGCGTGTCGCTGCCGATCTGGGTCACGCTGATCTGCTTCATCGTGTTCGGCGTGATGCTGAACCAGACCGTGTACGGCCGCAATACGCTCGCGATCGGCGGTAATCCGGAAGCGTCGCGGCTCGCCGGTATCAACGTCGAGCGCACGCGCGTCTACATCTTCCTGATCCAGGGCGCCGTCACCGCGCTCGCCGGCGTGATTCTCGCGTCGCGTATCACGTCGGGTCAGCCGAATGCCGCCGAAGGCTTCGAGCTGAACGTGATCTCCGCGTGCGTGCTCGGCGGCGTGTCGCTGCTGGGCGGCCGCGCGACGATCTCGGGCGTCGTGATCGGCGTGCTGATCATGGGCACGGTCGAGAACGTGATGAACCTGTTGAACATCGACGCGTTCTACCAGTACCTGGTGCGCGGCGCGATCCTGCTCGCGGCCGTGTTGCTCGACCAGTTGAAGAACCGCGGCTCGCGCGACTGAGTCGCTTTCACCCCATCCCAAGCTCATAAAGGAATCGAACGATGTCGTCTCCGGCCAATGCAAACGTCAGTCTCGCTGACACCGCGTACGCGCGCTATCCGAGCCTCGTCGACCGTACGGTGCTGATCACGGGCGGCGCGACCGGCATCGGCGCATCGTTCGTCGAGCACTTCGCGGCGCAGGGCGCGCGCGTCGCGTTCTTCGATATCGACGCGAGCGCCGGCGAAGCCCTCGCCGACCAGCTCGGCGATTCGAAGCACAAGCCGCTGTTTCTCCCCTGCGACCTGACCGATGTCGACGCGCTGCAAAAAGCGATCGCCGATGTGAAGGCGGCGCTGGGTCCGATCCAGGTGCTGATCAACAACGCGGCGAACGACAAGCGCCATCAGATTGCCGACGTCACGCGCGAGTCGTTCGACGCGGGCATCGCCGTCAATATCCGCCACCAGTTCTTCGCGGCGCAGGCCGTGATGGAGGACATGAAGGCCGCGCGCAGCGGCTCGATCATCAACCTCGGCTCGATCAGCTGGATGCTGAAGAACGGCGGCTATCCGGTGTACGTGATGTCGAAGTCGGCGGTGCAGGGGCTCACGCGCGGGCTCGCGCGCGACCTCGGCCACTTCAATATCCGCGTCAACACGCTGGTGCCGGGCTGGGTGATGACCGAGAAGCAGCTGCGCCTGTGGCTCGACGACAACGGCCGCCGGCAGATCAAGGAAGGCCAGTGCATCGACGCCGAGCTGATGCCGGCCGACCTCGCGCGCATGGCGCTGTTCCTCGCCGCCGACGACAGCCGCATGATCACCGCGCAGGACATCGTCGTGGACGGAGGCTGGGCGTGAGCGGCAACCCGCGCGTGCAGCGGGCCACGCTGCTGCTCGACGCGCAGTGCGAACTCGGCGAAGGCGCGACCTGGTGCGCCCGCAGCGGCCGTTTCTACTGGACCGATATCGAGGGCGCGCGGCTGTGGCGCTACGATCCGGCCGACGGCAGCAGCGATTCGTTCGACATGCCCGAGCGGCTCGCCACCTTCGCGCTGTGCGAAAACCCGCGCTACGTGCTGCTCGGGCTCGCATCGCATCTCGCGTTTTTCGATCTGCAGACCGGCACTACGCAGCGGATCGTCGACGTCGAACCCGGCATGAACACGCGCGTGAACGATGGCCGCTGCGATCGGCAAGGGCGCTTCGTGTTCGGCACTAAGGACGAAAGCGGGCAACGGCAGAGGGTCGCCGGCTTTTATCGGTTGAATCACGATCTATCGCTCGAACGCTTACCGTTGCCAGCGCCGGCAATTTCGAACAGCATCGCATTCAGTCCCGACGGCGCGACGATGTACTACTGCGATTCGCCGACGCGTGAAATCCGCGCGTGCGACTATCGCGCGGACGGCAGCATCGCGAACGATCGCGTGTTCACGCGTCTAACCGATGCGAACGGCATCCCCGACGGCTCGACCGTCGACAGCGACGGCGGCCTGTGGAACGCGCAGTGGGGCGGCGCGCGCGTGGTGCGCTACGGTCCCGATGGTGTGGAAACCGAGCGCATCGACGTGCCGACCACGCAGCCGAGCTGCGTCGCGATCGGCGGTGCCGCGCTCGGCGAGGCCGCGGGCAGCACCCAGGGCGAGAAGGCGCTCGACACGCTGTACATCACGAGCGCCTACGCCGAACTCGATGCGACGGCGCGCGCGGCCGATACGCTCGCGGGCGACCTGTTCGTCGCGACGCTCGCACGGCGCGGTGTTGCGGAACCGCTGTTCCAGGGCGCGCCGATCTAGCGCAGAATGACGCAGCCCCGGCCGCGCGCCGGGGCCGCGATCCTGAAGGTGAAGCAGAAGTCGATGTAGCAGTTTCGGTCTGCTAGCGATACGCCCGCGACCGGCCGGCAACGAATCGGCAGCATGCAGTTCGGACTCGAGGCGAATTGCTCATAAAAAATCGCCCGCAACTCCCGTCAATCCTGACGGCAACGTCCCACGCCTCTCGATGGAGCCAGATATGACTGTTGCGAATCTCGTTTCAGCCTCATCCCCAACCTCTCAAACGCGACGCTCGCGACTTGCCGCGGCGGCCAATCCGGTGCTGGCGGGCCCGAGCACATCGGCGGTCGCGCTCGGCGAAGGCAGTGCCGGCGATGTCGCGTGCATCACGCTCGCCAACTCGCAATTGCGTCTCGATGTCGCGCCGACGCTCGGCGGCGGCGTGACCCGCTTCGACTGGCGCGACGACGGCGCGCTGACGCCGATCTTCCGGCGCTGCAGTGAAGTCGGTGTCGATACGGAACCGAACCAGCTTGCCTGCTATCCGCTGTTGCCGTACTCGAACCGCATCGGCGGCGGTCATTTCAGCGTGGGCGGGCGGCGCGTCGAGGTGCCGCGCAACCGCGCCGATGAACCGCTGCCGATTCACGGCGACGGCTGGCTCGCGCAATGGCAGGTGCTCGACACGGGCCGCGAGCACGTGCGCCTCGCGCTCGACCGCAGCGACGGCAAGCCGTACGCGTTCCGCGCGACGCAAACCTATACGCTTGACGGCCCGACGCTCATCGTCGCGCTCGAAATCGAAAACACCGGCCGCGAGACGCTGCCGTTCGGGCTCGGCGTGCATCCGTTCTTCGTGCGCGATGAGGACACCGAGCTGTCGGCGGCGGCCGGCGGCCTGTGGCTGTCGGGCGACGACTGGCTGCCGGTGCGTCACGTGCCGGCGCCGCCCGCGTGGCAGTTCGGCGTCGCGTATCCGCTGCCGGAGACGATCGTCAATCACGCGTTCACCGGCTGGAGCGGCCAGGCGGCGGTGGTGTGGCCGAAGCGCCGGCTGTCGCTGAACATCGCCGCCGATACCGACTACTACGTGCTGTACACACCGCCCGGGGAAGACTTCTTCTGCTTCGAGCCGGTCGATCATCCGATCAATGCGATGAACCTGGCCGGCGGCGCGAGCGAAAACGGCATGACGCTGCTCAAGCGCGGCGAGCGGTTGACGCGCACGTTCCGCTTCACGGTCGAGCGGACTGGCCTGCGCTCGATGCCGGGTGCACGTGGCGCGCGGCGCAGGCAGTAGCCACAGTCAATGAGGTGCGGGCCGCGCGCTGACCGCCATCGACGGATGGCGATCGTCGGACGGGTAAAATACGCGCCTCCTCCGATTACCGGCTCGCCGCGAGACTCACCATGTCCAATTTCATCCAGACACTCAACGACGCCTGGCAGCGCACGAACTCGCTGCTGTGCGTTGGGCTTGATCCCGAGCCCAGCAAATTTCCGGGCGCGCTCGCGGGCCGCGCCGACGCGATCTTCGAGTTCTGCCGCACGATCGTCGATGCAACCGCGTCGTATGCGTCGTCGTTCAAGCCGCAGATCGCTTACTTCGCCGCGCATCGCGCGGAAGACCAGCTCGAGCAGCTGATCGCTCACATTCACGCGAACCATCCGGGCCTGCCGGTGATTCTCGACGCCAAGCGCGGCGATATCGGCAGCACCGCCGAGCAGTACGCGCGCGAGGCGTTCGAGCGCTACCAGGCCGACGCGGTGACGGTCAATCCGTACATGGGTTTCGATTCGATCGAGCCGTATCTCGAGCACGCGGGCAAGGGCGTGATCGTGCTGTGCCGCACGTCGAACGCGGGCGGCTCGGACTTGCAGTTTCTCGAGACGGGCGGCCGGCCGCTGTACCAGGTCGTCGCGCAACTGGCCGCGCAGAAGTGGAATGCGAGCGGCCAACTGGGGCTCGTGGTCGGCGCGACGTTTCCGAAGGAAATCGAAGTGGTGCGCGGGATCGTCGGCGACATGCCGCTGCTGATTCCGGGCATTGGTGCGCAAGGCGGCGACGTGCAGGCCACCGTGAGCGCCGGACGTACCGCGAACGGCACCGGCATGCTGATCAACTCTTCGCGCGCGATCATCTACGCGGGCAAGGGCGACGACTTCGCGCAAGCGGCCGCGCAGGCAGCGAAGGACACCCGCGACCGGATCAACGCGTTTCGTTGAATCGAGGAGCGGCGCGTCAGCGCGCCGGTCCCAGTCGCCCGATCAACTCCGCATGGCGCGGATGCCGCGCCTTCAGCGCATCGACCTCCGCGAGTTCGAACTCGCTGAATTCGAAACCCGGCGCGACCGTGCAGCCGACCAGCGCGAACGACGCCGGATCGGCGCACTCGGCCGCGAACCACATACCGGCGGGCACGACGGCCTGATACACCATATCGGGATGCGTGAGCGGATTGCCGAGCCGGTGCGTGACGAGCGCACCGTCGGCCTCGCCTTCATCGAGCACATGGACCAGCAGCGGCTCGCCGGCGTAGAAATGCCAGACTTCGTCGGATCGGATCCGATGCCACGCCGAATGCGCGCCGTCGCACAGCATGTAATAGATCGCGGTCGATGCCGCACGGGTGTTCTCAGTCTCGCTTGCGTCGCCGGCGCGCAGCACGCGCGCGGCGGAGCGATAGGTCTCCGCGAAAAAGCCGCCTTCGGGATGGGGCTTCAGGTCGAAGCGGCGGATCAGTTCATCTGCGATCGCGCGCGAATCCGGCATTGTTCGCCTCCTCAGTGACAGTTAGACGCCGCTCAATGCTCGCGTTCGTCGAGTAGCGCCAGCAGGCCGCGCAGCGCGTGCGCCGCGGCCTGCACGCGGATCTGCTCGCGATCGCCCTTGAAAATCTTCGTTTCCACCGACGTATGCAGCCGATTGGTCCAGCCGAACGACACCATGCCGACCGGCTTGGTTTCGGTGCCGCCACCGGGCCCAGCGACGCCCGTGATCGACAGCGACACCTGCGCGCGGCTGTTGCGCAGCGCGCCTTCAGCCATCGCCCGGGCGACCGGTTCGCTGACCGCGCCGTGCTTTTCGATCAGGTCGGCCGGCACGCCGATCATTTCGCTCTTCGCCTGGTTCGAATACGTGACGAAGCCGCGTTCGAACCAGCCGCTGCTGCCGGAGATGTCGGTGATCGCGGTCGCGACCATGCCGCCCGTGCAGGACTCGGCGGTCACGAGCATCAGGCGCTCGTCGCGCAGACGGTTGCTCACGCGGATCGCAAGCTGGTGAACGACGGAATCGGTAGGCATGGCGTCAGTCAATCCGGAAAACGAAGCCGGCCGTGAGGCGCGGCGAACGGCAGGGGCCGGGTGGCGACCAGAAGAGCCGAACGGTGCTCAGGTAGCATTCGGGCAGCGCTCAAACCGACATCCGCCACAGTGCAATCACGAGCAACGTAAAGAACGCGGCGATCAGGTCGTCGAACATGATGCCAAAGCCGCCTTTCAGCCGACGGTCGAAGTAGCCGATCGGCGGCGGCTTCACCATGTCGAAGAAGCGGAAGATCACGAATGCCCAAACCTGAGCGGCGAGCGTGGCAGGCGTGACCATCAGCAGCACGAGCCAGAACGCGACGATTTCATCCCACACTACCGCCGACGGATCCTCGACGCCAAGCCGCTTCGCGGTAAAGCCGCACAGCGCGATGCCGGCGAGAAAGCCGACGCCGATCAGCACGCCCCATTCGATAACGGTCAGATAGCGGCTCAGTACCGCGAAGGACGCCCATCCGAACAGCGTGCCGATCGTCCCCGGCGCGACGGGCGACAGCCCGCTGCCGAAGCCGAGCGACAGGATGTGGACTGGATGCGACAGCATGAAGCGCGCGGTCGCGCGGCGTGGCTGAGCGGGCTTCGGCGCGCGCGGTTCTGGTGCTTGCGGCGGCTCGCTGCCGAGGAAGTCGTCGGCGGGGCCGAGCGGGGGGTCATTCTGCATGAAAGTGATCGAAACCTTGCAGCGTCAGAGTGAGCGGCGCGCCGGCGGCGTTGCGCCACGCGATGGCCGGGCGGTCGGTGGCCGCCTCCAGTGCGCTTATTGTACCGATGCGAGTGACCGGCACAGCGGCCTTGTGCGCGGCGGCCTCGACCGCGGCGCGCGCGGCAGCGGGCGCGGTGAAGCACAGCTCGTAGTCGTCGCCACCGGCTAGCGTGCAGCGCTGCTGGACGTCGGGTGGCAGTCGGCGCAACGCGGCCGAGCGCGGCACCGCGTCGACGTCGACGCTTGCACTCACCGACGAGCGCTCCAGGATATGCAGCAGATCGCCGGCGAGTCCGTCCGACAGGTCGAGCGCCGCGTGTGCGATGCCGCGCAGCGCGAGGCCGAGCGCAATGCGCGGCTCGGGGCGTTCGAGTGCCTGGCGGAACGTCGCGGCGTCGTTCGGATCGGCGGACCATTCGCCCCGCTGCACGCCGAGGCCGGCGCGCGCGTCGCCGAGCGTGCCGGAAATCCAGATGTCGTCACCGGGTTGCGCGGCATCGCGGCGCAATGCTGTTTGCGGCGGCACGCTGCCGAACACGGTAATGCACAGATTGAGCGGCCCGCCGGTCGTATCGCCGCCGATCAGCTCGCAGCCGTAGCGCTCGGCCAGCGCGAACAGGCCTTCGCTGAATCCGGATAGCCACGCTTCGTCGGCCTGCGGCAGCGCGAAGGCGAGCGTGAATGCCTGCGGCTGCGCGCCCATCGCCGCGAGGTCCGACAGGTTGACCGCGAGCGCCTTGTGACCGAGCGCTTCGGGATCGATATCGGCGAAGAAGTGACGGCCTTCCACCAGCATGTCCGTCGAGATCGCCAGCATTTCGCCGGCAGGCGGTGCCAGCAACGCGCAGTCGTCGCCGATGCCGAGCGTGCCGCCTTCGGTAGTGGAGGGCCGCGCTTGGGCGGCGCGGCGGGCGAAGAAGCGGTCGATCAGCGAAAACTCGGAAAGCATGATGGCGGGCGATGAGCGGAGAACGAGTGGAGAAATAGCGCAGGTCAGGAGATTCGAGCGTAATGCCCGGTCGCAAGCAACGGGCGAGCGGTGCAACGGGCAACGCGCTTTCACGCTGTTTCAGTCGCGGCAGTTGTACCCGTATTGAAGGAATTGCGTGGGCAATTGGGGCTACAATGCCGTCGAACGTCTATTCTAATCTGCCCTCCGAAGCCCGCCTTATGTCGAATCCCGTCAATACCAAACTCCGCGAAGCAGCCCTCGATTACCACGAGTTTCCGACTCCCGGCAAGATCGCGATCGCCCCGACCAAGCAGATGATCAACCAGCGCGACCTCGCGTTGGCATATTCGCCTGGCGTCGCATTTGCGTGCGAGGAAATCGTCGAGAGCCCGCTGAACGCCGCGCGCTTCACCGCGCGCAGCAACCTCGTCGGCGTCGTCACGAACGGTACCGCGGTGCTGGGTCTCGGCAACATCGGCCCGCTCGCGTCGAAGCCGGTCATGGAAGGCAAGGCCGTCCTGTTCAAGAAGTTCGCCGGCATCGACGTGTTCGATATCGAGATCAACGAGACCGATCCGCACAAGCTGGTCGACGTGATCGCCGCGCTCGAGCCGACCTTCGGCGGCATCAACCTCGAAGACATCAAGGCGCCGGACTGCTTCATCGTCGAACGCGAATGCCGCAAGCGCATGAAGATTCCGGTCTTCCATGACGACCAGCACGGCACCGCGATCGTCGTCGCGGCGGCGGTCACCAACGGCCTGAAGGTCGTCGGCAAGGACATCAAGGAAGTGAAGCTGGTCTCGTCCGGCGCTGGCGCGGCGGCGCTCGCCTGTCTGGACCTGCTGGTCGACCTCGGCCTGCCGCTCGAAAACATCACCGTGACCGACCTCGCGGGCGTCGTCTACAAGGGCCGTACCGAACTGATGGACCCGGACAAGGAGCGTTTCGCGCGTGAAACCAGCGCGCGCTCGCTCGCCGAGGTGATCGACGGCGCGGACGTGTTCCTCGGCCTGTCGGCTGGCGGCGTGCTCAAGCAGGACATGGTCAAGAAGATGGCCGCCAAGCCGCTGATCCTCGCGCTCGCGAACCCGACGCCGGAAATCCTGCCGGAACTCGCGCTCGAAGTGCGTCCGGACGCGGTGCTGTGCACGGGCCGCACCGACTACCCGAACCAGGTCAACAACGTGCTGGTGTTCCCGTTCCTGTTCCGCGGGGCACTGGACGCGGGCGCGACGACGGTCACGCGCGAAATGGAAATCGCCGCCGTCAACGCGATCGCCGAACTGGCGCGCCAAGAACAGAGCGACATCGTCGCGACCGCGTATGGCATCCAGGATCTGTCGTTCGGACCGGAATACCTGATTCCGAAGCCCTTCGATCCGCGTCTGATAGTGAAGGTCGCCCCTGCAGTGGCGAAGGCCGCGATGGACTGTGGCGTCGCCGAGCGTCCGATCGAGGATATGGACGCGTACGCGCAGCATCTGCAGCAATTCGTCTACCACAGCGGCACGACGATGAAGCCGATCTTCCAGCTCGCGCGCAGCGTCGAGCCGGAGAAGAAGCGCATCGTGTTCGCGGAAGGCGAAGAGGAACGTGTACTTCGCGCGATTCAGATCGTCGTCGACGAAAAGCTCGCCAAGCCGATTCTGATCGGCCGGCCGGCCGTGATCGAACAGCGGATCGCTCGTTATGGCCTGCGTCTCGTCGCCGGGCAGGATTACACGGTCGTCAACACCGATCACGACGAACGTTACCGTGAGTTCTGGCAGGAATACGCGAAGATGATGTCGCGCAAGGGCATCACCACGCAGATGGCCAAGCTCGAGATGCGCCGCCGCACCACGCTGATCGGTTCGATGATGGTCAGGAAAGGCGAGGCGGACGGCATGATCTGCGGCACGGTCAGCACGACGCACCGCCATATCCACTTCATCGACCAGGTGATCGGCAAGAAGCCGGGCGCGAAGGTGTATGCGGCGATGAATGGGCTGGTGTTGCCGAACCGGCAGATTTTTCTCGTCGATACGCACGTGAATGTCGATCCGACGCCGGAGGAACTGGCCGAGATCACGATCATGGCGGCCGAGGAAGTGCGTCGCTTTGGTATCGAGCCGAAGGTCGCGCTGGTGTCGCATTCGAACTTCGGTTCGAGCAACGCGCCGAGCGCGCAGAAGATGCGCGATACGCTCGAGATCCTGCGTGAACGCGCGCCGGAGATGCAGATTGACGGCGAAATGCACGGCGATGTCGCGCTCGACTCCAACCTGCGCCGCGAAGTGCTGCCCGATTCGACGCTCGAAGGCGACGCGAACCTGCTGGTGCTGCCGAACATCGATGCGGCCAACATTGCGTACAACCTGCTGAAGACGGCGGCCGGCAACAACATCGCGATTGGCCCGATCCTGCTCGGCGCGGCCAAGCCGGTGCACGTGCTGACGCCGTCGGCGACGGTGCGCCGGATCGTCAACATGGCGGCGCTGCTGGTTGCGGACGTCAGCGCAACCCGCTAAGCGCACATCGTGACCGGGCCGCGACAGGCCCGGCGCCGGTTCTCCAACCGGCGCGCCCTGAAAAAAACGGCGTGCCCGCAATGGGCACGCCTTCAGGGCAAGCTGGGGATCGCCACCCCGAAAAATGGCAATGACACAGCCTTTCGGCTGAGTGGTTCCAGGCTCTAACAACCGCAATCGAGCGCCTCGGCCACCGGCAGCCTGCACCGCTTGCGCTGCGTTCGATCACGATTGAGCTCAGTTTAGCCTGATCGCGCTAAACATTCTGTCAAAAGTCGTCAAAGCCCCGACGGCCGGCTATCCGCGCGGCGAGGCGGGGTGTCGTCGGGCCGTCGAACGTTGATTCCAAAGGCTATTAGCGATACCCTTACGACTTTCATGGTCGTCAAACTCGTGGTCTGACAGCGGGGAAACCTGATACATGGCACGCAACTGGTTGCGCATGAAAGGCGTGCTGATCGGTGCTGCCGCGCTCTGCGCGTTGTCAAGTTCGGCGCCCGAGGCGCTGGCGCGAGACTATTCGGCGCCAGCTGTGGCGGAAGCGCAGGTAGGCACCATCGCGCTGGCGCAATTGCCGCGCGAGGCGGTCGATACGTTGAACCTCATTGCTGCCGGCGGGCCTTACCCGTATCAGAAGGACGGCATCGTATTCGGCAACTACGAACGGGTGCTGCCCGCTCATCGGCGCGGCTATTACCACGAATACACCGTCCCCACGCCTCACGCGCGTAATCGCGGGGCGCGCCGCATCGTCTGCGGAGGTCCGCTACAGCGAACCGACAATTGTTATTACTCGGACGACCATTACACCAGTTTTAACCGTATTGTTGAATGACATTGGGATGAACGGCATGAGCGACAACATCTACGCGCACGATTCCGGAGTCGCGACGGATCTTTTCGCGGCCGGCGACGGCAATTTGTTCCAACGCGTCATGAAGATGCGCGCCGACGAGCAGGGTCGCGACAACCAAAGCGAGGCTGGCACGGTGGTTTCATCGAACGAAGAGCCCATGAGCCTTTTCAGGACGGTGCGGCCGAACATCGTGCAGTCGATCCGCGCGTTCCGCGTGCAGGATCTCGCCGACGAGGCCAACCACCTTGGCCAGCACTTTCTGTATGCGTATTGCGCGAACGCCGCCTCGAAGCAGGAAGTGCTCGAGACGATCGCGACGTCGTTTCTGTTTCCCAAGCATTTCGGCAAGAATTACGACGCGCTCTACGATTGCCTGACCGACCTCGTGCACAAGGCCGGCGCGCAGCCTGGCTTCGTAATCGTGCTCGAACACCTGCCGATCGCGCAGAAATTCGACAAGGAAGGGCGCGAAACGCTGCTCGACGTGTTCCGTGAAGCGGCCGAATTCTGGGCCGAGCGCAAGGTCGCGTTCCGGGTGTTTTACTCGTTCGCCTGAGGCTCGTAGAATGTTCGCCTGTTCAGGCGTTTCTGCTTGGACCTGGCAGTTAACGTCGCGGTATAAACGGCAAAGGCCCGCTAATTAGCGGGCCGTTGTTTTTTTGCGGCGCTGCTTGTGGAAGCTCCCGCTTACCAACCACCCCAGCGCGCCGCAAGCGCGGCAAGCACCGCGATCCCCGCGGTTTCCGTGCGCAGCACACGCGGGCCCAAGCCGACTGCGGTAAAGCCCTGTTCAATGGCGGCAGTTTCCTCGTCGGCGGAAAGGCCGCCTTCGGGGCCGATCAGCAGCGTCACGCCACCCGGCGGCGGCGCGTCCGGCAGCGCCGCAAAGCCGATGCTCGCGCGCGGCGACAGCAGCAGGCGCAACTCGTCGGGCGCCGGCTCGCGCGCGAGGGTATCGAGCCACGCGCCAATCTCACACACCGGCATCACGTCTGGCAGCCGATTACGCCCGCACTGTTCGCACGACGCCCGCACCACACCCTGCCAGTGCTGCTGCCGCCGCTGTGCCCGCTCGCCGGTCAGGCGCACGACGCTGCGCGCGGTCGCGAGCGGCACGAAGCCAGAGGCGCCGAGTTCGACCGCCTTCTCGATCAACCAGTCCATCTTGTCGCCGCCTGCAATGCCTTGGGCGAGCGTCAGCCGATACGGCGGCTCGACCTCCACCGCGCGAAATTCGCCAATTTTCACGCGAGCCGAACGACGCTCGACCTCGACGAGTTCGGCGCCGTATTCGCCGCCCTGGCCGTTGAACAGCACCAACGAGTCGCCAGGCTGCAGACGCAGCACGGCCACGTGGCGCACGACGTCGTCGGGCAATGCGATCACGTCATCGGGATAAAGCAGCGCATCAACAAAAAAACGGGGCATCGACGAAAGACTCTCGGATTCAGGAAAGGTGGCGGGCGAGCGCCCAGCGATAGCCGTCGATGTCTTCGACCTGCGCAAAGCGGTCGCCCCAGAACTGGTCCTGCGGCTCGCTCAGCGACTTGGCGCCGGCCGCGAGCGCGCGAGCATACACGGCATCGACGTCCTCGACATAGACATAGAACGATTGCGGCGCGATCGTGCCCGCGCTCTTCGGCGTCTTCGCGGTCGAGCCGAACGCGCCTTCGGGCGCGAACATCACGATCAATTGGCCTTGATAGGTCATCTCGACGTGCATGACGACGCCATCGTCCTGCACGCTGTCGCGCACGTCGAAGCCGAACGCCGCCGAAAAAAACGCCGTCGACGCGCGCGTCGCGCACCGTCAGATAGGGGGTCAGCCAGGGCACACCGGCGGGGCGAGGGGCGGTCATGGAGTTCTCCGGATCTCGTGGGGCAGCGTGGCCACTGTTGCGGGTTTCGCTCCGGCGCGGCATGCCGGCTTCGCTCGAACCGGTTCGCTCCAGGTGTCCACGCTTCAAATGGATGGTTTCGTCGTCGGACTCAGTTTATCGCGCGCCGTTCGCGCTGCCGAGAGTTGCCCCGCGTGCACCGCTGGTTCGTCATGACGCAGCGAATCGATGCGGTATGCGGCGGGACGTTCGGCGAGCGTGCGAATCGGTCGGGCCGTAGCGGAGCTCGCTAGACATCCGGGCATCGAGCGGACCGAGCCGCGCATGAGGAAATCCGTAGACGGCGCCGGCACAAGGCTGGAACAATAACGGGGCGTCCACGGCGGACGGGCTCGATCGGCAGCGTGGGCAAAACAGCTGCTCGGATCGTGAATGCCGCCGCCGGGCGGAGTGCGTTGAACCGCGCGGCCGGGCGGGTTTCCGGCCGGGTAGGGGTTAACCTTCTGCTAGAATGTGACGCTTTCAGCCTTGTCCGCTTGCTCTGCCCGTTTCGCGTCTCCTGGCGCCGCATCGTGCGCCGTAGCGAACTGGCCGCCGAGCTTCCGGGCCTCAAGCGCGCTCCGCTTTCTGACTCTGTCTCCGGACTCGACATGACGACCCCGTCTCCCGCACCCACTTCCCTGATGGCTAACGCGATCCGCGCGTTGTCCATGGACGCCGTTCAAAAGGCGAACTCCGGCCACCCGGGCATGCCGATGGGCATGGCCGAAATCGGCGTTGCCCTGTGGTCGCGTCATCTGCGCCATAACCCGAAGAACCCGCAATGGGCCGATCGCGACCGCTTCGTGCTGTCGAACGGTCACGGCTCGATGCTGCTGTACTCGCTGCTGCATTTGACCGGCTACGACCTGCCGATGGAAGAGCTGAAGAACTTCCGCCAGCTCCATTCGAAGACGCCGGGTCATCCGGAATACGGCATCACGCCGGGCGTCGAGACGACCACCGGCCCGCTCGGCCAGGGTCTCGCGAACGCGGTCGGCATGGCGCTCGCGGAGTCGCTGCTCGCCACAGAATTCAACAAGCCCGACGCGAAGATCGTCGACCACCACACGTACGTGTTCGTCGGCGACGGCTGCCTGATGGAAGGCATCTCGCACGAAGCCTGCTCGCTCGCGGGCGTGCTCAAGCTGAACAAGCTGATCGCGTTCTACGACGACAACGGCATCTCGATCGACGGCGAAGTGGTGCACTGGTTCCACGACGACACGCCGAAGCGCTTCGAAGCGTACGGCTGGAACGTGATCCCGAACGTGGTCGGCCATGACGTCGACGCGGTCGACGCGGCGATCAGACAGGCGAAGCAGTCGGACAAGCCGACGCTGATCTGCTGCAAGACCGTGATCGGTGAAGGCGCGCCGACCAAGGCGGGCTCGCACGACTCGCACGGCGCGCCGCTCGGCGACAAGGAAATCGCGGCAACGCGCGAAGCGATCGGCTGGAAGTGGGAGCCGTTCGTGATCCCGCAGGAAGTCTACGCGGCATGGGATGCGAAGGACGCGGGCGCGCGCCTTGAATCCGAGTGGGACAAGGCGTTCGCCGCCTACGCGGCCAAGTATCCGCAGGAAGCCGCCGAGTTCAAGCGCCGCAGCGCGAAGCAGCTGCCGGCCGACTGGAAAGACAAGGCGAAAGCGATCATCGCGGGCGCGAACGAACGCGCTGAGACCGTCGCGACGCGTAAGGCGTCGCAGCAGGCCATCGAAGGTCTGTCGGCCGTGCTGCCCGAACTGCTCGGCGGTTCCGCCGACCTGACCGGCTCGAACCTGACCAACTGGAAAGCCGCGAAGCCGGTGCGCGTGAATGCCGAAGGCCGTGCCGCCGGCAACTACGTGAACTACGGCGTGCGCGAATTCGGCATGAGCGCCGCGATCAACGGCGTCGCGCTGCATGGCGGCTACAAGGCATTCGGCGGCACGTTCCTGACGTTCTCGGACTACAGCCGCAACGCGCTGCGCGTCGCCGCGCTGATGAAGTCGCAGTCGATCTTCGTGTTCACGCACGACTCGATCGGTCTCGGCGAAGACGGCCCGACCCACCAGTCGATCGAACACGTCGCGAGCCTGCGCCTGATTCCGAATCTGCAAACGTGGCGCCCGGCCGATACGGTCGAAACCGCGGTGGCCTGGACCCATGCGATCGAGCATGAAGGTCCGTCGTGCCTGATCTTCAGCCGTCAGAACCTGCAGTTCAACGAGCGCACCGACGCGCAGATCGCCAACATCGAGAAGGGCGGCTACGTGCTGCGCGACTGGGACGAAGAGATCGTCGCGCGTAAGATCATCCTGATCGCGACGGGCTCGGAAGTCGAACTGGCGATGAAGGCCGTCGAGCCGCTCGCGCGCGAAGGCATTGCCGCACGCGTCGTGTCGATGCCGTCGACAACGGTGTTCGACAAGCAGGACGCCGAGTACCGCGAACGCGTGCTGCCGCATGGCGTGCGCCGCGTCGCGATCGAAGCGGGCGTGTCGGATTTCTGGCGCAAGTACGTGGGTCTGGAAGGCGGCGTGGTCGGCATCGACACGTTCGGCGAGTCGGCCCCGGCAGGTGTGCTGTTCAAGCATTTCGGTTTCACCGTCGAGCACGTGGTGGCGACGGTCAAGGCCGCTCTCGGCTGATGGTTGCGTCGCGTTGCCGTCGTGCCCGTGGATGCGCGGGGCAACGCACCGAACCGGATGTCCGACCAGGCGAACATAAACGGATTTTTTAGCCATCAGGAGATAAATCATGACGATTCGCGTCGCAATCAACGGCTACGGCCGGATCGGCCGCAATACCCTGCGCGCCTTCTATGAAAACGGCAAGAAGCACGATATCGAAATCGTCGCCATCAACGATCTGGGCGATGCGAAGACCAACGCCCACCTGACGCAGTACGACACCGCGCACGGCAAGTTCCCGGGCCAGGTGTCGGTGGACGGCGACTACCTCGTCGTGAACGGCGACAAGATCCGCGTGCTGGCGAACCGCAACCCGGCCGAACTGCCGTGGGGCGAGCTGGGCGTCGACGTCGTGATGGAGTGCACGGGCTTTTTCACGACCAAGGAAAAGGCCAGCGCGCACATCAAGGGCGGAGCGAAGAAGGTCATCATCTCGGCGCCGGGCGGCAAGGACGTCGACGCGACCGTCGTCTACGGCGTGAACCACAACGTGCTGAAGGCATCGGACACGGTCATCTCGAACGCATCGTGCACGACCAACTGCCTCGCGCCGCTGGTCAAGCCGCTGAACGACAAGATCGGTCTCGTGAATGGCCTGATGACGACGATCCACGCGTACACGAACGACCAGGTTCTGACCGACGTGTACCATGAAGACCTGCGCCGCGCGCGTTCGGCTACGCATAGCCAGATCCCGACCAAGACCGGTGCTGCATCGGCGGTCGGCCTCGTGCTGCCGGAACTGAACGGCAAGCTGGACGGCTATGCAATCCGCGTCCCGACGATCAACGTTTCGGTCGTCGACCTGTCGTTCATCGCCGCGCGCGACACGACGGTCGAGGAAGTCAACGCGATCATGAAGGAAGCATCGGAAGGCTCGCTGAAGGGCGTTCTCGGTTACAACGACGCACCGCTCGTGTCGATCGACTACAACCACAACCCGGCTTCGTCGACGTTCGACTCGACGCTGACCAAGGTGTCGGGCCGTCTCGTGAAGGTGTCGAGCTGGTACGACAATGAGTGGGGCTTCTCGAACCGCATGCTGGACACGGCTGTGGCGCTCGCGAACGCGAAGTAAGCTGCCGGTTTCACGCTGCATGAGAAAGCCGCTTCTCGGAGCGGCTTTTTGTCGTCTGCGGTATCGGCGCGGCGGCTACGGCGTCGGGAAATAGACGCCCGCGCGCTGCGCGGCGTTCGCGATGTGCGTCTCGATCGCCTTGCCGGCCGCGAGCGAATCGCGGGCCTTCAGCGCGTCGAGTATCGCGCGATGCTCGGTGTAGGTGGACAGCACCCGCTCGCGCCGGTAGAACGGCATGCGCTGGCTTTCCTTCATGATCTCGGCGCTGCTGCGCAGGATCGACTCGATCGCCGCATTGCCCGCGATACTGACGATGCGCATATGGAACGCGTAGTCGAGCCGCGCCGCTTCGTCGAGTTCCTCGCAGGCGAGCGCGCTTTGCATCGCGGTGACGTTTTCCTCGAGCCACGCGAGGTCGTCGTTGGTGACCGCGAGCACCGCCATGCGCGCAACGAAGCCTTCGAGCGCGTAGCGCATCTGATACGTGTCGGGCAGCGACGACTGCTCGGCGAAACGCCACGCCTGAGCGGTTTTCGCCTGCGCGCTTTCCACGTACACGCCCTTGCCGGGGCGGATCACCAGCAGGCCGAGCGCTTCGAGCGTGGAGAGCGCTTCGCGCAATGACGCTCGGCTGATCGACAGTTCATCGGATAGCTGGCGCTGCGCCGGCAGCAGGCTGCCCACCGGATAGACGCCCGCTTCGATGCGCTCGCGGATGGTCGCGATGGCCGCGTCAGTGACGGTGTGCGGGACGTTTTTCATAAAAGCTCACTTGGTGGCGTGGTCTGACCGCAATTCTAATACGCGGTCGGAAACGGCGCGCCGCACGGCGTCGCGCATCCTGAATCCGACCCGAAATCGCCGAAAAAATAACGGGTAAACACTGCTCGATCAGTCCTTGACGGGACTATATCGGCTTCCTACCATTCGCCATAACAATACTGGTCGGACCAGTCTGAACAGAAGTGACCGAGACAACCATCCGCAGGAGGAAGCCGTGTTGAAATTCTTCAATTCGCTATTTGGCCGGGTCGTGATAGCGCTCGTGGTCGGCATCGTGCTCGGTGCCGTGTTTCCGCATTTCGCGCAGTCCTTGCGGCCGCTCGGCGACGGCTTTCTGAAGCTGATCAAGATGGTGATCGGACCGATCGTGTTCTGCGTGGTGGTGAGCGGCATGGCGCACGCGGGCGATTTACGCAAGGTCGGCCGCGTCGGCTTGAAGTCGGTGATCTACTTCGAGGCGATGACGACGATCGCGCTCGTGATCGGCGCGGTGCTCGCTTACGTGACGCGTCCGGGCGCCGGCATGAACGTGAACCTGAGTTCGCTCGATGCGGCGTCGCTCACGACCTATACCGAGCACGCGAAGAGCCTGAAGGACACCGCGGGCTTCCTGCTGAAAATCATCCCCGACACGGCGATCAACGCGTTCGCGACCGGCGACATCCTGCAGATCCTCGTGTTCTCGGTGCTGTTCGGCTCGGCGCTGTCGCTGCTCGGCAAGCGCGCGCAACGCGTGAGCGGGTTGATCGATGAACTGTCGCAGGTGTTCTTCCGCGTGATGGGCTTCATCATCAAGCTCGCGCCGCTCGGCGTGCTCGGCGCGATCGCGTTCACGACCGGCACCTACGGCGTCGAGTCGCTCAAGCAGCTCGGCATGCTCGTGCTGGTGTTCTACGCGAGCTGCGTGGTGTTCGTCGTGCTCGTGCTCGGCGCGGTGATGCGGCTCGCCGGCTTCAGCATCTTCAAGCTGATCCGCTATCTGCGCGAAGAACTGTCGATCGTGCTCGGCACCGCGTCGTCCGACGCCGTGCTGCCGCAGATCATGCGCAAGCTCGAATGGATGGGCGTCAAGGATTCGACGGTCGGTCTCGTGATTCCGACCGGCTACTCGTTCAACCTCGACGGCTTCTCGATCTATCTGACGCTCGCGGTGCTGTTCATCGCGCAGGCGACCAATACCCCGCTGTCCGTCCACGACCTGATCGTCGTCGTGCTGGTGTCGCTGGTGACGTCGAAGGGCGCGCACGGCATTCCGGGCTCGGCGATCGTGATTCTCGCGGCGACGCTGTCCGCGATTCCCGCGATTCCGGTGCTCGGTCTCGTGCTGATTCTGCCGGTCGACTGGTTCGTCGGCATCGCCCGTGCGCTGACCAATCTGATCGGCAACTGCGTCGCGACGGTGGTGGTCGCCGTATGGGAAAACGATATCGACAAGGCGCGCGCACACCGCGTGCTGAATCGCGACGCGGCACTGCGCTACGTGCCGGCCGTCGACGACACACTCGCCGAGCCGGGCGCTGGCGAACACGCGGCGGCACTCTGACGGCGGCGCGCCCGCCCTGGTCTGACCAGACCGACCGGAACCGTACCTAGACAGTTTTTTGGCAAACCGGCGGCCCCGTGGCGCCGCCGGCCGTTTCTGACCTCTTCGACACTGACCGACATCATGGCCAACCCGATCCTCGACCCGAACGCTCCCGCCTTCACGCGCCGCTATATGAACCTCGCCGATCCGCGCCTCGGCGCGAAGGCGCTGTTCGCCAGCGACGAATTCTTCGCACCGAAAGAGCGCATGCTCGAGCCGCAGCCGGCGGTGTTCATCCCCGGCAAATACGACGACCACGGCAAGTGGATGGACGGCTGGGAGACGCGCCGCAAGCGCACGAACGGCCACGACCATTGCGTGATCCGTCTCGCGCGGCCGGGCGTCGTGCATGGCGTCGATCTCGACACGAGCCACTTCACCGGCAATTTCCCGCCGGCGGCGTCGATCGATGCCTGCCACAGCGACGCTGACGTGCCGCCAGAGCACGCCGACTGGCAGCCGCTCGTGCCGGCGACGACGCTACAGGGCAACCAGCATCACTACGTCGAAGTGAAAGACGCGCGCCCGGTCACCCATCTGCGCGTGAATCTATACCCGGACGGCGGGCTCGCGCGACTGCGCGTGTACGGGCAGCCGCAGCGGGACTGGAGCCGCGTCGAGCGCGGCACGCTGCTCGATCTCGCCGCGATCGAGAACGGCGCGTACCTCGTCGCCGCGAACAACCAGCATTTCGGGCCGGCCTCGCAGATGCTGATGCCGGGCCGTGGCGTGAACATGGGCGACGGCTGGGAAACCCGGCGCCGTCGCGAGCCGGGCAACGACTGGGCGATCGTCGCGCTCGCACGGCCAGGCGTGATTCGCAGGATCGAAGTGGACACGGCGCACTTCAAGGGCAACTTCCCGGACCGCTGCTCGCTGCAGGCGGCATCGGTGACGGGCGGCACCGACGATTCCCTCGTCACGCAGGCGATGTTCTGGCCGGTGCTGCTCGGCGAACAGAGACTGCAAATGGATCACGTGCACACGTTCACGGACGACCTCGCCGCGCTCGGGCCGGTCACGCACGTGCGCTTCAACATCTTCCCGGACGGCGGCGTGTCACGCCTGCGTCTGTGGGGCGAGATCGCTTAACGCACGCAACATCAGGGAGCGGCACGCATGAAGATCCTGCAGATGGAACGCCTGACGCGCGCGGCCTTCGCGCTGTTCGGCGATGTGATCGAACTCGACGGCGCGCGTCACTTTCCGATCAATGGCGGTACGACCGAGCGCTATCACGACCTCGCGCGCGTCGACGTGGCGGAGCAGGGCGGCCGGCCGCTCGTCAATCTGTTTCGCGCGCAGCCGCGCGCGCTGCCCGTCGAGATCACGATGATGGAGCGGCATCCGCTCGGCAGCCAGGCTTTCATTCCCTTACGCGCGGGCCGCTATCTGGTGGTGGTCGCGCCGGCCGGCGAGTTCGACGCCACGCGGATGCGCGCGTTCTGGACCGACGCGTGGCAGGGCGTCAATTACGCGAAAGGGGTTTGGCACCATCCGCTGCTCGCGTTGGATCAGGTCAGCGAGTTCATCGTCGTCGATCGTGGCGGCGACGCGCCGAATTGCGACGAATTGCAGTTGGCCGAGCCGTGGCGGCTCGCCTTCGAGCCGAGCGTGGAACTAGCCGGATAGCCGTATTTGCCGCCGCTGAACAAAAAAGACCCGACCGATTCTCATCGGCCGGGTCTTTCTTCTGACTTGCCAGGCCGCGTACTCGCACGCGGCCCGCCACGCATCAGTGCTTACGATGCGGGCAATTTTCCTTCGTGCACGCCCCATACAGTGCGAGCGCGTGCTCCTGCAGCTTGAAGCCGCGTGCCTTGGCGATGGACTGCTGACGACTTTCGATTTCGGGGTCGAAAAACTCTTCCACGAGCCCGCAATCGAGGCACACGAGGTGATCGTGGTGCGTCCCCTCGTTCAGTTCGAACACCGCCTTGCCCGATTCGAAATTGCTGCGCGAGAGCAGGCCGGCCTGCTCGAATTGCGTCAGCACGCGATACACGGTGGCGAGACCGATATCGAGTTCCTCGTGCAGGAGGTTGCGGTACACGTCTTCGGCGGTTAAATGACGTACCGGGCTGTGTTGGAAAATCTCAAGAATTTTGAGGCGCGGAAGGGTCGCCTTGAGCCCGATATTCTTGAGATCGGTTGGATTGGTCATGACAAGGGATCCCTAGAGTACAATGCTGGGCTCTCATAGTAATGTGTTTTGCCGTTCTGGTCATTTTCGATGGAATGAGCGCGGCCCGCAAGCGGGCCCGCACGGTGAGTGAAATGATTTCTAAATCTCAATTGATTTACCGGGGGAGCCGCATGCGGGGTACCTTGATCGCTGTCGCGACTGTCGCGGTTCTTGCCGGATGTTCCACGTACGACAGCCTGACCCAGCGCGTTGCCCAAAGCATTACGCCGTATCGGATTACGGTCGTGCAAGGTAACTTCGTGTCGCAGGAAATGGCCGGCCAGATGAAGGTCGGCATGACGCGCGCACAGGTGCGTCAAGTGCTCGGCACACCGCTGTTGACCGACATGTTCCACGCGGATCGCTGGGATTACACGTTCTATTTCAAGCGCGGCAACACCTCGATCGTTCAGCAACGCGACTTCGTCGTGTTCTTCTCGGGCGACACCGTGACCCACTGGACGGGTGGCGAGGATCTGCCGACCAATCTCGAATTGCTGGCCGAAATCGACGGCGACCGCGGTGGCCGTCGCTCGACCGCGACGCCGCCGGCCGCTGCGAGCGCGGCCGTGGCCGCCAGCGATGCAGCCGCCGCAAGCGCGGCCGCTGCCGCCGCGGCGCCGGCCACGGTGGATACGACGCGCTCGCCGTCGGTCGAAGGCGCCCAGCAGGCCGCCACGCCGTCCATGGACGCCAACGCGGAAGCCGCCCAGGCGGCCAATCGCGCGACCAGCGCGGTGTCGACGCCGAGCCGCACGCCGTCCGTCCGTTCGGCCGTGCCGAGAGCTGGCGCCGGCGGGATCCCGACGCAAGGCCCGACGGCCGGCGGCCAGCCGCAGTTCCAGTTCAAACGTCCGCCGCCGCCGGCGCCGGAAAACGAGAGCAACCCGGTCGGCCCGACGGGCTCGCAAAGCGGCGACAGCTCGACGCCGAACGGTTCGCCGTCGACGTCCGGAACGAGCAACTGATCCGCTTGTCGGTGTTGTGAGGCGGGCTGCGCGCCACATGTGCAGCGCCCGCCAGGTGTGTGTTTGTCCGGCGTCAGGCGAGGCCGGAAATGCGCCGCTTGGGCCGCATGAACCTGGTGCCGCAGTGCGCCGCGGCAGTGGGGCGCCGCAGCGGGCCGTATCAGTCAGTCACCTGAGCGAGCCGTCCCGGTTGGCCGCGCGCGTTGGCTTCAGCAGCGAGCCGACCGACCTCGCCGCAAGATCGTGCCGCCTGTCGCCGCTTGTCCCTATATCGACCGGGCGCATTCCCCGGCACACTGGTCGGTGCATTCGCCGGGCTCCATCCCGGTTGACTCTTTCCGAATCCTCATCGTCATGAAAATTGCCATTGCAGGCGCATCGGGCCGTATGGGCCGCATGCTGATCGAAACCGTCCTCAACGATGCCGACGCGACGCTCTCCGGCGCGCTGTGCCGCACGGGCGCGGCGCAGCTTGGCCAGGACGCCGGCGCGTTTCTCGGCAAACAGACCGGCGTGCTGCTGTCCGACGATATCGAGCGCGTCTTTGCCGAATCCGACCACCTGATCGACTTCACGCGCCCGGACGCGACGCTCGCGCATCTCGAAGCCGCGCAGCGCCACGGCGTGAAAATGGTGATCGGCACGACCGGCTTCGACAACGCGCAAAAAGCGCAACTGCGCGCGGCGGCGGAAAAGATCGGGATCGTGTTCGCGTCGAACACGAGCGTCGGTGTGAACGTCACGCTGAAGCTGCTCGAATACGCGGCGCGGCACTTCTCGACCGGCTACGACATCGAGATCATCGAGGCGCATCATCGTCACAAGGTCGATGCGCCGTCCGGCACCGCTCTGACGATGGGCGAAGTGATCGCGGGCGCGCTCGGCCGCAATCTCGACGACTGCGCGGTCTACGGCCGCGAAGGCGTGACCGGCGAGCGCGATCCGTCGACGATCGGCTTCTCGGCGATTCGCGGCGGCGATATCGTCGGCGATCATACGGTGCTGTTCGCGGGCATCGGCGAGCGCATCGAGATCACGCACAAATCGGCGAGCCGCCTGTCGTATGCACAAGGCGCGCTTCGTGCTGTACGCTTCCTCGAAGGCCACGACAACGGCTTCTTCGATATGCAGGACGTGCTCGGCCTGCGTTGAGCGAAGTTCGTTGCGCATAGGCGGGGCAGCGCATCCCGAGCGCGCCCTCCCGAAGTCACTTTCCGAAGGCGAGGTCAGATGGCAGCCAGCAGCGGCATCATTCATTACCTGCAAACGAGCGACGCGATCACGCTTGCGGTCGCCTACGTACTGCTGGCCATGTCGATTGCGAGCTGGTGTTTTCTGATCGTCAAGAGCTGGATTCTGACGCGCGCGAAACGCCAGTCCTCGCGGGCGATCGCGCGCTTCTGGCAGGCGCCGACGCTCGCCGAAGGCGTCGCCATCCTGCGCCGCACCGACCGCGAGCGCGTGTTCGCGCCGCTCGCCGAAGCGGCGCTCCATGCGGCCGAGGTCGACATTCCCTGTGCGCTGCTCGCGCGCGTCGAGCGCAGCGAACGGGTGCTGCGCGCGCTGCGCCAGGCGCTCAACGCGTCGCAGCGGCGGCTCGAGTTCGGTCAGGTGCTGCTGGCGTCGGTCGGTAGCACCGCGCCGTTCGTCGGTCTGCTCGGCACCGTGTGGGGCATCTATCACGCGCTCGGCAGCATCGCGGCGAGCGGGCAGGCGCAGATCGAGAACGTCGCGGGACCGGTCGGCGAGGCGCTGATCATGACCGCTTTCGGTCTCGTGGTCGCGATTCCGGCGGTGCTCGGCTACAACGTGCTGGGCCGCCTCGTGCGGCAATTGACCGAGGACCTGGACGGATTCGCGCACGATTTGCACGCGTACGTGTGCTCGCCCGAGCACGCGGCGACGCCGCCGCGCGCGCAGCAGGCGGCGCACGAGGCACACCGCTGACGCCTGGCGTGCGGCGGGCCCGATAAATCGCGACCTACCCCACACGACACACCGCCCATCGCAGGACCAAACTCAGACGCAAGGAGGCGACATGGCATTCGGCGGACTCGAGAAGAAGCAGACGGCCGCGCCGATGGCCGAGATCAACATGACGCCGCTGATCGACGTGATGCTGGTGCTGCTGGTGATTTTCATCATTACCGCGCCGCTGTTCTCGCACGCGATCCGGCTCGATCTGCCGAAGGTCGCGGCGGCGCCCGCGCGCCAGACCCCGCAGACCATCTCGCTGTCGATCGACGGCGCCGGCAAGCTCTACTGGAACGGCAAGCCGATCACGCTCGCGCAGATGCGCATGCAGTTCGCCGAGGCCGGCAAGCAGGCGGACCAGCCGGACATCCAGCTGCGCGCGGAGCGCTCGACGCGCTACGAAGTGATCGCGCAGGTGATGGGCGCCGCGCAGCAAGCGGGGCTCGAGCGGATCGGCTTCGTGACGGACCCGCCGCCGCCCGCCGCGCAGCACTGAGCATCACCGGGCGCCGCCGGGCGCGCACCGCGTCGACGAATCCGGCGTACCCCGCCCCGCACCATGCCGCGCGTAGCGGCGCACCCGTCCGCGAACGGTATAATCAGCCCTTTCCCCGTCAAAGGGGAAACGACGCAACGACATTCTGCAGAGCACCGGGCCGGTGCGAAAGCACCGAACCTAGCGATCCCATCACACCATGCACGAAAAATACGTTCCCTCCGACGTCGAAGCCGCCGCGCAAGGGCAATGGCGCGCCATCGACGCCTACAAGACGACGGAAACCACCGACAAGCCCAAGTTCTACTGCGTCTCGATGCTGCCGTATCCGTCGGGCAAGCTGCACATGGGGCACGTGCGCAATTACACGATCAACGATGTGATGTACCGCTATCTGCGGATGAACGGCTACAACGTGCTGATGCCGATGGGTTGGGACGCGTTCGGCATGCCGGCGGAAAACGCCGCGATGGCCAACAACGTGCCCCCCGCGCAGTGGACCTACGACAACATCGCTTACATGAAGAAGCAGATGCAGTCGATGGGTCTCGCGATCGACTGGTCGCGCGAAGTCGCGACCTGCAGCCCCGACTACTACAAATGGAACCAGTGGCTGTTCCTGAAGATGCTGGAAAAGGGCATCGCGTACAAGAAAACCGGCACCGTGAACTGGGACCCGGTCGACCAGACCGTGCTCGCGAACGAGCAGGTGATCGACGGGCGCGGCTGGCGCTCGGGCGCGCTCGTCGAAAAGCGCGAAATCCCGATGTACTACATGCGCATCACGCAGTACGCGGATGAGCTGCTGAACGATCTCGACGGCCTCGGCTGGCCCGAGCGCGTGAAGATCATGCAGCAGAACTGGATCGGCAAGAGCTTCGGCGTGAACTTCGGCTTCCCGTACGAAATCGACGGTGAGCAGAAGCTGCTGCGCGTGTTCACGACGCGCGCCGACACGATCATGGGCGTGACGTTCTGCGCGATCGCCGCCGAGCATCCGCTCGCCACGCGCCTTGCGCAAGACAAGCCCGAACTGCAGGCGTTCATCGACGAATGCAAGCGCGGCGGCGTCGCCGAAGCCGACGTCGCGACGATGGAAAAGAAGGGCATGGCTACCGGCTTCTACGTCACGCATCCGCTGACGCACGAGCAGGTCGAGGTGTGGATCGGCAACTACGTGCTGATGACCTATGGCGAAGGCGCGGTGATGGGCGTGCCGGCGCACGACGAGCGCGACTTCGCGTTCGTGAAGAAGTACGGTCTGCCGGTCAAACAGGTAGTGGCGGTCGAAGGCAAGGAGTTCTCGACCGAAGCGTGGCAGGAATGGTACGGCGAGAAGACCGGCACGCTGGTGAACAGCGGCAAGTACGACGGCCTCGCGTACGACGAAGCGGTGGACCGCATCGCCGCCGATCTGAAGGAGCTCGGCCTCGGCGACAAGCAGATCACGTGGCGTCTGCGTGACTGGGGCGTGTCGCGCCAGCGTTACTGGGGCACGCCGATTCCGATCATCCACTGCCCAAAGTGCGGCGACGTGCCGGTGCCGGAAAAAGACCTGCCGGTCGTGCTGCCGGAAGACCTCGTGCCGGACGGCACGGGCAATCCGCTCGCGAAGTCCGAAGCGTTCCTGAATTGCACGTGCCCGAGCTGCGGCGGCGCGGCGAAGCGCGAAACCGACACGATGGACACCTTCGTCGACTCGTCGTGGTACTTCTACCGCTACGCGTCGCCGGATGCGAAGACGATGGTCGATGAGCGCACCGACTACTGGGCGCCGATGGATCAGTACATCGGCGGTATCGAGCACGCGATCCTGCACCTGCTGTACTCGCGTTTCTGGGCGAAGGTGATGCGCGACCTCGGTCTTGTGAAATTCGGCGAACCGGCGAAGAACCTGCTCACGCAGGGCATGGTACTCAACGAAACCTATTACCGCGAAAACGACGCGGGCAAGAAGACCTGGTACAACCCGGCGGACGTGACCGTGTCGTTCGACGACAAGGGCCGCCCGGTCGGCGCGGTGCTGAACGCGGACGGCCAGCCGGTCGTGCTCGGCGGTGTCGAGAAGATGTCGAAGTCGAAGAACAACGGCGTCGACCCGCAGATGCTGATCGATCAGCACGGCGCGGACACCGCGCGCCTGTTCGTGATGTTCGCGGCTCCGCCCGAGCAGCAACTCGAGTGGTCGGGTTCGGGCGTCGAAGGCGCGAGCCGCTTCCTGCGCCGCGTTTGGAACTTCGGCTACACGAACGAAGCCGCGCTGCGCACGGGTGGCCAGTTGGACACCACGCAACTTAACGATGCCGACAAGGTGCTGCGTCGTGAGATCTACAGCGTGCTGAAGCAGGCCGATTTCGACTATCAGCGTCTGCAGTACAACACGGTGGTATCGGCCGCGATGAAGATGCTCAACGCGCTCGACGGCGCGAAGGGCGCGCAGACGGCCGTGCTGCGTGAGACCTACGGCGTGATGCTGCGCGTGCTGTACCCGGTCGTGCCGCACCTGACGTTCCAGCTGTGGCAGGAGCTCGGCTACGCCGACGAATTCGGCCCGCTGCTCGACGCACCGTGGCCGAAGGTCGACGAGAAGGCGCTCGAACAGGCCGAGATCGAACTCGTGCTGCAGGTGAACGGCAAGGTGCGCGGCGCGATCACGGTCGCGAAGGATGCATCGCGCGACGCGATCGAGCAGCAAGCGACCGCGCACGAAATGGTCGCGAAGTTCAGCGAAGGCAAGGCGCCGAAGAAGATCATCGTGGTGCCGGGCCGTCTCGTGAACGTGGTCGTTTGACGTTCCGGGCCCTCATCCGGCAGATGGGGCGCCGCCCGCACGGTGGCGTTCCTCGGCACCGCGAATCCACTGCGAACCGGGAGCGAATGTGACTCGCAGATCGTTTTTGACGCTCGCTTGCAGCGTAATGATGTTGTCGGCCTGCGGCTTCAAGCTGCGCGGCCAGCAGGACTTCGCGTTCAAGCGCCTCTATGTGTCGGGCGGCTCGCCCGCGGCCATGGCGCGCTTCACCCGCATCGTGCAGGGCGGCAGCGACACCGTGGTGGTCAACTCGGTCGCCAATGCCGACGCGATCCTGCAAATCACGCAGAACCGCAACCTCAGCACGCTGACGCTGAATTCGCTGGGCGTCGTCGCCGAGTATCAGCTGAATCTGCAGATGACCTACACGCTGACCGGCAAGGACGGCACCGTGCTGATTCCGGGCAGCGTGATCGCGCTGAACCGCGCGATGACCTATAGCGACCAGTTCTCGCAAGCGAAGGCCGCCGAGTCCGACATCCTGTTCGCCGACATGGAGAACGACGCGGTCGATCAGCTGATCCGCCGTCTCGGCGTGGTGCGCTCGCTGCATCCGACGCCGGCCGAGGCCGTGCCGGCCATCGCGCCGCGCGCGCCGCTGCCGCCGCCGCCGCTGTGAGCATCGCGCCGTTAGCGATGCGTCGAATCTCATCCATCCCGTCAACCGCCAGCCATGCAACTGCGACCTGACGCGCTCGAAGCGCATCTCGCCCGCGGCCTCGCCGGACTGTACGTCGTGTACGGCGACGAGCATCTGCTCGCGCAGGAAGCGTGCGACCGCATCCGGGCGGCCGCGCGCGCGGCAGGCTTCACTGACCGCTCGGTGTTCACGGCCGAGCGCTATTTCGACTGGAGCTCGCTGCTCGGCGCGAGCCAGTCGATGTCGCTGTTCGGCGACCGTCAACTGGTCGAGTTGCGCATTCCGTCGGGCAAGCCGGGCAAGGAAGGCGCGGATGCGCTGAAGGCGCTAGCATCCACCGTCAACGACGACGTGCTGACCATGATCACGCTGCCCCGTCTCGATGCGGCCACGCAGAAGTCAGCATGGTTCACCGCGCTCGCCGATGCGGGTGTCGCGCTGAAGATCGATCCGGTCGAGCGCGCGCAACTGCCGAACTGGGTCGGGCAGCGGCTCGCGGCTCAAGGCCAGCGCGTCGCAGCCGGCGAAGAAGGGCGGCGCGCGCTCGCTTTCATCGCCGAGCGCGTCGAGGGCAATCTGCTCGCCGCGCATCAGGAAATCCAGAAGCTCGGGCTGCTGTATCCGAGCGGCTCGCTGAGCTTCGATCAGGTGCAGGACGCGGTGCTCAACGTCGCGCGCTACGACGTCTTCAAGCTCAACGAGGCGATGCTCGCGGGCGACGTCGGCCGTCTCGCGCGCATGCTCGACGGCCTGCGCGGTGAAGGAGAGGCGGCGGTGCTCGTGCTGTGGGCCGTCGTCGAGGAAGTGCGTACGCTGTTGCGGATCAAGCGCGGCGTCGCAGCCGGCAAGCCTCTCGCGGTGCTCACGCGCGAGAACCGCGTGTGGGGTCCGCGCGAACGGCTGATCGGGCCGGCGCTGTCGCGTGTCAGCGAAGCGGCGCTCGAGAAGGCGCTCGCGCTGGCGGCGAGGCTCGATCGGCAGGTCAAGGGCTTGTCGGGCGGCACGCCGGGCAATCATCGCAACGATCCGCCGCCCGATCCGTGGGACGGCCTGTTCGAACTCGCGATGACGGTGGCCGCGCCAAAACCGTCGGCGGTGCCGCCAGTGACGCCGCCGCGACCTCGGGCGCCGACTGCGGCGCCAGCGCGGCGGCCAGGCTGAGCAACTGGGCGCGGGCGAGCTTCGGCGGCGATTGCAATCGCACAGCAACCGTCAATCGCGTCACATGCAGAGCACCGTGTTTCCCATGCCACGGGCTCAACACAACGCAACGGCAAACCCGCGACCGCACAGCGCACCCGCTGCCCCTCGCGAGCAAAGCCCAGGCACCCGACTTACAATCGTTTGATCTTTCGCTAATCTTGCCCGACCACCGCACGTCAACGTGCGGGGCATCACGAGAATGACCATGGATATCGACCAGTACATGACCGACCTCGGCCAACGCGCTCGCCAGGCTTCGCGCGCGATGGCGCGGGCGTCGACCGCCGCGAAGAATGCGGCGCTTGCGGCCGTTGCCGAGGCGATCGAGCGCGATGCCGATCTGCTGAAGGCCGCCAACGCCCGCGACCTCGAGCGCGCCCGCGGCAAGGGCCACGACGCTGCGTTCATCGACCGTCTGACGCTGTCCGACAAGGCGCTGAAGACGATGGTCGAAGGCCTGCGCCAGGTCGCGGCGCTGGCCGATCCGATCGGTGAAATCAGCAATCTGAAGTATCGGCCGAGCGGCATCCAGGTCGGCCAGATGCGTGTGCCGCTCGGGGTGATCGGCATCATCTACGAATCGCGCCCGAACGTGACGATCGACGCGGCCGCGCTGTGCCTGAAGTCCGGCAACGCGACCATTTTGCGCGGCGGCTCCGAAGCGCTCGAATGCAATACCGCGCTCGCCAGGCTGATCGGCGAGGGGCTCGAAGCGGCCGGCTTGCCGCAAGACGCGGTGCAGGTGGTCGCGACGTCGGACCGCGCGGCGGTCGGCAAGCTGATTACGATGACCGAATACGTCGACGTGATCGTGCCGCGCGGCGGCAAGAGCCTGATCGAGCGTCTGATGAACGAAGCGCGCGTGCCGATGATCAAGCACCTCGACGGCATCTGCCACGTCTATGTCGACGATCGCGCGGACCTGGCGAAGGCGCTCAACGTCTGCGACAACGCGAAGACGCACCGCTACGGCACCTGCAACACGATGGAAACGCTGCTGGTCGCGCGCGGCATCGCAGCCGAAGTGCTGCCGCCGCTGGGCAAGCTGTATCGCGGCAAGGACGTCGAGCTGCGCGTCGACGCGGCGGCGCGCGCTGTGCTGGCCGATGCGGGCGTCGGCCCGCTCGTCGACGCGACCGAGGAAGACTGGCGCACCGAATATCTGGCGCCGGTGCTCGCGATCAAGGTGGTCGACGGCATCGACGCGGCGATCGATCACATCAATACCTACAGCTCGCAGCACACCGACGCGATCGTTACCGAAGACCACGACCGCGCGATGCGCTTTCTGCGCGAAGTGGATTCGGCGAGCGTGATGGTCAACGCGTCGACGCGTTTCGCGGACGGCTTCGAGTTCGGTCTCGGCGCCGAGATCGGCATCTCGAACGACAAGCTGCACGCGCGCGGCCCGGTCGGACTGGACGGGCTGACGTCGCTGAAGTACGTCGTGCTCGGGCACGGCGAAGGTCGTCAATAAGCACGAATCGAAGCACCGCCACAACGAACACAACAACAAGGACCACAAGGACCCCCGCCGATGCTTTGGGTAAAGACGTTTCACATCGTGTTGATTGCCTCCTGGTTTGCCGGCCTGTTCTATCTGCCGCGCATCTTCGTCAATCTGGCGATGGAAACGGAACCCGCCGCGACCGCGCGTCTTCTGCTGATGGCGCGCAAGCTGTTCCGCTTCATGAGCTTTATCGCGGTGCCCGCGATCGCGTGCGGCTTGTGGTTGTGGCTCGTGATCGGCATCGGCAGCGGGCAGGGCTGGATTCACGCGAAGGTCGGCGTGGTCGTGCTGCTCGTCATCTATCACGCGTATTGCGGCGTGCTGCTCCGCACGTTCGAACGCGGCCAGAATCGCCGCTCGGACAAGTGGTATCGGATGTTCAACGAGCTGCCGGTGCTCGGTATGCTTGCGGCGGTCGCGCTGGTGGTGATCAAGCCGTTCTGAGCGGCTGACGGCGTTAAGCAGGGCGCTGGAAAAGACAAAGGGCGGTGTGCCGGTCGAATGGCACACCGCCCTTTTGCGTTTCTTATCGGAGCGGATTACCCCTGCGAGTCCACCCGCCGCCGGTGTATCACTTCCTTCGTCTGCGCGAGCTTTTCCACCAGTTCGGGCCCGCGGCTCAGCGCGACACCGACCGCCAGAATGTCGCCGATCGCCAGATGCGACACGCGCGAGGTCATCGGCGAAAAGATGTCGGTGTCTTCGTCGACGTTCGCGAAGAGTCCCACGGTCGCGAGCCGCGCGAGCGGCGAGTTGCCGTGCGTGATCGCGATCACCTTCGCGCCCGCGTTCAGCGCGGCCCTCGCGGCATCGATGATGTCGCGCGTGCGGCCCGTGTTGGAAATCGCGACGACCATGTCACCCGGCCCGAGCAGCGCGGCTGACATCAGAAACGTATGCGGGTCCGAATACGCGACGCTCGGCATGCCGAGCCGGAAAAACTTGTGCTGCACGTCGAGCGCGGCGATGCCGGAGCCGCCCGCGCCATAGAACTCGATGCGCTTCGCCTGCGCGAGCATGTCGATCGCCGCCGCGACGCTATCCGAAGACAGATTGTTGCGCACCTGAATCAGCGCACCGATGGTCCGGTCGAGCACCTTCGCGGCGACGCCCGGTGTCGGCTCGTCGGGCCGCACGTCGCGATAGACGGCAGGCACTTCGCTCGCGATGCCCTGCGCGAGCCGGATCTTGAATTCGCGAAAGCCGGAAAAACCGAGCGCGTGACAGAAGCGCGCGATCGTCGGCTGACTCACGCCCGCGCGCGCGGCGACCTCGGTCATCGACAGATCGAGCACCTCGCGCGGCGCCTCGATCACATAATCGGCCAGCTTGCGCTCGGACGGGCGCAGCTGATCACGCATCTGTTCCACTTGGGACAGCATCATCGGAAAACTCGCACTATGCTGAAGAACGTGTGGACTATATCCGATTGGTCGTTGGCGCACAAAACTAGGTACAAAAACTACATATTGGTGAGTAAGTGTATTCCCTGGGTTTCGGCTGTAAAGCGCTAAGGCGCCGCCGATAGGGCGACTTGGCGAGTCGTTCGATGCGGCACCGCAACAGCGTTCTTAATTGCGATCGTGTAGTTTTTCTACTAATATGGCGTGGTTCGATATCACAACCCCGCGATACCGCCTGGTGTCATGCGTGCGCCTGCCGCCAGCGACGAAGGAGCTCCGATGGTTTCCCCGCATTCGCAATTGTTGAAGGTCACGCAACGCGTGATCGAGCGCAGCAAGCCCACGCGTGAAGCGTATTTGGCCCGCATCCAGCATGCGCAGGGGCGCTTCCCGGCACGCGGCGCGTTGTCGTGCGCGAACCTCGCCCACGGTTTCGCCGGTCTCGAAGGCAACGACAAGCTCGTGATCAAGCAGATCCGCGAGCCGAACATCGGCATCGTGTCGTCCTACAACGAGATGTTGTCGGCGCACGCGCCGTACAAAAACTACCCGGACATCATCAAACAGGCAGCGCGCGAAAACGGCGGCGTCGCGCAATTCGCGGGCGGCGTGCCGGCGATGTGCGACGGCATCACGCAGGGCAACGCGGGCATGGAGCTGTCGCTGTTCTCGCGCGAAGTGATCGCGATGAGCACGGCCGTCGCGCTCACCCACAACATGTTCGACGCGGCGCTATGCCTCGGCATCTGCGACAAGATCGTGCCGGGCCTGCTGATCGGCGCGCTGCAATTCGGCCATTTGCCGACCATCTTCGTGCCGGCCGGTCCGATGACGAGCGGCCTGTCCAACGACGACAAAGCCAAGACGCGCCAGCAGTTCGCGACCGGCCAGTGCGGCCGCGACGCGCTGCTCGAAGCGGAAGCGGCCGCGTATCACAGCCACGGCACCTGCACGTTCTACGGCACCGCGAACAGCAACCAGATGCTGATGGAAGTGATGGGCCTGCATCTGCCGGGCTCGGCCTTCGTGCATCCGCACACGCCGCTGCGCGACGCGCTGACCGCGCAGGCCGCGCGCCGCGTGCTCGATCTGACGGTCGAGCGCGGCCACTACATGCCGATCGGCCATGTGATCGACGAGAAGGCGATCGTCAACGGCATCGTCGCGCTGCTGGCAACCGGCGGCTCGACCAATCACACGCTGCACCTCGTCGCGATCGCGCGTGCGGCCGGCATCGTGATCGACTGGGACGACTTCGACACGCTGTCGCAGGCGGTGCCGCTGCTCGCGAAGATCTATCCGAACGGCAAGGCCGACGTGAACCACTTCCACGCGGCGGGCGGCGTTGCGTTCCTCGTGCGCAATCTGCTCGAAGGGGGGCTGCTGCATGAAGATGTGAACACGGTCGCGGGCAAGGGCCTGAAGCGCTACACCGAGGAGCCCAAGCTGCTCGACGGCAAGCTGCAATGGGTCGCGGGCGTCGAGGCGAGCGCGGATACCGCGGTGCTGCGCGGCATCCAGGAGCCGTTCCAGCCTGACGGCGGCCTGCGTCTTATGCAGGGCAAGCTCGGCCGCGGCGTGATCAAGATCTCGGCGGTCGCGGCGCAGCATCGCAAGGTGAAGGCGCCGGCAATCGTGTTCGATTCGCAGGAAGCGGTGCAGGAAGCGTTCGACAAGGGCGAGCTCAAGCGCGACTTCATCGCGGTGGTGCGCTTCCAGGGCGCCCGTGCAAACGGCATGCCCGAATTGCATCGTTTGACGCCGCTGCTCGGTGTGTTGCAGGATCAGGGTTTCCATGTCGCGCTAGTGACCGACGGCCGTATGTCGGGCGCGTCGGGCAAAGTGCCGGCGGTCATTCATGTGTCGCCGGAAGCGTTGCTGCAAGGCCCGCTCGGCAAGGTCCGCACGGGCGACACGCTGGTCATCGACGCGGAAGCGGGCGTGCTCGACATCGAGATCGACGCAGCCGAATGGGCCGCGCGTCCGAACGCCGAGCCGCTTCATCAGGCAGACAACGAAGCCGGCTTCGGCCGCGAGCTGTTCGGCGTGTTCCGTGCGGCGGCGGCGCCGGCGGAGCAGGGCGCGTCGGTGTTCGGCAAGCTGATCGGCGAGGGCGGCGCGCTTGACGGCCAGCACGGTCACGGCAGCCACCACAAGCATGGCGACAAGCACGCCCATCAACCCAGCGACCATCACACGAGCACCGCGCAAGCCGGTGCGGCGCTGCAGAAACAAGGAGTCTGACTATGACGTCGAAAACAGTAAGCGATATCGTGCGCCTCGGCCCGGTGATTCCGGTGCTCGCGTTCGACACGGTCGAACAGGGCGAACACGTGTCGCGCGCGTTGCACGCGGGCGGCGTGAAGGTGCTCGAAATCACGCTGCGCACGCCGGCGGGCCTCGGCGCGATCGAGCGTGCGTGCGAGCTCGCCGACGACATCGTGGTCGGTGTCGGCACGATCACGAAGCCCGAGCATTGCGCGCAAGCGAAGACGGCCGGCGCGCAGTTCGGCGTGTCGCCGGGTCTGACCAAGGACATGCACCAGGCCGCGCAGGATGTGGGTCTGCCGTTGCTGCCCGGCGTGATGACGCCGTCGGACATCATCCTCGCGCTCGAGCTCGGCTACGAGATCGTCAAGTTCTTCCCCGCGCAGCAGGCCGGCGGCGTGCCCATGCTGCAGGCGTTCCACGGTCCGTTCCCGGCGCTGAAGTTCTGCCCGACTGGCGGCATCACGCCGGAAAGCGCACCGCACTTTCTGTCGCTGCCGAACGTGGTCTGCGTCGGCGGTTCGTGGCTCACGCCGAAGGCCGCACTCGCCGCGCAGAACTGGGATGAGGTGACGCGCCTCGCGCGCGCCGCGAGCCAGTTGGCGGCGCCCGCGCACTAAGCCCGCAAAACGACAGCGCATCGGTTAGCTAAACCGGGCACAGGAGTCTCGTCGATACAGCCGCATCAGGCTGTCGCGCCGAGACTCTTTTTTTGCTTGATATGCGTGCTGGATTTGCGCGCGTTTTTGAAACAAACAGTAAAATTCAGCGTCCGCGCGGCCAGCCGGGTTTTCAGGCATCGCGCAGGTTGCCGTGAGACGAAGTGCCGGCCGCATCCGCACTCTGAAACCAATAAACCAAAGGAGGGGCTTCATGGAATCTGCCCACGGAAGCATGTTGCTGGTCTACGCGTTAATCGCGATCGCGTTGCTGATCTTCATGATCACGCGCCTGAAGGTCTATCCGTTTCTCGTTCTGATCATCGTGTCGTTGCTGCTGGGCCTCGTGGCCGGCATGCCGATGCAGACCATCGTCAAATCGTTCGAAACGGGTAACGGCAACACGCTCGGGCACATAGCCATCGTCGTCGGTCTCGGCACGATGCTCGGCAAGATGATGGCCGAATCGGGCGGCGCCGAGCGCGTCGCGACCACGCTGATCAACTGGTTCGGTGAGAAACACATTCACTGGGCGATGATGGTCGTCGCGATCATCGTCGGCTTGCCGGTGTTCTTCGAAGTCGGTTTCGTGCTGCTGATTCCGATCGCATTCAACGTCGCCAAGCGCACCAACAAATCGCTGCTACTGGTCGGCCTGCCGATGGTCGCGGGTCTGTCCGTGGTGCACGGGCTGATCCCGCCGCACCCGGCCGCGCTGCTCGCCGTGCAGGCTTATCACGCGGATATCGGCAAGACGATCGCCTATGGTCTGATCGTCGGCATCCCCTGCGCGATCGTCGCCGGTCCGCTGTTCGCGCTGCTGGTGAGCCGCCATATCCAGTTGCCGAAGGAAAATCCGCTTGCCGCGCAGTTTCTCAGTCACGACGCGAATAACGGCAACGGCGTGGCAACCAACGCACCGAAGCGCGAACTGCCAGGCTTCGGCATCACGCTGGCCACGATCCTGTTGCCGGTGGTTCTGATGCTGGTCGGCAGCTGGGCCGACCTGGTGTTCGAACCGAAGACGCTGCCGAACGATCTGCTGCGCTTCTTCGGCAACACCGACGTCGCGCTGCTGACGGCCGTGCTGGTCAGCTTCTGGACCTTCGGCGCGAGCCGCGGCTTTAACCGCGAGCAGATCCAGAAGTTCTGCGGCGAGTGTCTGGCGCCGATCGCGGGTATTACACTGATCGTCGGCGCAGGCGGTGGTTTTGGCCGCGTGCTGATGGATAGCGGCATTTCGAAGGAAATCACCAACGTCGCGACCGCGGTGCATCTGTCGCCGCTGCTGTTCGGCTGGATCGTCGCGGCGATGATCCGGCTCGCGACCGGTTCGGCCACCGTTGCGATGACGACCGCCTGCGGCATCGTCGCGCCGATCGCGGCGGCCGGTGCGGTGCAGGTGAAACCGGAACTGATGGTGCTCGCAACCGGCTCGGGCTCGCTGATCTTCTCGCACGTGAACGACGGCGGCTTTTGGCTGATCAAGGAATATTTCGGCATGACGGTGGTGCAGACCTTCAAGACGTGGTCGCTCCTAGAAACCATCATTTCGGTGATGGGGCTGGCCCTGACCTTCGCACTCGCGGCGGTCCTGTAAGGAGTTTCAAATGATTCTGATCGCAATGGGCGTGTCGGGCGCGGGTAAGTCTCTGATTGGCGAAATGCTGGCCGCGCGTCTGCATTGCACGTTCACCGACGGCGACGCGTTCCATAGCGCGGCGAACAAGGAGAAGATGCACCACGGCATTCCGCTCACCGACGAAGACCGCTGGCCGTGGCTGAAGACGATCCGCGCGGCGATCGAGGAAAAGCAGAAGGCGGGCGAGACGGCGGTGTTCACGTGTTCGTCGCTGAAGCGCTCGTATCGCGACATTCTGCGCGCCGGCGACAAGGACGTGTGCTTCGTCTACCTGAAGGGTTCGCGCGAGGTGCTCGCGGAGCGTCTCGGGCATCGCACCGGGCACTTCTTCGATCCGTCGCTGCTGCAAAGCCAGCTCGATACGCTCGAGGAGCCGGGTGACGATGAAGCGATCACGGTCAGCATCGATCTGACGCCGGAACAGATCGTCGACGAGGCGCTCAGGCAGGTCGAAGCGCGCTGAGTCTTTGATTCCCCCGCGTTCCGGCTTCGAGCGCGGGACGAAAAAAAGCCGCTCCTCGGAGCGGCTTTTTTATGCGCCGAAGCTGGGCCAGCCGATCAGCCGATCCGCTTCGCCAGTTCGACGGCCTTGCCAATGTACGAGCCGGGCGTCATTTCGAGCAGACGGTCCTTCGCGTCCTGCGGAATCGCCAGGCCGCCGATGAAGCTCTGCAGCGCCTCGCGCGTGATGCCCTTGCCGCGCGTGAGCTCCTTCAGCTGCTCGTACGGGTTCTCGATGCCGTAACGGCGCATCACGGTTTGCACTGGCTCGGCCAGCACTTCCCAGCAGTTGTCGAGGTCTTCGTTCAGACGCTGCGCGTTCACTTCGAGCTTGTCGAGGCCGCGGATCAGCGAGTCGTACGCGAGCAGCGAGTAGCCGAACGCGACGCCGATGTTGCGCAGCACCGTCGAGTCGGTCAGGTCGCGCTGCCAGCGCGATACCGGCAGCTTGTCGGCGAGGTGACGCAGCGTCGCGTTCGCGAGGCCGAGGTTGCCTTCGGAGTTTTCGAAGTCGATCGGGTTGACCTTGTGCGGCATCGTCGATGAGCCGATTTCGCCGGCCTTCGTGCGCTGTTTGAAGTAGCCGACCGAGATGTAGCCCCACACGTCGCGATCGAGATCCAGCAGGATCGTGTTCGCGCGCGAGATCGCGTCGAACAGCTCGGCCATGTAGTCGTGCGGTTCGATCTGGATCGTGTACGGATTGAACGTGAGCTTCAGACGGTTCTCGACGACGTCCTTCGAGAACGCTTCCCAGTCGAACTCCGGATACGCGGACAGGTGCGCGTTGAAGTTGCCGACCGCGCCGTTCATCTTGCCGAGCAGTTCGACCTTCGCGATGCGCTCGATCGCGCGCGCGAGACGCGCGGCGACGTTGGCGATTTCTTTGCCGAGCGTGGTCGGGCTGGCCGGCTGGCCGTGCGTGCGCGACAGCATCGGCTGGGCGGCTTGCGCATGCGCGAGCGCGACGAGGCGTTGATGCACCGAGCGCAGCGCCGGCAGGATCACGTGTTCGCGCGCGCCGGCGAGCATCAGACCGTGCGACGTGTTGTTGATGTCTTCGGACGTGCACGCGAAGTGGATGAACTCGCTCGCGCGTTCCAGTTCTTCCTGACCCTTCACCGACTCCTTCAGCCAGTATTCGACGGCCTTCACGTCGTGGTTCGTCACGCGCTCGATTTCCTTGATGCGCGCGGCGTCGTGCGCGGTGAAGCGCTCAGCCAGTTGCAGCAGGAACTGCTCGGATGCGTCGGAGAAGCGCGGCACTTCGGCGAAGCCGGCGCGCGACAGCGCGATCAGCCAGTGGATTTCGACCGTCACGCGATTGCGCATGAAAGCGGCTTCCGAGAGCCAGTCGCGCAGGGCTTCGGTTTTGGCGGCATAGCGGCCGTCGAGCGGGGAGAGCGCGTTCAGCGCGAACAGGGTGTCGGGGCGGGTGTCGGACATGATGAGGACCGGGTTGAGGCGCAGGTTGAGGCGCGGGTTAAGGCACTGAGCGCTCAGCGAGCGGATCGGGAACGGAGGGAACCGTGGATTTTACCACTGTGATGCGATGCGCCCGTCCGGATGCGTCGGCCGCACCTCGCGCCGCTAGAATGCAGACTTCTTCCCTCTCGCCGGCAAACGCACTCGCATGGAACTGAAATGGCTCGAAGACTTCATTTCGCTCGCGGAAACGCGTAGTTTCAGCCGCTCGGCCGAACTGCGCCACGTCACGCAGCCGGCTTTCTCGCGCCGCATCCAGGCGCTCGAAGCGTGGCTCGGCACGGAACTGATCGACCGTTCTGTTTATCCAACGCGGCTCACGGCGGCCGGGCAGGTGTTCAACGAGCAGGCGCTCGCGATGCTGTCGCAATTCCATGAGGCGCGCGCGCTGTTGCGCGGCCATACGGCGACGCCGCAGGCGACGATCGAATTCGCGGTCCCGCACACGCTGTCGCTGACTTACTTTCCGCGCTGGCTGCAGCGCATCGAAGCGCAGATGGGCCCGATCCACACGCGGCTGCGCGCGCTGAACGTGCACGACGCGGCGCTGTCCTTGGTGGAAGGCGGCTGCGATCTGATGATGGGCTATCACCATCCGAGCCACCCGGTCGCGCTCGATCCGGCGCGCTACGACATGCTGACGCTCGGCCACGAGCCGATCAGCCCGTTCTCGGCGCCCGCCCGCGCGGGCCGTCCGCGTCACACGCTGCCGGGCTCGGCCGACGCGCCCGCGCCGTATCTGTCGTACACGCCGAACGCATACCTCGGGCGCATGACCGAGGTGATTCTTGCAAACGCGCCGGAGCGCCTGTATCTCGACCGGCTCTACGAAACCGACATGGCCGAGGGGCTCAAGGCGATGGCGCTCGCTGGTCACGGCATCGCGTTTCTGCCGCATAGCGCGGTCGAAGATGCGGTGGCCGAAGGCCGGCTGATCCGCCTCGATCGCGCGATGCGCGGCACGCCCGAAGGGCAGTTGACGCTCAGCATGGAGATTCGCCTGTACCGCGACAAGCTCGCCGCGAAAAGCGACGACGCGCGCCAGATCCTCGTGCGTCAGTTGTGGGACGTGGTGTCGGAGGAGCTCAGGCGGAGCGCCGCCTGAAACGCGGCATAAAACTCGAGCTCGAACCTGCGTCGCGGCGACACGAACTTGCGGCTTTCCGAACGTTATGCAAGAAAGACATAACCGGATAAGGAAACGGCATTGGATTTCAACACGGCGTTTTTCCACAATGCCCGTACTCGATCAAACGCCGGAGCGTTCATGTCATCCCAGCAACAAGCCGCAGAATCGGCACAAGCCGCCTCAACGTTGCAGTCCGTTCCCTCCTACCTCAACAAAGAAGACCTCGGCCCTTGGGGCAACTACTTGCGCCAGGTCGACCGCGTCGCGCCGTACCTCGGTTCGCTGTCCCGCTGGCTGGAAACCCTGAAGCGCCCGAAGCGCATTCTCGTCGTTGATGTGCCCATCGAACTCGACAACGGCACGGTCGCGCACTTCGAGGGCTATCGCGTGCAGCACAACGTGTCGCGCGGTCCGGGCAAGGGCGGCGTGCGCTATCACCAGGACGTTACGCTCTCCGAAGTGATGGCGCTGTCCGCGTGGATGTCGGTGAAGAACGCGGCGGTGAACGTGCCGTACGGCGGCGCGAAAGGCGGTATCCGTGTCGATCCGCGCACGCTGTCGCGGGGCGAGCTCGAGCGCGTGACGCGCCGCTACACGAGCGAGATCGGCATCATCATCGGACCGAATACCGACATCCCCGCGCCGGACGTGAACACGAACGAGCAGATCATGGCGTGGATGATGGACACGTACTCGATGAATCAGGGGCAGACGGCCACCGGCGTCGTGACCGGCAAGCCGATCACGCTCGGCGGCTCGCTCGGCCGCCGCGAGGCGACGGGCCGCGGCGTGTTCGTGGTGGGCTGCGAAGCGGCTCGCCGGATCGGCTTCGACATCGAAGGCGCGCGTATTGCGGTGCAGGGCTTCGGCAACGTCGGCGGCATCGCCGCACGTCTGTTCCAGGAAGCGGGCGCGAAGGTCGTCGCGGTGCAGGACCACACCGGCTCGGTGTACAAGTCCACCGGGATCGATGCGGTCGCGTTGCTCGATTACGTCGCGAAGAAGGGCGGCGTCGGCGGTTTCCCTGAAGCCGACGCGATCACCGCTGATGAGTTCTGGACCGTCGAATCGGACATCCTGATTCCGGCGGCGCTGGAAAACCAGATCACCGAAAAGAACGCAGGCAAGATCAAGACCAGGATCATCGTCGAGGGCGCGAACGGCCCGACCACCACGGCGGCGGACGACATCCTGCACGATCGCGGCATCCTCGTGATTCCGGACGTGGTCGCGAATGCGGGCGGTGTGACAGTGTCATATTTCGAATGGGTGCAGGACTTTTCGAGCTTCTTCTGGACCGAAGACGAGATCAACGAGCGCCTCGAGCGCGTGATGCGCGAAGCGTTCGCGGCGGTGTGGCAGGTGTCGAGCGAGCAGAACGTGTCGGTGCGGACGGCGGCGTTCATCGTCGCGTGTAAGCGGATTTTGCAAGCGCGCGAGATGCGCGGCTTGTATCCCTGATGGACCCTGTCCTATCTTGTTGGAAGCGGCGGTGACGCGGCCCGGTATCCGGGCCGGGAGGCGAAACCGCCGAAATTTTGTGCATCAGCGCTGTCCACAAGACGGCGTGTTTGACCGGCGGGCGGCATCCTATCGATGCCGCCCGCCTTCTCGTATGCGCGAAACGGCTGTGCGACCGCGCCGCGGGCCCATCGAGGCGTGCGCGCAACAGCATGGTTAATAGGAATACTTTCAGAAAAATTACTTTGTTACACTGGCGCCGGTTCTTGCCAAGGAGATCAAGATGAAGGTTAAAAAAGCTGCGCTGTTGCTCGCCACTCTCGGATTGTTTACGGTTGGCGCGCATGCGCAAGACTCGGGGACGCTGAAAAAGATCAAGGATACGGGCGTCATTTCGCTGGGCCATCGGGAGTCGTCGATCCCGTTCTCTTATTACGACGACAAGCAGAACGTGATCGGCTACTCGCAGGATTACGCGACGAAGATCGTCGAGGCCGTCAAGCAGAAGCTGAACATGCCGAACCTGAAGGTGAAGCTCGTGCCGGTCACGTCGCAGAACCGCATTCCGCTCGTGCAGAACGGCACGGTCGACATCGAGTGCGGCTCCACCACGAATAACCTCGAGCGCCAGCAACAGGCCGCCTTCACGAACACGATCTTCGTGATCGGCACGCGCCTGATGACCAAGAAAGATTCGGGCATCAAGGACTTCCCGGACCTGAAGGGCAAGACGGTCGTGACGACCGCCGGCACCACGTCCGAGCGCCTGCTTCGCAAGATGAACCAGGACAAGAACATGGGCATGAACATCATCAGCGCGAAGGATCACGGCGAGTCGTTCCTGACGCTGTCGACGGGCCGTGCCGCCGCGTTCATGATGGACGACGCGCTGCTCGCCGGCGAGCGCGCCAAGTCGAGCAACCCGAACGATTTCGTGATCGTCGGCACGCCGCAATCGCGTGAGGCATACGGCTGCATGCTGCGCAAGAACGACGCCGACTTCAAGAAGGTCGCCGACGACGCGATCGCGAAGGTCCAATTGTCGAGCGAAGGCGAAACGATCTACAAGCGCTGGTTCGAATCGCCGATCCCGCCGAAGGGCCTGAACCTGAACTTCCCGATGAGCGACGACATGCGTGCGCTGTTCAAGAACCCGAACGACAAGGCAATCGACTAAACCCTAGCTGCTTTTTCGACACTTTCGAAACGCTGAACGGAACGGAAGGGGCCACGCGCTTCTTCCGTTTCTTTTTGCCGGAGTCTTGGTCATGTCATATCACTGGAACTGGGGCATTTTGCTGAGTCCCGTCTCCACGGGCGAGCCGACCACCTACCTGGGCTGGCTGCTCTCGGGGCTGTGGGTGACGGTCACCGTGTCGCTGTCGGCATGGGTGATCGCGCTGATCGTCGGCTCGCTGTTCGGTGTGCTGCGCACGGTGCCGAACAAATGGGCGTCGGGCGTCGGCACCGTCTACGTCGCGATTTTCCGTAACATTCCACTGATCGTGCAGTTCTTCATCTGGTATCTGGTGATACCGGAGTTGCTGCCCGTGTCGATCGGCACCTGGTTCAAGCAATTGCCGCCGGGCGCGCAGTTCTTCTCGGCGTCGATCGTGTGTCTGGGCCTCTTCACCGCCGCGCGCGTGTGCGAGCAGGTGCGCTCGGGCATCAACGCGTTGCCGCGCGGCCAGCGCGCGGCAGGTCTCGCGGTGGGCTTCACGCAATGGCAGACGTATCGCTACGTGCTGCTGCCGGTCGCCTACCGGATCATCGTGCCGCCGCTCACCTCCGAGTTTCTGAACATCTTCAAGAACTCCGCGGTTGCCTCGACGATCGGTCTGCTCGATCTGTCGGCGCAGGCGCGCCAGCTGGTCGACTATACGTCGCAAACTTATGAGTCGTTCATCGCGGTCACGGTCGCGTACATGCTGATCAACGTGATCGTGATGCTCCTGATGCGCTGGGTCGAAGCGAAGTCCCGGCTGCCAGGCTACATCGGAGGCAAGTGATGCATCATTTCGACTGGAGCGGTATTCCGGGCGCGCTGCCGACGCTGTGGACCGGCGCGATCATCACGTTCAAGATCACGCTCGTCGCGATCGTGTTCGGCATCATCTGGGGCACCATTCTCGCGATGTTTCGACTGTCGTCGGTCAAACCGCTCGCATGGTTCGCGCAGGGCTACGTGACGCTGTTCCGTTCCATCCCGCTCGTGATGGTGCTGCTGTGGTTCTTCCTGATCGTGCCGCAGGTGCTGCAAAGCGTGCTCGGTCTGTCGGCCGACATCGACATCCGGCTCGCCTCGGCGATGGTCGCGTTCTCGCTGTTCGAGGCCGCGTACTATTCGGAGATCATTCGCGCCGGCATTCAAGCGGTGCCGCGCGGTCAGGTCAACGCCGCGTTCGCGCTCGGCATGACCTATGGGCAGGCAATGCGTCTGATCGTGCTGCCGCAGGCGTTTCGCGCGATGGTGCCGCTGCTGCTCACGCAGGGGATCGTGCTGTTTCAGGATACATCGCTCGTGTACGTGATCAGCCTCGCCGACTTCTTCCGCACGGCCACGAATATTGGCGATCGTGACGGCACGAATGTCGAGATGGTACTGTTCGCGGGTGCGGTTTATTTCGTGATCTGCGTTATCGCGTCGAGCCTCGTCAAAAGTCTTCAGAAAAAGGTCGCAAGATGATCTCTATCAAGAATGTTTCGAAGTGGTACGGCCATTTCCAGGTGCTGACCGACTGCACGACGGAAGTCAAAAAGGGCGAAGTGGTGGTGGTGTGCGGGCCGTCCGGCTCGGGCAAGTCCACGCTGATCAAGACCGTGAACGGCCTCGAGCCGTTCCAGAAGGGTGAGATCGTCATCAACGGCCAGTCGCTGACCGACAAGAAAACCAATCTGTCGAAGCTGCGCTCGAAGGTCGGCATGGTGTTCCAGCACTTCGAGCTGTTCCCGCATCTGTCGATCGTGCAGAACCTGACGCTCGCGCAGGTCAAGGTGCTCGGCCGCTCGAACGACGAGGCGACCGCGAAGGGCCTGAAGCTGCTCGATCGCGTCGGTCTGCGCGCGCATGCGGACAAGTATCCGGGGCAGCTGTCCGGTGGTCAGCAGCAGCGCGTGGCGATTGCGCGAGCGCTGTCCATGGACCCGATCGCAATGCTGTTCGACGAGCCGACTTCGGCGCTCGACCCGGAAATGATCAACGAAGTGCTCGACGTGATGGTCGAACTCGCGCAGGAAGGCATGACGATGATGTGCGTGACGCACGAAATGGGCTTCGCGAAGAAGGTCGCGCATCGCGTGATCTTTATGGACAAGGGTTTGATCGTCGAAGACGACCGCAAGGAAGACTTCTTCGCGAATCCGAAGTCGGATCGCGCGAAGGACTTTCTCGCAAAGATCCTGCACTGAGATTCGCCGGGCAGGCCTCGTTGCCGAGGCTTGCGTGGGGATCAAAAAAGCCGCTCGGTGGAGCGGCTTTTTGTTGCCTGGCTGAGGGCGACGTCAGCGGTTTATGACTCGAACGCCGCCGCATCATCCGCGGCTTCGAGATCGGGTTCGCTGTCGGGCGAATGCGTGGCTCCGTGCGTGCCCACCGGCTGCGCGCCGTTCGACGCCGCGATCGTCGTCGCCGATGCGGATGCATCGAGCGCCGGATTGCGCAGCTTTTCGAGCACCGAGTTCGGCACCGGGATATGGGCCTGGCCGATCACTTCGCCATGCCGGAACATCAGCAGATCGCCGGGCTTGAACGCGGTCCACACTTCGTTGTCGGTCAGCGGCTTGGTCGCGATGACGGCGACGCGGTCTTCGGGCGTCGTGTATTTGGCGAAATCGATCGATACGTCCGCGTCGACCAGATGCGCGGTCGAAAACGGCCAGTGACGCACGAGGTAATGCAGATGCGTCGAGCAATGCGCGAACAGCGCCTGGCCATTCGACATCAGGAAATTGAACACGCCGTATTGCGTGATTTCACGCGTGAGCGCCTCGAGCGCGCCGAACAGCTCGTCGAGCGGCGGCTGCTGCGTGGCCGGGAAAGCCTTGCGTAAACCCTGCAACAGCGCGCAAAACGCGAGTTCGCTGTCGGTCGTGCCGACCGGCTGATACACGCCGTTCAACTCCGGCGCGTAGCCCTGCAGATCGCCGTTATGCGCGAAGATCCAGTGACGCCCCCACAGTTCGCGCATGAATGGGTGGCAGTTTTCGAGCAGGATGTGCCCTTGGGTCGCCTTGCGGATGTGCGCGATCGTGTTTTTCGATTTGATCGGGTAGCGCTTGACCATCTCGGCGATCGGCGAGGTGGCCGACGATTGATGATCGATGAACAGGCGGCAGGCTTTGTCTTCAAAGAAGGCGATGCCCCAGCCGTCGGCGTGGTGATCGGTGACGCCGCCGCGCGCCGCAAATCCGGTGAAGGAAAAGGTAACGTCCGTCGGCGCGGCGCAGTTCATTCCGAGAAGTTGGCACATGTTGCGGGTGAGCCTGTGAACGGAGCGAGCCGTTACAATGATGATTTTCCAAGCATATCACCGAGCCGTAGACGCCAAATAGCAAAATTGACACGTGTTTGGGCCGCTATAACGCGGTTTGACCGGTCGATCAGCGAGGCGCGCGAAGTCTCGAATTCCTGCCATGACTGCTTCCAACGTTTCCCCCGATTCCGTCACGCTGGTCCGCCCGGACGACTGGCACCTGCACGTGCGCGACGGCGCGATGCTCGCGGCCGTGCTGCCTGACACCGCGCGCCAGTTCGGCCGCGCGATCATCATGCCGAACCTGAAGCCGCCGGTCACGACGACCGCGATGGCGAAGGCGTATCGCGAGCGCATCATCGCCGCGATCCCCGAGGGCGCGAAATTCGAGCCACTGATGACGCTGTACCTGACCGACAACACGCCGCCCGACGAAATCCGCAGCGCGCGAGAGAGCGGCTTCGTGCACGGCGTGAAGCTGTACCCGGCGGGCGCGACGACGAACTCGGACGCGGGCGTCACCGATCTGATGAAGTGCGCGAAGACACTGGAAGTGATGCAGGAAGTAGGCATGCCGCTACTCGTGCACGGCGAGGTGACGGATTCGGACATCGATCTGTTCGACCGCGAGAAGGTCTTCATCGATCGCGTGATGATGCCGCTGCGCCGCGCGTTTCCGGCGTTGAAGGTCGTGTTCGAGCACATCACGACGAAGGACGCGGCAGACTACGTCCGCGAAGCGGGCGTCGCGCCGGAGCTGCTGGGCGCTACCATCACCGCGCACCATCTGCTGTACAACCGCAATGCGATTTTCCAGGGTGGCATTCGTCCGCATTACTACTGCCTGCCGGTGCTCAAGCGCGAGACGCATCGCGTCGCGCTGGTCGAGGCGGCGACCTCGGGCGATCCGCGTTTCTTCCTCGGCACCGACAGCGCGCCGCATCCGAAGGGGCTGAAGGAGCATGCGTGCGGCTGCGCGGGCTGCTACACCGCGCTGCACGCGCTCGAGCTCTACACCGAGGCATTCGACAAGGCCGGCGCGCTCGACAAGCTCGAAGGCTTCGCGAGCTTTCACGGGCCGGACTTCTATCGTCTGCCGCGCAATACGGAGAAGGTCACGCTGCGTCGCGAGGAATGGACGCTGCCGGCCGAACTGCCGGCTGGCGATACGCCGGTCGTGCCGCTGCGCGGCGGTGAATCGATCGGCTGGCGTCTCGTTTGAGGCTGTGTTAAATGCCCGAGCGTGAGGCGGGGCAGCGCGCTGCCAATATTGATGTGGCGGCGAACGCCGGCTCCGCGGTAGCGCGTGAAGCCGCGGCCCAAGCTGTACGCGGCATGGCACCCGAGCCTGTGCCAGCAGGCTTCGCCGCAATCGACTGGTCGACGCCGTGGTTCGCGCAATTCGCCGCACGCGGCGAGCGTTGGCAGCAAGCCGCGCTGACCGGCCACGCTGACCTGCTCGCCGCGATGAATGCCGACGCGGCCCAGATGCAACAGACCACCGGCCGCGGCCAGCGGCTCGCGTTTATCGCGCAGGACGATCTGCCACCGGGCGCCGCGTACGAGGGGCATATCGCGTCGACCGGTTGCGTGCCGACGCGCCACAATCTGCACGACTTCTTCAACGGCTCCATGTGGTTCGCGTTTCCGCGCATCAAGGCGGCGTTGAACGCGCGCCAGTCGGCGGAACTCGACGTGCTCGGCGTCGGCCCGACGCGTGGCGGCGTGCGCGACATGCTGACCCTGTTCGACGAAAACGCGCTGCTGTTCGCTTGCGCCGATCCTGCGCTGAGCGCCGCGCTACGTGGTTTCGACTGGCAAACGCTGTTCGTCGCACGGCGCGACGCATGGGGGCGCGACTGCGAAGTACGTTGCTTCGGTCATGCGCTGCTCGAAAAGCTGGTCGCGCCGTTCAAGGGCTGCACCGGCCATGCGTGGATCGTCGACGTTCCGGCCGAATATTTCGACTGGGACACCCTGGCGCGCGACGCATGGCTCGATGAAGCGGTCAGCACCGCGCTGCTCGGCACCGACGCTTTGACCAGCCGCCTGTTCGCACCGCTGCCGGTGCTCGGCATTCCGGGCTGGTGGCCCGAGAACGAATCACCCGCGTTCTATGACGACACGAACGTGTTCCGAGCGGGGCGGCGCAAGCGTTAGGCGCTTTTGCGTTCGGTGTTAAAATCCGCGCCAGCAAAGCAGGCCAGGCAGTCGCGGCCTCGGCGGCTTCGGCCAACGAGGGCGAGGAAAGTCCGGACTCCACAGGGCAGGGTGATGGCTAACGGCCATCCGTGGCGACACGCGGAACAGGGCAACAGAAAGCAAACCGCCGATGGCCCGGCGCAAGCCGGGATCAGGTAAGGGTGAAACGGTGCGGTAAGAGCGCACCGCGGCTGTCGCAAGGCAGACCGGCACGGTAACCTCCACCCGGAGCAATTCCAAGTAGGCAGGCGCGCATCTTCGCGATGCAGGACGGGGCCCCCGTCTCGTCTGCGGGTAGGAAGCTTGAGCGCGTCAGTAATGGCGCGCCTAGAGGAATGGCTGCCACGCGCGTCGCGTCTCCGGACGTGGGGCGTGCACAGAATCCGGCTTATCGGCCTGCTTTGCCGCTGAATAAGAAAAGCCGGCGTCCGTTGGGACGCCGGCTTTTTCATTTGGGGCGCGGATGGCGGCCCGTGGCCGCTGCCCCTATCGCGCTCAGAGCGCCACGATGTCGAACGAATGCGTGAGTTCGGCGGTCTTCGCGATCATGATCGACGCCGAGCAGTATTTGTCGTGCGACAGATTGATCGCGCGCTCGACGGTCGCCGGGTTCAGATTCTTGCCCGTCACCGTGAAGTGGAAGTGGATCTTCGTGAACACTTTCGGATCTTCGCTTGCGCGCTCGGCCTTCAGCGTCACCGAGCAGCCGGCGATCTCCTGGCGGCTCTTCTTCAGGATCATCACGACGTCGTAGGCGGTACAGCCGCCGGTGCCGAGCAGCACCATTTCCATCGGACGCGGTGCGAGGTTGCGTCCGCCACCCTCGGGTGCGCCGTCCATCGCGATCAGATGGCCGCTGCCCGTCTCGGCCGCGAACGCCATCCCGTCCTGTCCCATCCAGCTTACTTTGCATTCCATGCTGTCACTCCCACCGCGCATCGCTTTGTCGAGACGGCATTGTAGCCCGGTGTCTGACAATTAGCTCAGGCCGACCGCATCCGCTATCCATGCACACTGATTGCTTTCTTGCTGCAGCGCGGAATGGACGGACGATTCCCTCATTCCGTGCTCGCTTTAGGGGTTTTACTCTAGCGGATGTCTGATGCCGTTTGAATTGTTTTGCCCTTGGTGCTTGATCCATAAGGGATTTTGCAAAACCTTCTCAGTGCGCCGAATCTATCGCATTATGAAAGCGCGTTTCGCAATGCAAATATTCTTGCGTTGCACAAGGGCGACTCTTATAATCCACTCATCGTTGCAGCAGTTCTGCAACCTCCGCTGTCTCCTCCACCTCCTCCTTTGGTGGATTAAACCCGAACCACTTGTTCGGGTTTTTTTTCGCCGGCCGTTGTCCGTCGTTTTGCCCCGATTTCGGACCGCCCATGGCGAGCGCATCGCGCCTTTTGACTTGCGGCTACAAATTCCTTTATAATTCAGGGCTTTTCCGCATCCGCGCCCGCGGAAGAAGAACCAGGGAGAGCCTGCACGCGCCTCGATGCGCACACTACAAGCAGGAAAGAACACACTGGGCGCAGCAATTTTTTTGGATCGATCATGAAGACGTTTTCCGCAAAAGCCCATGAGGTGACGCGCGAATGGTACGTGATTGACGCGACGGATAAGGTTCTCGGGCGTGTCGCCAGCGAAGTGGCACACCGTCTTCGCGGCAAGCACAAGCCTGAATTCACTCCCCACGTCGACACCGGTGATTTCATCATCGTTATCAACGCAGGCAAGCTGAAGGTCACGGGCAACAAGGTTACCGACAAGAAGTACTACCGTCACTCGGGCTACCCGGGCGGTATCTATGAAACGACGTTCGGCAAGATGCAGGAACGCTTCCCGGGCCGCGCGCTCGAGAAGGCGGTCAAGGGCATGCTGCCGAAGGGCCCGCTCGGCTACGCGATGATCAAGAAGCTGAAGGTCTACGCTGACGCAACGCATCCGCATTCGGCACAACAGCCGAAGGCGCTCGAGATCTAAGGGGAGCCCACATGATCGGTAACTGGAATTACGGCACGGGCCGCCGCAAGAGCGCCGTCGCTCGCGTGTTCATCAAGGCAGGCAAGGGCGACATCGTTGTGAACGGCAAGCCCATCGCCGACTACTTCTCCCGCGAAACGTCGCTGATGATCGTGCGTCAGCCGCTGGAACTCACGAACCACGGCACCACGTTCGACATCAAGGTCAACGTGACCGGTGGCGGTGAAACGGGTCAAGCCGGTGCGGTTCGCCACGGCATCACCCGCGCTCTGATGGACTACGACGCAACGCTGAAGCCGCAACTGTCGAACGCTGGCTTCGTTACCCGTGACGCCCGTGAAGTCGAACGTAAGAAGGTCGGCTTCCACAAGGCACGTCGCCGCAAGCAGTTCTCGAAGCGTTAATCGTTTCGGGCGCGAACCGGCCTTCACGCCGGTTTGCAGCAAAAAGCCGCCAACGCCATGTGCGAAGGCGGCTTTTTTTATGGTTCACTGGGGTTCGCGACTAGGTCTCGTTCGCTCGAGCGGCAACGGCTCGCCTTGCATCGACCTTGCAACAAGAACCCATTGATTTTGTGGGCATCAGCACGATATCCGGAACAGCCCTACAATATCGGCTAAAGCTTTTTGGAGAGTTCGAATGAACGCAGTCACCGACACCCCCGTGACCGAGATGCCGGCCCCCTTCGTCTTTACCGACGCAGCGGCTGACAAGGTCAAGCAACTGATCGATGAGGAAGGCAACCCGGAGCTCAAACTGCGCGTGTTCGTGCAGGGCGGCGGCTGCTCGGGCTTCCAGTACGGCTTCACGTTTGACGAAGCGATCAACGAAGACGACACCGTGATGAACAAGAGCGGCGTGCAGCTTCTGATCGACTCGATGAGCTACCAGTACCTGGTCGGCGCAGAGATCGACTACAAGGATGACATCAACGGCGCGCAGTTCGTCATCAAGAACCCGAACGCGACCACGACCTGCGGTTGCGGTTCGTCGTTCTCAGTCTGAGCGAAAAGGCTGATCAAGCCACAGCGAAAACGGGGCCTCGGCCCCGTTTTTTTATTGCCGCCGCGCCGCGAAAGCAGCGCGGCGGCAAGAGAAGGCGTGGGCTTCTTCGCTGTGACCTCTCCTCACCGCGGATAAATCGCGCCCAGCACCCGCTCCGCGGACGCCCCCGTCACGCTTGGCAGACTGCCCGGTAGACGCGCGATGCAGCGCATCGCGAGCCACGCGAACGCGAGCGGTTCGACCTGGCTCGGCGGCACGCCTAGCGCGTCGGTAGTCAGCACGGGCACACCGCTCACGCCGCTGTCTTCGAGTGCCTGCTGCAATGCCTTCATGATCTCCGGATTGCGCGCGCCGCCGCCGCACACGTACACAGCCCGCGCGTCGGATGCATGCCGCTCGATCTCGCGCGCGACCGTCACCGCGGTCAGCGCGACGAGCGTCGCCTGCACGTCGGCTGGTGCGAGCGCGGCGAACGGTTCGAGCTTCGCATCGAGCCATGCGGTGTTGAACAGATCGCGGCCGGTGCTCTTCGGCGGCTGCTCGGCGAAGAACGGCTCGTCGAGTAGCGCGTTCAGCAGCTTGCGATCGACCTGGCCGCTCGCCGCGAAATGACCGTTTTCGTCGAATGGCTTGCCGAGATGGCGCTCGGCCCACGCGTCGAGCAGCGCGTTCGCCGGGCCGCAGTCGAAGCCGCGCACCCCGCCCGTCGCGTTCAGGATCGTGATGTTGCTGATGCCGCCGAGATTGCAGACGACGCGTGTTTCGTCCTTCGCGCCGAAAATCGTCGCGTGAAAAGCGGGCACGAGCGGCGCGCCCTGGCCGCCCGCCGCGACGTCACGGCTGCGGAAGTCGGCGACCACGTCGATATGCAACATCTCCGCGAGCAGCGCCGGGTTGTTGATCTGCCGCGTATAACCTTTTTCCGGCCGATGCCGCACGGTCTGCCCATGCACGCCAATCGCGCGGACCTCGTCGGCCGATACGCGGCTGTCGCGCAGCAGATCGTGGCAGCACACCGTATAGCGCGTCGCGAGCGCGTTGGCGGCGAGCGCCTCGCGCTCGATCTCGTTATCCCCCGGCTGTTGCAGCGCGAATAGCGCGTCGCGGATGCCGGCCGAAAAGCCGACGAACGCCTCGGCCAGCACTTCGGGTGGTTTCCCCGTGGCAAACCGGACGGCCACGCCGTCCACACCGTCCATGCTGGTTCCCGACATCAGTCCGAAATAGATGCCGTCTGCGGGGTCTTGCGCCACGTCGCTGCTCCTGTCGATGTTCATTGCGATTCGTTGTAGCAGATTATCGGCGCAAACGCCGAAAGCGACGCGAGCGGCAACGAAATCGCCTGCCGCGTGGCCGCGCAGGGCGCGTCAGTGGGCGCGGCGGCGCGCATCTATGGGACAATCCTGTTTTTTCGCGACTTCACGTTTCCAGCATGAGCACCGAGTCCACCCAGCCCAATCCCGCTTCCGCCTTCCCGATCACCGACGAAGTCCGTCACGCGCTCGCCGTGACCAAGCGCGGCGTCGACGAACTGCTGATCGAAGACGAATTCGCGCAAAAGCTCGCGCGCAGCGCGGCGACGGCCAAGCCGCTGCGCATCAAGCTCGGGCTCGATCCGACCGCACCCGACATCCACATCGGCCACACGGTCGTGCTGAACAAGATGCGCCAGCTGCAGGACCTCGGCCACACGGTGATTTTTCTGATCGGCGATTTCACGTCGCTGATCGGCGACCCGTCCGGGCGCAACGCGACCCGCCCGCCGCTCACGCGCGAGCAGATCGAGTCGAACGCGAAGACCTACTTCGAGCAGGCCGCACTGGTGCTCGATCGCGACAAGACCGAGATCCGCTACAACAGCGAATGGTCGATGCCGCTCGGCGCCGACGGCATGATCAAGCTCGCGTCGCGCTACACGGTCGCGCGCATTCTCGAGCGCGAGGACTTCACGAAGCGCTTCCAGGGCGGCGTGCCGATCTCGATCCACGAGTTCCTGTACCCGCTGATGCAGGGCTACGACTCGGTCGCGCTGAACGCGGACCTCGAACTCGGCGGCACGGACCAGAAGTTCAACCTGCTGGTCGGTCGCGAGCTGCAGAAGCAGTACGGCCAGGAGCAGCAGTGCATCCTGACGATGCCGCTGCTCGAAGGGCTCGACGGCGTCGAGAAGATGTCGAAGTCGAAGAACAACTACATCGGCATCAGCGAAAAGCCGACCGACATGTTCGGCAAGCTGATGAGCATCTCCGACACGCTGATGTGGCGTTACTTCGAGCTGCTGTCGTTCCGTCCGATGGACGAAATCGCCGGCTTCAAGCGCGAAGCCGAAGCGGGCCGTAATCCGCGCGACTTCAAGGTGATGCTCGGCCAGGAAATCGTCGCGCGCTTCCACTCGCAGGCGGATGCCGAGCGCGCGCTCGAGGACTTCAATCATCGCGCGAAGGGCGGCGTGCCCGACGATATTCCGGCTGTCACGCTCGCGGGCGCACCGCTTGCGATCGGCCAGTTGCTGAAGCAGGCGAACCTCGTGCCGTCGACGAGCGAGGCACTGCGCAACATCGAGCAGGGCGGCGTGAAGATCGATGGCACCGCGGTGTCCGACAAAGGCCTGAAGGTCGAGGCGGGCGAGTACGTCGTGCAGGTCGGCAAGCGCCGCTTCGCACGCGTGACGCTGACGGCGTGATCGCGCTGATCCAACGTGTGCGGCGCGCCGAAGTGCGCGTCGCCGATCGCGTAACCGGCGCGATCGACGCCGGCTTGCTCGCGCTCGTCTGCGCGGAGCGCGGCGACACCGAGGCGGTGGCCGACAAGCTGCTCGCCAAGGTGCTCGGCTACCGCGTGTTCAGCGACGCGGCCGGCAAGATGAACCTGTCGGTGCAAAATCTCGACGGCGCAGGACGCGCGGGCGGCCTGCTGCTGGTGTCGCAGTTCACGCTCGCAGCCGATACCAACAGCGGCCTTCGTCCGAGCTTCACACCGGCCGCGCCGCCCGACGAGGGCAAGCGCCTGTTCGACTATTTCGTCGCGGCCGCGCGCGCGAAGCATCCGATCGTCGAGACCGGCGAGTTCGGCGCGGACATGCAGGTGTCGCTCGTCAACGACGGACCGGTCACGTTCTGGTTGCAGACCAACGCATAAAAGAGAGCGAACGGTGCGAGCTGCGGTCGCGGCATGCGAGCCGCGCCGCCGCTTTTTGCGACAATAGCCGCTGGACACAACCGCGAACCGCACCCCTCTCTCATGACGACGCAGATCCTGTTCATCCGGCACGGCGAGACCGACTGGAACCGCATCAAGCGGATTCAAGGCCACATCGACATTCCGCTCGCGACGACCGGCATCGCGCAGGCGCAACGTCTCGCGCAGCGTCTAGCCGCCGAGGCGAAGCAGGGCGCGCGGCTCGACGCGATCTACTCGAGCGACCTGCAGCGCGCGCAGCAGACCGCGCAGCCGATCGGCGAGGCGCTCGGCTTGCCGCTGCAATCGCGTGAGAACTTGCGCGAGCGCTCGTACGGCGCGTTCCAGGGCCATGACAGCGACGAGATCGCGCTACGTTTCCCTGACGAATACGCGCAGTGGCAAACCCGCGATCCCGGCTTCGCGCCGCCCGAGGGCGAGTCGCAACGCGTGTTCTACCACCGCATCATGCATGCGATCGAACCGCTCGTCGCCGCGCATCCGGGTGGGCGCATCGTGTGTGTCACGCATGGCGGCGTGCTCGACTGTGTGCACCGCTTTGCAACCAGTATGCCGCTCGACGCACCGCGCAATTACCCGCTGCTGAACACCAGCCTGAACGTCGTGGATTACGGGAACGATCGCGCGACAATCGTGACGTGGGCGGACGTATCGCATCTCGAAGCCGGCAGCGCCGACGACGATGGTTTCAGGAAGGGACCGGAGTCGAAGCGGTAAGCCGAAGCCGAGAATGGCCCGGCTCGCGCGGCGCGATCAATCCTGCCGCCGCGCCGCCGCCGCGCGCCGCCGCGCCCGCTTCGATACGCCATTGACCAGCGCCCAGCGGATTACTGGCGCGACGACCCGCACGCCAGGCCGTGCGAAGGTTCGACGCAGCACCGCGTAGCGATTCAGGTCGAGCATCGTCTGCGCCCAGTCGGGCAACAGATCGACCCCCGCGTTGAGCATCAGCGTGCCGGCGGGCCGCATCGCGAAGCTCGGTGCGGGCGCGTTCATCAGAATCCTGACGACTTCGCGCGTGCGCTCGCTGGCGACGAGGGCGGGCCGCATCGCAAGCAGGTAGGCCTCGATCTCGGCGCGCGAGCGCGGAATATCGACGGCGCCGAGCATTTCCGCGATGCGCGCGGTTTCCGCGAAGTATTGATCCTGCGCGGTGACGGACAGCACCGGATTCACATAGCGCAAATGCGCGGTCATGAAGCTCGACACTTCCGCGACGTGCACCCACGTCAGCAGCGCGGGCTCGCTCGCGCGATACGACTGGCCGTCCGGTGCGACGCCGGTCACGTCGAGATGAATGCGCTTCACGCGCTCGATCAACGCGAGCGCATCGCTCTTGCTGCCGTATGTCGTTCCGGCGATGAACGTCGCCGTGCGACGCAGCCGGCCCAGGATGTCGGTGCGAAAACTCGAGTGGTCCCAGACGCCCGCGAGCGCGAGCGGATGCAGCGCTTGCAGCAGCAGCGCGCTGATGCCGCCCGCCATCATCGACGTGAAGTCGGCGTGGACTTTCCAGCACACGGAGTTCGGCCCGAACAGGCCAGGATCGCCCGGCGGCGATGAGTAGTCGAGCACCGGTCCGCTACCGGTCGTCAGATGCGTGACGCCGGCGGCGAGCTTCGAACGCAGGCGGTGGGTGAGGCGCGCCGCGAAATTACCGGACGGGTCGCCGGCGGGATTGACGGGTGAACGGTTGGAAGGGCCGGGTTGCTCGGTCTGATCGGACATCCTGGTCGACCTCGTCGTGTGACTCAGTTCGTTGAATTCCACAGACCCGGCAGCGCGCTCGACGAATCCGGCGCGGCCAGCCCGAAGTGCCTATACGTGAGCAGCGTGGCGACGCGGCCGCGCGGCGTGCGCTGCAGGAAGCCCTGCTGGATCAGATACGGCTCGAGCACGTCTTCGATCGTGTCGCGCTCCTCACCGATTGCCGCCGCGAGATTGTCGACACCGACCGGGCCGCCGTCGAACTTGTACAGGATCGCTTCGAGGAGCTTGCGGTCCATCAGGTCGAAGCCGACCGCGTCGACGTCGAGCATGCTGAGCGCGGCGTCGGCCACCTGCGCGGTGATGTTGCCGTCGGCCTTTACTTCGGCGAAGTCGCGCACGCGCCGCAGCAGGCGGTTCGCGATACGCGGCGTGCCGCGCGCGCGACGGGCGATTTCAAATGCACCGTCCGGATGGATCTGCGCACCGAGCAGCGCGGCCGAACGCGTGACGATGCGCGCAAGCTCCTCGGCGTTGTAGAACTCGAGTCGCGCGACGATGCCGAAGCGGTCGCGCAGCGGATTGGTCAGCATGCCCGCGCGCGTGGTCGCGCCGACCAGCGTGAACGGCTGCAGATCGAGCTTCACGCTGCGCGCGGCCGGTCCTTCGCCGATCATGATGTCGATCTGATAATCCTCGAGCGCCGGATAGAGGATTTCCTCGACGACCGGCGAGAGCCGGTGGATTTCGTCGATGAACAACACGTCGTTGGCTTCGAGATTGGTGAGCAGCGCGGCGAGGTCGCCGGCGCGTTCGAGCACCGGCCCCGACGTTTGCCGCAGATTGACGCCCATCTCGCGCGCGATGATGTGCGCGAGCGTGGTCTTGCCGAGGCCCGGCGGACCGAATAGCAACACGTGGTCGAGCGATTCGGAACGGCGCTTCGCGGCCTCGATGAAGATTTCGAGCTGGCCGCGGACTTTCTCCTGCCCGACATATTCGTCGAGCTGACGCGGGCGCAGCGCGCGTTCGAACGCTTCTTCGTTCGGCGACACGGGCGTGGCCGCGATGATGCGCTCGGCGGCGAGTTTGTCGGTTTCGATCATCTGTCCATTGTACCGCGCGCGGATCGCGCATCAGCCCTTCGACAGCGCCTTCAGCGCGAGCTTGATGCCCTCGGACACGCCCGTGCCGGCCGGCACGTTCTTGATCGCCGCGAGCGCTTCTTTTTCCGAGTAGCCGAGCGCGAGCAGCGCATTGAGGATGTCCGACGCGTGATCGGATGGCGACGCGGCGCCCGCCATTGCACCCAGGTCGGCGCCGAGCTTGCCCTTCAGTTCGAGCAGCAGCCGCTCGGCGGTCTTCTTGCCGATGCCCGGCACACGCGTGAGGCGCGCGGCGTCCTGCATCGTGACGGTCTGTGCGAGCTCCGCGACGCTCATGCCGGACAGCACCGCGAGCGCCATGCGCGCGCCGATGCCGGAAATCTTCAGCAGCTCGCGGAAGGTCGCGCGTTCCTGCGCGGTGCCGAAGCCGTATAGCAGATGCGCGTCCTCGCGCACGATCATCTGCGTGAGCAGCACGATGCGCTCGCCGGTCGACGGCAGGTTGTAGAACGTGCTCATCGGCACGTCCACTTCATAGCCGACGCCGTTGCAGTCGACGAGCAGATGCGGCGGGTTTTTTTCCAGCAGAACGCCGGCGATGCGACCGATCATGGCGGATTAGTTTTCAGAGTCGGGTGGGAATGCGCGAGTGTAGCGCAGCGGATCGGCGGCGCGAACGTCATCGCGTATCCGCGTCGCGCTAGCCGACCAGACGCCCGCGCCGCACTCGCAGACCCTTCTTCGCGAGCGCCGGGGCAATGCCGCCGAGCGTGCTCAGCGTCGAGCCACCGTGCGCGTGGCAGATGGCCATGCCGAGCGCGTCGGCGGCGTCGGTGCCGGGCACGCCCGACAGGCTCAAGAGCCGCACGACCATCTGCTGCATCTGCTCCTTGGTCGCCCGGCCATAGCCGACCACCGACTGCTTAAGCTGCAGCGCGGTGTATTCGGCGACCGGCACGCCGCCCGCGACGAGCCCGCAGATCGCGGCGCCGCGGGCCTGGCCGAGCAGCAGCGTCGACTGCGGATTGACGTTGACGAAGACTTTTTCGATCGCCGCTTGATCCGGCGCGTGCTCGCGAATCAGCGTCGAGATGCCCGCGAAGATGGTGCCGAGGCGCGACGGCAGATCCGCGTCGGCGGTGCGGATCACGCCGCTCGCGATATAGCTCAGTGTGTGGCCGTGTTGTTCGATCACGCCGAAGCCGGTCACGCGCAGGCCGGGGTCGATGCCGAGAATTCTCATGAAGTGCCGCACAAGCGATAAAAACCAGGTGCCTGCGATACTACAACGAACGCGGCGTGCGGCGGACCGCTGGCAGCACGCTTAGCGGAATAAAAGCTGCTAAAGGCTTTGCACGAGGAGGGCGATCTGGAATGGAGCGCTACCGCAATCTCAGCCGCGACTCGGGCGTCGACGCCTATGAAATCGGCGACGATTTCATCAAGGTGCGCTTTCGGCCGGGCACCGTGTATTGGTACACAGAGGCAAGTGTCGGCGCCGAGCATCTCACGGTACTTAAGCGTCTCGCGCGGCGAGGCCAGGGTTTGGGCACGTACATCAGCCAGCATGAGCAGGTTCGGGACGGTTACGCCCGCAAAGAACCGGACGATTGAACGCGTCGCTGCAAGACAAAAGGCCCGGTGGGACAACCCGCCGGGCCTTTTTTCAGCTAGCGACCTTCAGCCGATCAATGACGGAAGTGACGCACGCCCGTCAGCACCATCGCGATGTTGTGCTCGTCGGCGGCCATGACCACTTCGTCGTCGCGCACCGAGCCGCCCGGCTGGATCACGCAGGTCGCGCCTGCCGCGACCACGACGTCGAGACCGTCGCGGAACGGGAAGAACGCGTCCGATGCGACCGCCGAACCGGCCAGCGTCAGGCCGGCGTTCTGCGCCTTGATGCTGGCGATACGCGCCGAGTCCACGCGGCTCATCTGACCGGCGCCGACGCCGAGCGTCATGCCGTTCGCGCAGAACACGATCGCGTTCGACTTCACGTACTTCGCGACACGCCATGCGAACAGCAGATCGTCCATTTCCTTCGGCGTCGGATGACGCTTGGTGACGACGCGCAGCTCGCGCGGCTGCACGTTCCTCGAGTCGAGCGACTGCACCAGCAGGCCGCCACCGACGCGCTTCAGATCGAACGTGTTATGGCCTTCGCCCAGCGCGATTTCGAGCAGACGCACGTTCTGCTTCGCCGCGAACACCTGGCGCGCTTCGGCGCTGAACGACGGCGCGATCAGCACTTCGACGAACTGCTTCGCGACGGCTTGCGCGGCCGCTTCGTCGACTTCACGGTTGAACGCGATGATGCCGCCGAACGCCGAGGTCGGGTCGGTCTGGAACGCCTTCGAGTACGCTTCGTGCGCGTTCGCGCCCACCGCGACGCCGCACGGATTCGCGTGCTTGACGATCACGCAGGCCGGCACGTCGAAGGTCTTCACGCATTCCCACGCCGCGTCGGAGTCGGCGATGTTGTTGTACGACAGTTCCTTGCCCTGCAACTGGTTGTAGTTCGCGAGCGCGCCGTCCGGCACGGTCAGGTCGCGGTAGAACGCCGCGCTCTGGTGCGGGTTTTCGCCGTAGCGCAGGTCCTGCACCTTGTTGAACGCCATGTTGAAGGTGGCCGGGTACTCGTTGCGCGACGAGTGCTGCAACTCGTCGGTCAGGCTCGTCAGATAGTTCGTGATCGCGCCGTCGTACTGCGCGGTATGCGCGTACACCTTGGTCGCGAGACGGAAGTTCGTCTTGTACGACACCGCGTTGCCGTTCGCGCGCATTTCGTCGAGCACGACCGCGTAGTCGGCCGGGTCGACCACCACCGTCACGTCACGATGATTCTTCGCGGCCGAGCGCAGCATCGTCGGGCCGCCGATGTCGATGTTCTCGATCGCGTCTTCGAGCGAGCACTCTTCCTTCGAAACCGTCTGCACGAACGGGTACAGGTTCACGACCAGCAGGTCGATGGTCGGGATGTCGTGCTTCTCGAGCGCGGCCATGTGTTCGGGCAGATCACGGCGCGCGAGGATGCCGCCGTGCACCTTCGGATGCAGCGTTTTCACGCGCCCGTCGAGCATTTCCGGGAAGCCCGTGTAGTCGGCGACTTCGGTGACGGACAGGCCCGCGTCCGCGAGCAGTTTCGCGGTGCCGCCGGTCGACAGGATCTTGATGCCGAGGTCCGACAGCGATTTGGCGAAGTCGACGATGCCGGACTTGTCGGAAACGGAGATGAGCGCTTGCTTGATCATGATGAAGACGAAAAGCCGAAGGGGAAACGTGGCAGGGCGCGAGAAACTACAACGCGCTACAGCAAACCGTGTTGTTGCAGCTTCTTGCGCAGCGTATTGCGGTTGATGCCGAGATACTCGGCGGCCAGCGACTGGTTACCGTTGGCCTGCTCGAGCACCACTTCGAGCAAGGGTTTTTCCACGCATGAAATGACCATGTCGTAGACGTCGTGCGGATTGGAGCCGTCGAGATCCTGGAAATACACATCCAGGCTGTCGCGGACAGATTGTTCGATGTTGTTCTTGCTCATGCTGCTAGTCGGTCGGTGTTGTCCTCGCCCTGGCTGTCGAGCCCGGGGTTGCCGGGCGCTTCGTCGACGTAGACGAGGCGGTCTGAGATCGCCTTTTGCGCGTCAAAGTACTCGTTGACGGCGAGGAGTTGTTCGCGCGTGGTGTCCAGCGTATTCATGCGATGCCGGAACAGGTTGGCGCCGGAAAGGCCGCGAGTGTACCAGCCGATGTGCTTGCGCGCAGTGCGAACACCGGTAAATTCCCCGTAAAAAGCGTAGTGATCTTCGAGATGCTCGTTCATCACCTGCTGGATTTCGTCGATGCGCGGCGGCGGCAGAAGCTCGCCCGTCTGCAGGAAATGCTCGATCTCGCGAAACAGCCACGGACGGCCCTGCGCGGCCCGGCCGATCATGATCGCGTCCGCGCCGGTCGCGGCGAGCACCTCGCGCGCCTTTTGCGGCGACGTGATGTCGCCGTTCGCGACGACCGGAATGTTGACCGCCGCTTTGACGGCGGCGATGGTTTCGTACTCGGCGTCGCCGTGGTACAGGTCGGCGCGCGTGCGGCCGTGCACGGTCAGCATCGAAATGCCCGCTGCTTGCGCGAGACGCGCGACGTTCAGCGCGTTTTTGTTCTCGCGATTCCAGCCGGTGCGGATTTTCAGCGTGACGGGTACCGCGTCGGGCCCGACGCCAACCGCGTTCACGACGGCCTCGACGATGCGCTGCACGAGCGGTTCGTTCTGCAGCAGCGCCGAGCCGGCCGCCACGTTGCAAACCTTCTTGGCCGGGCAGCCCATGTTGATGTCGATGATCTGTGCGCCGTTCGCGACGTTGTAGCGGGCGGCCTCGGCCATCATGTCCGGGTCGGCGCCAGCGATCTGCACCGCGATCGGTTCGACCTCGCCTTCGTGATTGGCGCGGCGCATGGTCTTTTCGCTTTTCCACAACTGCGCGTTCGACGCGACCATTTCCGACACCGCGTAGCCCGCGCCGAGCCGTTTGCAGAGCTGGCGGAACGGCCGGTCGGTCACGCCGGCCATCGGGGCGACGAACAGGTTGTTGCGCAGATTGTGGGGGCCAAGAGTGGGCATGACGTGAGCGTGCGCCGACGTCGGCTCAGGATTTGACAATCGTGACGGCCGGCGCAGCGCGAAATGCGAGGGAAAACCACCATTTTAGCGTTAACGGGTTGCCGGGACTCGCGAACCAGGTCTCGTAACTTGTTAAATCTTCTATGAAAGTCGCGCGGCTCATAGAGCCGCGCGGCGTTTTGCGCCCCTAGCGGCGCTGGCCGAACATCATCTGGCGGGCAAGCGCGGTTTTCACCGGCGGGACGAATTCGAGCGCGGTCAGCGCGAGGCCGCGCAGTACCGCGAGCGGCGCGAAGTCGATGGTGAACAGGCGCGCGAGCGTGTCGGTCGAGCCGATCGTCAGGCGCCGGTCGAGCGTGCGGCGCTGCGCGAAAGTGGCGAGCGCGAGCGGTGTCGGGCCCTCGACCGACAGCGCATCGGCGAGCGCGTGCGCGTCTCGCAGACCCAGGTTGAGGCCTTGGCCCGCCACCGGATGCAAGGTCTGCGCCGCATTGCCGATCGCCACGATGTGGCCGTTCACGAGCGTGTCGATCGTGTTGAGACCGAGCGGAAACGACGCCCGGCCCTTGATGTGCGTAAAGCGGCCCATGCGGTCGCCGAACGCGGCATCGAGTTCGCGCAGGAACGCTTCGTCGGAGAGCTGCGCGCGGCGCGCGGCTTCGTCGGGCGCGCAGCACCAGACGAGCGCGTAGTCGGCGCCGCGCACGCCGCCCATCGGCAGCAGCGCGATCGGGCCTTGCGACGTGAAGCGCTCCCATGCGACGTGCGGCTGCGGTGCGGACACGGTGACCGTGCCGACCAGCGCGGTCTGGCCGTAGTCGCGCGAGGCGGCGGCGTTTTTACCGATGCTGCGTGCGCCGGCGGCTTCGTCCGTCGCGCGGCTCGGGTTTTTCGCGTGCTTCTGGTCGCCGAACAGGCCGCCCTCGGCGTTCACCAGAATCCGCGTGCGCAACTGGCGCGCGACGCCCGCGGTTTCGATCGGCAGCGTGACGCCGTCGAGCTCCTGAACCGGCGCACCGGCCGACGTCGAGCGGAACCAGTGGACCGGCGTCGCGTGCACGGCGTCGGCGAGGCCATGCACGATCGAGCCGTAACGCAGCACGTAGCCGAGCGCGGGCAGGCCGTGCTCGTGATGATCGATCAGCGTGCGGCCGAAATGACCGCGCTGCGACACGTGGATGCGCTCGATCGCGGTGGCGTCGGCCGGCCAGCGCAGCGGCTCGAGGATCATCCGGCTGCCGTGCGAGACCGCGATCGCGCGCGGATCGGCGATCGAATCTTCCGGCTCGCGCGCGTCGACGAGCGCGATCTTCATCTCGCGCGTCACGCTGCGGCGCGCGAGCCAGCCGGCGAGCGCGAGGCCGACCGGCCCGGCGCCGACGATCGTCACATCGAAATCGAACCCCTGCTGGTGGGAGGCGGGCCTCAGGATCACCGCCGATGGAGATGCTTCGTTCATCGCCGATCAGGTCCTCTGTTGATGAACCGCTCGCGCTTCCTGCATCAGCGCCTCGATCTCGTCGGCGGCGACCGGCACGTCGCGCGTAATCAGCTCACAGCCGGTCGGCGTGACGATCGCGTCGTCCTCGATGCGGATGCCGATGTTCCAGTAGCGCTCGGGCACACCCTCGGCCGGGCGCACATACAAGCCCGGCTCGATCGTCAGCGTCATCGACGCGCGCAGCGTGCGCCACGGTAGCGCGCCCGCTTCGTCGCGCGGCGCGCCGCGCTCGCGGTAGTCGCCGCAGTCGTGCACGTCCATGCCGAGCCAGTGGCCGGTGCGGTGCATGTAGAACGGCGCGTAGGCACGCTCGGCGATCACGTCGTCGACCGACGCGAACTTCGCGCGCGGCACGATGCCGGTGTCCAGCAGCCCCTGCGACAGCACGCGCAGCGCGGCCTGGTGCGGATCGTCGAAGCTCGCGCCGGCGCGCGTCGCATCGACGGCGGCCTGCTGCGCGGCCAGCACGATGTCGTACAGCTCGCGCTGCGCGGGCGTGAAACGGCCGCTCGCCGGGAACGTGCGCGTGATGTCGGACGCATAGCCGTCGAGTTCGCAGGCCGCGTCGATCAGGATCAGGTCGCCGTCGCGCGCGATTGCGTTGCCGGCGGGGTAGTGCAGCACGCACGCGTTCGCGCCGGCCGCGACGATCGACGTATAGGCCGGCGCCTGCGCGCCGAACTTGCGGAACGTATAGAGCAGTTCGGCCTCGAGTTCGTACTCGCGGACGCCGGGGCGGCACACCGCCATCGCGCGACGATGCGCGGCCGCCGAAATCTGCCCGGCGCGGCGCATGATCGCGAGCTCGTGGTCGTCCTTGACGAGCCGCATCTCGTCGAGCAACGGCAGCAGGTCGCGCGCGGCCGTGGGTGCGACGGTGCCGCTGCGGCTTTGCGCGCGCACCGCGTCGAGCCAGCCGCGCACCTGCTCGTCCAGATGTGCCGAGCTGCCGAACGCGTAGTGCAGCGCCGGCTTGTCGGCGATGATGCGCGGCAGCTGCGTGTCGAGTTCGCCGATCGGGAACGCGGCGTCGAGCCCGAATGCTTCGCGCGCACCGTCGGGGCCGAAGCGGAAGCCTTCCCACGTCTCGCGCTCGACGTTTTTCTCGCGGCAGAACAGCACCGACGCGGGCGCGCCGGGCGCGGCGCTGGCGTCGAGTACCAGCAGCGCTTCGGGCTCGGTGAAGCCGGTCAGATAATAGAAGTAGCTGTCGTGGCGGTACGGATAGTCAGTATCGCGGTTGCGCAGCGCTTCCGGCGCGGTCGGGACGATGGCGACGCCGCCGCCCGCGGCGCGCAGCGCGGCGAGAACGCGCTCGCGGCGCGTGCGGTAGACGTCGATGGCGATGGTGGGTTCGGTCGGCTGGTTCATCGTGCGATTGTAGCGCCGCGTGTCTCCTGGCCCCATTCTCCGCGCGCGACATCGACTCGCTTTGTGCGGATTCCGACGGCGCGGCGGTCGCCGTCATGTTGCAATCCGTCTACAGCGGCTCGGCGGGCAGTTCGCGAAGATGCCGCCAGCACGTTCGCGAAAGGCTTAGACCACTTATACTTTCGCCGGATTCAGAAAAAGGCAGAAGGTCATGATGAAACTCATCGGTTCGCTCGGCAGCCCGTACGTGCGTAAAGCGCGCATCGTGCTCGCCGACAAGAAGATCGACTACGAACTGGTGCCCGAGAACGTCTGGGCGCCGGATACCCGGATTCACACCTTCAACCCGCTCGGCAAGGTGCCGTGCCTAGTGATGGAAGACGGCGAGGCCGTGTTCGATTCGCGGGTGATCTGCGAATACGTCGATACGCTGTCGCCGGTGGGCAAGCTGATTCCGCCGTCGGGGCGCGAGCGCATCGAAGTGCGCTGCTGGGAGGCGCTAGCCGACGGCGTGCTCGACGCGGCCGTGCTGATCCGCCTCGAAAGCACGCAGCGCGCGCCCGAACAGCGCGTGGACGCGTGGGTCGCGCGGCAGCAGCGCAAGATCGACGAAGCGCTGATCGCGATGTCGCAGGGACTCGGCAGCAAGCCGTGGTGCGCGAGCACTCACTACACGCTGGCCGACATCGCGATGGGCTGTGCGCTCGGCTATCTGGACTTCCGTATGCCGGAACTGAACTGGCGCGAATCGCATCCGAACCTGGACAAGCACTTCCAGAAGCTGTCGCAGCGGCAGTCGTTCATCGATACCGCGCCGAAGGATTGATGAAGCTCGAATGAGCATAAAAAAATGCGCCTGCATGTCAGGCGCATTTTTTTATGCGGGTGGTGTTCGTTTGACGTCGGGGCCGGCGTTACCGCTTGCCGTTGCGTCGCCGCGCGATCCCCGGTCCGAACGCGAAACCGATCGCGAGCAGCAGCACCGACACCGCGAGCACCGTGTTGTTGCCGCTCATCACGTAAGGCGTGTTGCCGGCGGTGCCTTGCACGTTGACGTCGAGCGAGCCGACCGTGTATGGCGTCAGGCGCCCGATCACGCGGCCGTTCGCGTCGATCGCGGCCGTCATGCCGGTGTTGGTTGCGCGCAGCATCGGCCGGCCGGTTTCGAGCGAGCGCATGCGCGCGATCTGCAGATGCTGGTCGAGCGCGATGGTGTCGCCGAACCAGGCCAGGTTGGTCGAGTTGATCAGCACGCCGGCGGGCGTCGCGTTCTCGCGCAGCATTCGCGCGATTTCCTCGCCGAAGATGTCCTCGTAGCAGATGTTCACCGCGACCGGCTGGTTATGCACCATGAACGGCTTTTGCACCGGCGGGCCGCGGAAGAAATCGCCGAGCGGAATGTTCATCAGGTTCACGAACCAGCGGAAGCCCCACGGCACGAATTCGCCGAACGGCACCAGATGGTGCTTGTCGTAGCGATAAATCTCGTGCGAGCCGGGCGTCACGCCGAACAGACTGTTGGTGTAGTCGACCACCCGGCCATCCGGCGTGATGGTGCCGCCGATCGCGCCGAACAGCAGCGCGCTGCCGGTCGAATCCGAGAACTGGCGGATCGCGGCTGCGAAGTTCGGCGGAAGCTGCTGCGCGAGCACTGGAATCGCGGTTTCCGGCGTGACGATCAGATCTGCCGGCTTCGACGTGATCATCTGTAGATACTCATCGACCGCCGCGCGCAAGCCAGCTTCCTCGAATTTCATCTCCTGCTTCACGTTGCCTTGCAGTAGCCGCACCGTCAGCGGCGCGTTGGCGGGTGTCGTCCACTGCACGAGCGGCAGCAGCAGGCCGACCACGAGCAGCGCGAGGGCGACGCAGGCTGGCACCGCGATGGCGGCGACGCGCGTGCCGCGGCCTCGCGCGGCGCGGCTGTCGACGTCACCAGCGGCGGCGGCATCCGGCTCGCGCGATTCATTGGCAGACCCGGGGCGCCACGACGGCAGCAGCGCAAGCAACGCCTGCACAATCAATGCGGCCGTCAGCGCGACCATCCAGCCGACGCCATACACGCCGACCACCGGTGCAAACCCCGCCAACGGACCGTCGACTTGCGCATAACCGGTGGCGAGCCACGGAAAGCCGGTGAACACCGTGCCGCGCAGCCATTCGCCGATCGCCCACGCGCTGGCAAAAGCGAGTGCACCGTGCCAGGTCGGCGAGAATGGCGCGCGCTCGTCGGCCGCGCCGTTGCGCGCGTGGCCCGCGCAGAACGACCATATCCCCGCGGCGAGCGCCGGATAGAGGGCGAGATACAGCGAGAACAGCACGAGCGCCGTGCCCGCGAGTGGCGCCGGCATGCCGCCGTAGTAGTGCATGCTCACATACAGCCACCAGACCCCGCTCACGAAGTTGCCGAAGCCGAACGCGCCGCCCGTCAGCGCGGCGCTTTTCCAGCCGGTGCTGCGCGTGAGCCACGCGAAGAAGAACACGAAGATCGCGAGTTGCAGCCAGCCGCCATGCGGCGTCGGCGCGAACGACAGCGTATTGGCCGCGCCCGCGGCCAGTGCGACGAGGTAGTGCCAGCGCGGCAGCGCGCGGCTGCGCGTGACGTCGTCGGTGGGAGCGGGGGCGGCAGCGCTCACGCCGCGGTGCGAGTCGGAAGTGATCGGGTCGGCCATTGTTGCGCGGTCGGCGTCGGAAGTTGAAAGGGTAAATCAGTAGGAAAACGCGTAGACAACATGCGCCTGCAATAACAGCGCGCGGGCGCTCGGGCCGTGCATCGGCCCGAGCCGCCGGCTCAGGTCTGCACGTGCTGCGACTCGCGTTCACGCTGGCCCGCAAGCGGGTCGCGGCGCACCAGCAGCATGTGGATCTGGCGGGCGTCGCCGCGCAGGATCTCGAAGATCAGATCGTCGAGGCGGACCTTCTCGCCGCGATGCGGCACCCGGCCGAAGTGATGCGTGACCAGCCCGCCGATCGTGTCGACTTCTTCGTCTGAATAATGCGTGCCGAAGGTGTCGTTGAACTGCTCGATTTCGGTCAGCGCGCGCACGCGGAAGCGTCCGTCCGGCGACGCGATAATGTTGCCGCTTTCCTCGTCGAAATCGTATTCGTCCTCGATGTCGCCGACGATCTGCTCCAGCACGTCTTCGATCGTGATCAGGCCCGCGACGCCGCCGTATTCGTCGACGACCACCGCGAGGTGGTTACGGTTCACGCGAAAGTCGTGCAGCAGCACGTTCAGCCGCTTCGATTCGGGGATGAACACGGCCGGGCGCAGCATGCCGCGCACGTCGAATTCCTCTTCGGCGTAGTAGCGCAGCAGATCCTTCGCGAGCAGCACGCCGATGATGTTGTCGCGATTGCCCTCATAGACCGGATAGCGCGAATGCGCTTTCTCCAGTACATAGGGGATGAATTCGGCGGGATTGTCCGCGATATTGATCGCGTCCATTTGCGCGCGCGGCACCATGATGTCGCGTGCGCTCAATTCCGAAACCTGGAACACGCCTTCGATCATCGACAGCGAGTCGGCGTCGATCAGGTTGCGCTCGTGCGCGTCCTGCAGAATTTCCAGAAGTTCGGCCCGTGAGTCGGGTTCGGGCGAGATGAAGTCGGTCAGGCGTTCGAGCAGCGAGCGCTTTTCCTGCGGTTTGTCGAGATGGCGTCCGGTATGGCGTCGACTGGGATACGTGTCGTTCATGGTAGTGCGCCCGGCGAGACTGAGCGCGCTGTTACAGAGCGTTAAGGATACACCAGGCACATGGCGGAACCGTGTCCGGCCGGGCCTGGCGATGAGTGAAGCCAAGGTGAAACGGACGCGCCGCGAAGGCGGAGCGTGGAATCATCCTAACCGATTACGCGGGCAAAAGCGCTCGCCGGCAAAAAAGTCGCGGGTGGGGTTTTCGCCGAGATGACGAAATTACACGGCCGGCTTGCAGCGCGCGAGCAGCGCTTCGAGCGCGCGGTCCGGCATCCCGCTTTCGCGCAGCGCATGCACGGTGCGGCTCACGTAATCGAAAGTCGTGCCGTAGCGGCCGCTCGCGCAGCCCAGCACGGTCTGGATGATGTCGTCGCGCAGCTTGCCGGTGTAGCTCGGCACGTCGCGGCGCATCACGAAGGCGAGCGCGTCGACGCGCCGGCCGTCCGCGAGTACGCATGGCAGCCACGCGGGACGGTACGAGCCCATCGGCATTTCGCGGCGCCACAGTGCTTCGAGGTGCGGCATCGAGCCATCGGCCGCGAGCCGGAACGCCATGCCGGTGCACGAGCCGCCGCGATCGAGCGCGAGCACGAGGCCGGGCTGCTCGGGCGTGCCGCGATTCACCCGTGACCACAGATAGAGGCCGCGGTGATAGCCGTGCACCTTCGAGCGCATCGCTTCGACGGTGGGCAGGCCCGGGTTCCAGATCAGCGAGCCATAGCCGAACAGCCACAGGTCGCTCTGGCGGTCCCAGCCGCGCAACGTGCATTCGAGCGACGCGCGCAGTTCGTCGTCCGTCAGAAGCCGCGAGTCGCCGAGCACCGGCGGGTAGTCCGGACAGCGCACGGGGATCTCGGCTTCGGGGGACGGAGTGCTCACGGTGGATTCGGTTGGAGGAGGGGCGGGGACGTCTATTGATAAGGGTCCGGAAAGCCGAGCCGGGCGAGGATTTCGGTTTCGATCGCTTCCATTTCCTCGGCTTCTTCTTCGATTTCGTGGTCGTAGCCCTGTGCATGCAGCGTGCCGTGCACGAGCAGGTGCGCGTAATGCGCGGCGAGCGGTTTGCCCTGCTCGGCGGCTTCCTTCTCGACCACCGGGCAGCACAGAATCAGATCGCCCGTCACCGGGTCGTCTTCCGATTCGGCATAGGCGAAGGTCAGCACGTTGGTCGCGTAATCCTTGCCGCGATAGGTGCGGTTCAGCGTGCGGCCTTCTTCGGCGTCGACGAAGCGAACCGTCAGTTCGCCGTCCGCGAACAGCGCCGCCTTGATCCAGCCTGCCACCGTCGCGCGCGGCAGCAACGCCTTGTGTTCCGGCCAGGCTTTGGCCGCGGGGAATTGCAGGCTCAGTGTTAGTTTTGGGGTGCGGCTCATGCGGATTCTATGCGTGGCGTTCGTGGCTCATTCGTTTTTTGCGGCGTGGTCGCGAGGCCACGCGGGCCTCGCGCTGCGAAGCGCATCGCTTTAGCGCGAATCGGCCGCGGCGGTCGACTTCTGCGCATGCGCATCGTACGCCTCCACAATTCGCGCGACCAGCGGATGGCGCACCACGTCCGCACTCGTGAAGCGCGTGAGCGCGATGCCGCGCACGTTCCCGAGCACCTGCTGCGCTTCGATCAGCCCGCTCTTCTGGCCGCGCGGCAGGTCGACCTGGGTCGTGTCGCCGGTGACGACAGCCTTCGAGCCGAAGCCGATCCGCGTGAGGAACATCTTCATCTGCTCGGGCGTGGTGTTCTGCGCCTCGTCGAGAATGATGAACGCGTGATTCAGCGTGCGGCCGCGCATGTACGCGAGCGGCGCGATTTCGATCATCTGCCGCTCGAACATCTTCGCGGTTTTGTCGAAGCCGAGCAGGTCGTACAGCGCGTCGTACAGCGGACGCAGATACGGATCGACCTTCTGCGCGAGATCGCCCGGCAAAAAGCCGAGCCGCTCGCCCGCTTCGACGGCCGGGCGCGTCAGCACGATGCGCTTGACCTGGTCGCGCTCGAGCGCGTCGACCGCGCAGGCCACCGCGAGGTAGGTCTTGCCGGTGCCGGCCGGGCCGACGCCGAAGGTGACGTCGTGCGACACGATCTGCTTCAGGTACTCGCGCTGCGCCGGCGTGCGGCCGCGCAGATCCGCGCGCCGTGTGTACAGCTTCGGGCCGTATTCCTCGAAATCGTCTTCGCTCGCATTCGCATCGGCGGGCTGGTCGAACGGATGATCGGGGTTGCCCGCGAAGCGCGCGTCGCCGTCGCCGTCGCCGTCGCCGTCGCCATTGCCGTTGCCATTCGAACGATGGCGCGCCGGATGGCGCACTTCGACGAGCGCGAGCTGGATGTCGTCGACCGACAAGGGCTCGCGTGCGCTGTTGTAGAAGTTTTCGAGCGCGGTGAGCGCGAGTTTCGCGCCGCGCCCAAGGATCGTGATGCGGTGGCCACGGCGCTGCAGGGTCACGTCGAGCGCCTGCTCGATCTGCCGCAGATTTTCGTCGAGCGGTCCGCAGAGGTTGGCAAGCCGCGCGTTGTCTTCGCGCGGTGCGGTGAATTCCAGATGCTGCTGAGTGGTCTTCAAGGCGGTGAGTCGATCCTGTCGGTTGCGATACTCAGAATGTCGGTCAGTGCGCTCAGTGTGCTCAGTGCGTGACGGCGGCGCTGTCGTCGTGAACCATCACGAGTTCGCCGCGCAGCGAGTGCGGGTACGCGTGCACGATCTTCACGTCGACCATCTGGCCGATCAGCCGTGCATGCGACGCGACCGGCGCCGGGAAATTGACGACGCGGTTGTTCTCGGTGCGGCCCGCGAGCTCGTTCGGGTCCTTGCGCGCCGGGCGCTCGACCAGAATGCGCTCGACCTTGCCGACCATCGCGTCGCTGATGCGCTGCACGTTCTCTTCGATCGTGGCCTGCAGATGCTGCAGGCGTTTGAGCTTCACCTCGCGCGGCGTGTCGTCGTGCAGGTTCGCGGCCGGCGTACCGGGGCGCGGGCTGTAGATGAACGAGAAGCTCGTGTCGTACTTCATCTCTTCGACGAGCGCCATCATCTTCGCAAAGTCTTCCTCGGTCTCGCCGGGGAAGCCGACGATCATGTCCGTCGATAGCGACAGATCAGGGCGGATCGCGCGCAGCTTGCGGATCACGGACTTGTACTCGAGCACGGTGTAGCCGCGCTTCATCGCCATCAGGATGCGGTCGGAGCCGTGCTGTACCGGCAGATGCAGGTGGCTGACGAGCTTCGGCACCTTCGCGTAGGTATCGATCAGGCGCTGCGTGAATTCCTTCGGATGCGACGTCGTGTAGCGAATCCGTTCGATGCCGGGGATGTCCGCGACGTATTCGATCAGCGTCGCAAAGTCGGCGATCTCGGTCGAGCCCACGGTCAGCGCGCCGCCGAATTTTCCACGATAAGCGTTCACGTTCTGGCCGAGCAGCGTGACTTCGCGCACGCCCTGGTCGGCGAGACCGGCGATTTCGGTCAACACGTCGTCGAGCGGACGCGACACTTCCTCGCCGCGCGTGTACGGCACCACGCAGTAGCTGCAGTACTTGCTGCAGCCTTCCATGATCGACACGAACGCGCTCGGACCTTCGACGCGCGCCGGCGGCAGGTGATCGAACTTCTCGATTTCGGGAAACGAAATATCGACCTGCGCGCGGCCGCTCGCGCGGCGCTCGTCGATCATTTGCGGCAGGCGGTGCAGCGTTTGCGGACCGAACACGATATCGACGTACGGCGCGCGCGCCACGATCGATGCGCCTTCCTGGCTAGCGACGCAGCCACCCACGCCAATGATCAGATTCGGATTCGCGTCCTTCAGCTCGCGCACGCGGCCGAGGTCGGAGAAGACTTTTTCTTGCGCTTTTTCGCGCACCGAGCAGGTATTGAACAGGATCACGTCGGCATCTTCCGGCGTGTCGGTCTTGACGAGTCCTTCAGCGGCACCGAGCACGTCGACCATCTTGTCGGAGTCGTACTCGTTCATCTGGCAGCCAAAGGTCTTTACATAAACTTTCTTGGTCATCGAATTTCGCCGGTCGCAGTGGTTAACCTGGGGGCGTCGTAAAAAGGTGAAGGAGGCCGCGGCGCGCGGCAGCGCGGCGCGTGATGGCCGGCTTGCGCGCGTCTTCGCAGCGTAACTGCATATTATAGCCCTTCACGCTGCGGGGGTTTTGGCGCTCACTGGGCTCTCACTGGGCGCTCACTGGCCGGTCCGGCGGCAGTCCCAACAGGCGTTCCAGTTCATCCGACACCTGCGCGAAGCGCTCGGCGAGGAAATCGAGCAGCACGCGTACGCGCGGCGCCATGAAGCGGTTGCGGTGATACAGCGCGTGCAGCGGCGCGTCCGGGTAGCGCCACTCCGGCAGCAGGATCTTCAGGCGGCCGGCGCGCAGGTCCGCTTCGACGTCCCACATCGATTTGATCGCAATGCCGTAGCCGCGCAACGCCCATTCGCGCGCGACCGCGCCGTCATTGGTTTCGCGCGCCGCTTCGAACGGCACGCTGTAGTGCTGCACCTCGTCGCCGCGCGTGAAGCGCCATTCGCTGGCCGGCCCCGATGTGGTACCGAGCACGATGCAATCGAAATTGGCGAGGTCGAGCGGGTTTTTCGGCTCGCCGCGACGCCCGATGTATTCCGGCGATGCACACAACACGCGCCGGTTCGGCGCGAGCCGGCGCGCAACCAGCGAGCTGTCCTGCGGCACGCCGAAGCGGATCGCCAGATCGATGTCTTCCTGCACGAGATTGGCCAGCGCATCGGACAGCGTCAACGCGAACGTCACGTCCGGGTACAGCGCGTTGAATTCGTCGAGCCAGTGCATCAGCAGATTGCGGCCGAAGTCCGAAGTCGCCGACACCCGCACCTTGCCGCGCACGACGCCCTGGCCCGCTTGCAGCGCGGCTTCGGCGTCGTCGAGCGATTGCAGCGCCTGGCGGCAGCAGTTCAGGTAGAGGCGGCCTTCGTCGGTGAGCCGAAGTTGCCGGGTGGTGCGCTCGAACAGGCGCGCTTTGAGCCTCGCTTCCAGTTTCGCGAGCCGCGCGCTCGCCGCGGCGGGCGTCAGACCCATCTTGCGGCCCGCCGCCGAGAGGCTGCCTTGCTGCGCCGCTTCGACGAAGAGGCGGATGTCGCCGAGGTTATCCATCGCTGGCTTTCAAGCGGAATTTGAAAATGCTTCAAATGCTACGCCAATTATCAAATCGGGGCGGCGCCGCGACAATGCACCCGTCGAAACTCCGCTGCTGTCCTTAGCCATGCAACTCGATCACGCGACCATCGTCACCGCCGAGCTCGATTCGGCCCGACGTTTCTTCGTCGATATCGCCGGGCTTACCGACGGCGCGCGCCCGTCGTTTTCCGTCGACGGCTACTGGCTGTACGCAAGCGGCCGCCCGCTCGTGCATCTGATCGGCGCGCCGGCTTCCGGCGCGGTGGGCCGCATCACGCCGCGCGTCGATCACATCGCCTTTCGGCTCGATAGCGCGGGCGAATGGCAAGCGTTGCTCGAGCGGCTCGACGCGCACTACATCGGCTATCAGACCGCGCAGGTGCCGGCGAGCGCCGCGCAACCGGCGGAGCGGCAGTTGTTCGTCGCGCTCGCGCCGGGCGTCGTCATCGAATTCGTCACAGCGGCGCGCCAGACCATCCAGCCCGAGTCCTGATCCAACCTCATTCCCGGAGCAGAAAAATGCCCATTCCATTACTCGCGCTCGCGATTAGCGCATTCGCGATCGGTACGACCGAATTCGTCATCATGGGCCTGTTGCCCGAGGTTGCGCGCGATCTGGCCGTGTCGATTCCGTCCGCGGGCCTGCTCGTCAGCGGCTATGCGCTTGGCGTCGCGGTCGGCGCGCCACTGCTCGCGGTGATCACGAGCAGGATGTCGCGCAAATTCGCGCTGCAACTGCTGATGGGTGTGTTCGTCGTCGGCAATGTGCTGTGCGCGCTGGCGCCGAGCTATTCGGTGCTGATGATCGCGCGCGTCGTGACCTCGTTCGCGCACGGCTCGTTCTTCGGCATCGGTGCGGTGGTCGCCGCCTCGCTCGTGCCGGCCGACAAGCGCGCGAGCGCGATCGCGCTGATGTTCACGGGCCTGACGCTCGCCAACGTGCTCGGCGTGCCGTTCGGCACCTTCATCGGCCAGCAGTTCGGCTGGCGCGCGGCGTTCTGGATCGTCAGCGGTTTCGGCGTGCTGTCGCTCGCGGGCATCAGCGCGCTGGTGCCGAACCGCCACGACACCGGGCCGGCCGGCCTCGGCCACGAAGTGCGCGTGCTGAAAGACCCGCAAGTGTGGACCGCGCTCGCAATGACGGTGCTCGGCTTCGGCGGCGTGTTCGTCGTGTTCACGTATATCGCGCCGATCCTCGAGCAGGTGAGCGGCTTCTCGCCGCGTGGCGTGACGCTGGTCCTCGTGCTGTTCGGCGTGGGCCTGACGGTCGGCAACATGGTCGGCGGCAAGCTCGCGGACCGTGCGCTGATGCCGTCGCTGATGGGCATCCTCGCCGTGCTCGCAGTCGTGATGGCGTTCTTCGCGCGCACCAGCCATTCGCCGCTGGCCGCCGCGGTCACGGTATTCGTGTGGGGCATCGCGGCGTTTGCGACGGTACCGCCGCTGCAGATGCGCGTGGTCGAGAAGGCGGCCGCCGCGCCGAATCTCGCGTCGACGCTGAACATCGGTGCGTTCAATGTCGGTAATGCGGCGGGTGCGTGGCTCGGCGGTCTCGTGATCAATCACGGTCACGCGCTCGATACCTTGCCTTGGGTCGCCGCCGCGGTCAGCGTCGCCGCGCTGCTGCTCACATGGTTCGCGGCGCGGATGGATGCGCCGGCGCGCGCGCTCGCGCAAAGCACGTAAGTCGTCAGTTGCTTGCCTCTGCGATGCTGATAACAGTGTGAAGATAACTTCGTTGGGCGCGGCGAAAGCCGATGCTATCTTGCCTCCACTTACTGCTCTCGCGCCGCCGGGCGGCGCTCTGGAGGCCAATATGCATTCCCCGCTCGCGCTGGTCCGCGATCCTTCGGCCGATGCCGATACCAACGCCGCTCCGCGCTCCGCCGAACCGTTCGATGCGCTCGAACAGCTGGTCGGCGTGAATCTGGCGCGGCTGCGCGCCGAACGGCAGCTTTCGCTCGATGCGCTGGCGCGCGCGTCCGGCGTATCGCGCGCGATGCTCGCGCAGATCGAGTCGGCGCGCAGCGTGCCGTCGATCAAGGTGCTGTGCAAGGTGGCGGCGGCGCTGAAGGTGTCGGTGGCGGCGTTCCTGCGGCGTCACGCGACCAACGGCTTCGAGCATCTGCCGGCCGAGCGTTCGGCCCGCGTGGTCAGCGCGAACGGGCGCTACTCGGTGCGCCCGCTGTATCCCGACGACGAGTCGATCGCTGCCGAGTTTCACGAACTGCGGATCGCGCCGCTGCATACGGAGGCGGGCATTCGCCGCGCGCCGGGCACGACGGTGAATCTGGTGGTCAGCGACGGCACGCTCGAAGTCAGCGTGCACGACCAGCGCCAGCTGCTCGCGACCGGCGACGCGATCGTGTTCGACGCCGACCAGCCGCACAGCCTGCGCAATCCCGGCGACACCGAGGCACGCGCGTTTCGCGTGACGCTGCGGGCTGAGACGCCGCCGCGCTGGGAAGTGCGGGCCGCGAGCGCCGCACGCGATGAAGCTGCGCGCGAAGGCGTACCGGGTTGAGGATCGACGGCGTTCGAGGTTCTGGCGCAGGTCAGGGCGTCGATGCAGGGCCAACGCCGTCAGTAGGGTCTTTATTCGTCGCGCTGCAGCGCTCGCGCGACTGTTGTATGCTTCGCCGGCCGGTCAAACCGGCAATCAGTGCGTCTTCAGGGCGGGGTGCAATTCCCCACCGGCGGTAGGCCGGCAGCGCGACAGCGTGAGCCGGCAAGCCCGCGAGCGCCCGCATCGAGTGGTCTACGCAGTAGCGCAGACCGCGGCGGGGTCAGCAGATCTGGTCAGAAGCCAGAGCCGACGGTCATAGTCCGGATGGAAGAAGATGTGCAGATAGTCATGTGCGTTCCGCGATGCCGCCCGTAGCCTGGGCGGCCGATCATCGTCCGCTTTCGTGCGGCGTGCCAGGCGGCAGCGTGTCAGTCTGTTTGCAATGCCCTGAAACGTTTCTCGCCCAACTTTTGCGATGAGCGTTTCAACATGTCCTTTGCTACTTTTCCCGCTCCGTCGACGATCGCAGACGATGCCTTCGCCGATCTCCCTCTGCTTGCCACCGAAGCCGTTCCGCCGCGTATCGCCGCCGCCTTGCAGGCGCTGCGCGACGGTCGCGCCGTGGTGCTGCAGGACGACCACGACCGCGAGAACGAAGCCGATCTGATCGTCGCGGCCGAGCGCCTGTCGGTCGAAACGATGGCGCTGCTGATCCGTGAATGCAGCGGCATCGTGTGTCTGTGCCTGCCCGACGACAAGATCCGCGCGCTCGAACTGCCGCCGATGGCCGTCAACAACGAAAGCCGTCACGGCACCGCGTTCACGGTGTCGATCGAAGCGCGTGAAGGCGTCAGCACCGGCGTGTCCGCGCAGGATCGCGTGACCACGATCCGCGCGGCGATCGCCGATACGGCCAAGCCCGCCGACATCGTGCGCCCGGGCCACGTGTTCCCGCTGCGCGCGATGCCCGGCGGCGTGCTGGCGCGGCGCGGCCACACCGAAGGCACCGTCGATCTCGCGATCCTCGCGGGCCTAAAGCCGGCCGGCGTGCTGTGCGAACTGATGAACGCCGATGGCACGATGACGCGCGGCGCGGACGTCGAGCGCTTTGCCGCGCAACACGATCTGCCGATGCTGACGATCGCCGAGCTGGTCGAGTTTCGCGAGACGCTCGCGCAGGTGCGCGAGGGTGCGTTGGCCGAGGCTTGACGGGCCATCATCCGTCGAGCGGTACGCGGTGCCATCACGCAAAAAGCCGGTTCTTCGCACGAAGAACCGGCTTTTTTATCGGCGTTGCGCGAAGCCGCTACGACTGCACGTCGCCGAACTCACCGCGCACGCCCGCGTCGATCAGCGCCGGCAGTTCATCCATGTGCTTGATGATTCGCGTGATGCCCATCGCGCGCAGCGCATCCGCATAGCCGTCCGGAATATGGCTCGCGCCGACGAAGGCGATCGTCTTCATGCCGGCCGCGCGGGCCGCGTTCAGGCCCGAGACGCTGTCCTCGACGACGAGGCAGCGCGCCGGTTCGACGCCGAGCGAGGTGGCCGCGAACAGATAGACATCGGGATAGGGTTTCGGCCGCGCGACCTGCTCGGCGCTGAACACGCGCTCGCCGAAAATCTGCTGCAGACCCGCACGCCGCACCGATGCGCTGACGCGCGTCATGCGGCTGTTCGACACGACGGCGGCCGGCAGTGTGACGCGTTGGAGCGCGTCGCGCACACCGTGGATCGGACCGAGCGACGCGGCAAGCGCGAGCTCGACGTTGTGCTCGATCGTATCGAGGAAGTTCGCGGGCAGCGTGATGTCGAACTGCTTTTCGAGGCCGGCGAGAAAGCGCGAAGTTTGCTGGCCGAACGCGGTTTTGATGACAGGGGCGAAATCGATGCCGGGGAAGGTGGCCGTCAGCGTGTCGAACATCACGCGATCGGCGATGACTTCACTGTCGACGAGCACGCCGTCGCAGTCACAGATGAGGTGGTCGATCATGCCTGAAAAACGATAAGCGCAACGCGCGCGGGCGGCGGGTTGCAAGCCCGCTCGTCGGGGTGAAAAGCGTCATCATACGTGCTTTCTGACCACGTTCTTTCGATGTTCTGCCGCCCGCAGACTTATGGCCTTATGGTGTATCGGCCCAGGCCTTCGCCGCGCGGATCGCGCGCTGCCAGCCATCGAGGCAGGTCCTGACCTCCGCGTGCGGCAGCGCTGGCGTGAAGCGATGCTCGAGCTTCCACTGGCTTTTCAACTCGTCGATGTCCTTCCAGTAGCCGACCGCGAGACCGGCCAGATAGGCCGCGCCGAGCGCGGTCGTCTCCGACACCTGGGGGCGCACCGTGTCGACGCCGAGGATGTCGGCCTGGAACTGCATCAGCAGATTGTTCGCGCAGGCGCCGCCATCCACGCGCAGCTCGCCGATGCGAATGCCCGAGTCGGCTTCCATCGCCTTCAGCACGTCGAGCGATTGATACGCGATCGAATCGAGCGCCGCACGCGCGATATGCGCGGAGGTCGTGCCGCGCGTGACGCCGAACAGCGTGCCGCGGGCGCGTGCGTTCCAGTGCGGCGCGCCGAGGCCGGCGAACGCCGGCACCAGATACACGCCGTCGCAATGCCGCACGCTGCGCGCGAGCGTTTCGATTTCGGCCGCGTTCTTGATGATGCCGAGGCCGTCGCGCAGCCACTGCACCACCGCGCCGGCGATGAAGATGCTGCCTTCGAGCGCGTAGTCGATACGATCGCCGATCTGCCAGGCGATCGTCGTCACCAGATTGTTCTTCGATTCGATCGGTTTGGTGCCTGTGTTCATCACGAGGAAGCAGCCGGTGCCGTAGGTGTTCTTGACCATGCCGGACTCGGTGCACATCTGGCCGAACAATGCAGCGTGCTGATCGCCGGCGATGCCCGCGAGGGGAATCTTCGAGGCGAACACGGTGGTCACCGTCGGTCCGTACACCTCCGACGACGGCCGCACTTCCGGCAGCATGCTGCGCGGAATATCGAGCGCGGCGAGCAGTTCGTCGTCCCACTTCAGCGTGTGGATGTTGAACAGCATCGTGCGCGACGCGTTGGTTACGTCGGTGATGTGCAACGCGCCCTTCGTGAAATTCCACATGAGCCAGCTGTCGACGGTGCCGAACGCGAGCCGGCCCTGTCGCGATTTTTCGCGCGCGCCTTCGACGTTGTCGAGAATCCAGCGGATTTTGGTCGCCGAGAAGTACGAGTCGATCGGCAGACCGGTCTTCGCGCGCACGCTCGCTTCGAGACCTTGCGCTTTCAGTTCGTCGCAGAAGTCGGCGGTGCGGCGGTCCTGCCAGACGATCGCGTTGTAGATCGGATGGCCGGTTTCGCGATCCCACACGATCGTGGTTTCGCGCTGGTTCGTGATGCCGATCGCCGCGATCGACGGGCCGTTCATGCCGGCTCGCGTGACCGCCTCGGCGGCGACGCCGGCCTGGCTCGACCAGATTTCCTGCGGATTGTGCTCGACCCAGCCCGGCTGCGGGTAGATCTGCTGGAATTCCTTTTGCGCGGTCGACACGACGTTGCCGCGCCGGTCGAACAGCATCGCGCGCGAGCTCGTTGTGCCTTGGTCAAGCGCGAGGACGTACTGATCCTGCATTGTCTCTTCTCCATGCATGTTACGGATCGCCGGATCGTTTGGCCGGCGATGCGGGCGGCGTGTTGTTGTGAGCGGGCCGCCATAGTGTGAGGGCGCGTGCCGGCGTCGTCCAGCCGAAGCAGCGGTGGGTGGCCGGCTCTGCTCGCGGGGTGGCGTCTGCCGCGTCGCCTAAGCGCTCTGCGGGGCCGGTTCGTGCGCGAACCACGCGTCGATGTCGCGCGTGACCTGCTCGAGCGTGCCCGGCTCGACATGCAGGCCGAGCTTCGAGCGCCGCCACAGCACGTCCTGCGCGGTACGCGCCCACTCCGTATCGCGCAGATAAATCAGCTCGGCTTCGTGCAGTCCCGGCGCGAACTCACGACCGAGTTCGGCGCGCGAGCGCGCCGAGCCGATCACGCGATTCGCGCGCGTGCCATACGCGCGCGCGAGCCGATGCGCGAGCGATGCCGGCAGCCACGCATGTTCGCGCGAGAACTCGCCAAGGAAGCGATTGAAGTTCGCCTGCGCGATGTCGCCGCCCGGCAGCGGCGCGTCGGCGGTCCACGCGGGTGCGCCGCGGCGCAGCGCATCGGTGAGCGTATCGACGGCCTGCTCGGCCAGCTTGCGAAAGGTCGTGATCTTGCCGCCGAATACCGACAGCAGCGGCGCCTCGTTCGCGGGCGCGTCGAGTTCGAGCGAGTAGTCGCGCGTGACCGCCGACGGATTGTCCGCGTTCTCGTCCTCCAGCAGCGGGCGTACGCCCGAATAGCTCCAGCGCACGTCGGCGGGCGAGATCTTCTGCCTGAAGTAGCGGTTGATCGAATCGCACAGGTACTGCGTTTCGTTGGCGTCGATCGCGACTTGCGACGGGTCGCCGCGATATTCGAGGTCGGTCGTGCCGATCAGCGTGTAGTCGTGCTCATACGGAATCGCGAAGATGATCCGCTTGTCCGGGTTCTGGAAGATGTACGCGTGGTCGTGTTCGAACAGGCGCCGCGTGACGATGTGGCTGCCCTTGACGAGCCGCACGCTATGGGACGACGGCCGGCCGAGCGGCCCCTTCAGCAGCTCGCCGACCCACGGGCCCGCCGCGTTCGCGATCGCGGCGGCGCGCACGTCGAGCGTCGCGCCGTCCGCGCGTTGCAGTTGCGCGCGCCACTCGCCGCCGGCGCGCACGGCGGCGATCAGCTTCGTGCGCGTGAGGATCGTCGCGCCGCGCTCGTGCGCGTCGAGCGCGTTCAGCACGACGAGGCGGGCGTCGTTGACCCAGCCGTCCGAATAAACGAAACCGCGCTCGATCGTTTCGACGAGCGGCGCGCCGGCCGGATGCCGGCTCATCACGATGCCGCGCGAGCCCGGCAGCAGTTCGCGTTTAGCCAGATGGTCGTACAGGAACAGACCCGCGCGGATCAGCCAGGCGGGGCGCAGATCAGGCAGGTGCGGCATCACGAAGCGCAGCGGCCAGATGATGTGCGGCGCCGCGCGCAGCAACGTTTCGCGCTCCTGCAGCGCTTTGCGCACGAGCCCGAACTCGCGGTACTCGAGGTAGCGCAGGCCGCCGTGGATCAGCTTGGTGCTCGCCGACGACGTGTGTGCGGCCAGATCGTCCTGCTCGCACAGCAGCACTGACAGACCACGGCCGGCCGCGTCGCGGGCGATGCCGGCGCCGTTGATCCCGCCACCGACGACGAGCAAATCGTATTTCGTGCGTTGCGTCACCTGCTGAGCCCTCTGGATCGAATCGGGACGTGGTTTGGAAAGCTAATTGAACGAATCATGTTCGTTTTCGAACTCTAATGAACATATTCGAAAAAGTAAAGTTCGCTTGACTTGAACGAACGCGGACCGAAAGGCGCCGGAGTGGCGTTACGCGCGACCGCGGACGATACTCTTGGCAGCAGCCATTTCGAGGTGATGAATGCGAGGATTTTTGATGATCGGCGCTGCCGCGCTTCTGGCAGGATGCGTGAGCACGCCGAGTCTGGAAGGGACGAGGGGCGCGACGTCGTTCGAGGCGTTGCAGAAGATGTGCACGCCGCAAACCGTCGACTACGGTCACGACGCGCAGATCGTCTATGAGACGTTCTTCGATGCGTATGTCGCAAACCGGCGCGGTCGGCTGTCGAACGACGACTTCTGCGCGTTCCAGGCGTCGATCGCGCAGCGCCATGCGAGCGAGGGGACGAGCAGCGATCCGAAGGTGCGCAACCAGTGGGTCGAGTTCTTCAACGAGCAGCGCGCAAGAGCGCTCGGCTGGCGGGCGACTGTCGATCCGACCTTGCGGAGCGGCTAAACGGCAGTGGGTGACTGGCGAGCCCGACTCTCGCGCCTCCTGCCCGGCGCACCGGTTCACTTTTGCGGCGACAACGCTCCGCGCCACAACATGCGCAGGATCTGCGCGAACACCGCTTCGCGCGACGGCTCATGTGCGCCGTCGCCGGCGGAATCGGCCTGTTGTGCCGCCGGCGGCGGCAACTGGTTCACGAGCGCGAGCATCGTGAAGCCGTGCAGGCTCGTCCAGTACGCGTAGCCGATCAGACGCGGATCACCTTCCAGAACGCCCGCCTCGACGAGCCGCTCGAAGTGCGCTTCCAGCAGACGCCACGCGCGCTGCGACGCCGCGGCCAGTTCAGGGTAAGCGCCTTGCTGTTGCGGCGTCTGATCGAACATCAAACGGTAGGCGTGCGGCTCATCGAGCGCGAAGTCGACATAGGCCCGGCTGACGGCGCTGTGATCGATGGCGGGGGCGGTCGCGGGGATCGCTTTCGCGGCCGCTTCGAGGCGCGCGGCGAAGCGGTTGAACGCGGCGGCGCGGACCATCGCCAGAATCTCTTCCTTGTCGCGGAAGTAGCGATACGGTGTCATCGCGCTGCAGCCGAGCTCCTTCGCCAGCTCGCGCATCGTCACGCCTTGCGCGCCGCGGGTAGCGAACGCGTTTTCCGCGACGCGTCGCATCGCTTCGCGAAACTGCTGTATGTCGTCGGCGGAGAGCGTCTTTGGCATGCGCGAGGGTGAGAAGTCCGTCGCGTGAATTTACTGCGTAAATGAGACGCGCACAACAAAGGGCCGCAAAGGCGGCCCGCTGTCAACTGCAGGGATCATTCAGGAATAACGTTTTATGGCCCGCAATGCGGTGTCGCCGGTTTCCGTCACGCGCCATTCTTCGTTGCCCGATGCGAGGCGTTCGAGTTGCACCAGTTGGCGTTCGAGCAACGCGTCGAGTTCTTCTCGGTCCATTTCGACCTGGTTGGGGGCGTCCTTGACGAGCAACAACGTGGCGAATTCATGCGGACTCAGCATCGTTCTCTCCATGTCAGCAAATGGCGGACAGCCTTGCAGTCGGCCTTGGGCCGGGGCGGGGGTCCGCTGAAGATCAGGGCGGGAGGTACGGCTTACACGACAGATTCACACAACCGACGCCGTGCGAAACTCGCAACGTACGCTGGGGAACTGGAGTGTAGGCGAGCACCGATGAAACGCCAACCTGGTCCCCGTTAATTTTCCATTTGACAATTGGCGGCGCGATAGGCGGTCCGGCCCTGCGGCCAAATTCTTGATTTCACGCGAGGTTTTGCGTGCACCGCAGCATGGCGGAGAACGCCTGGAATTATCCGGCGATGTAGATTTGACAATTCGCGGCGTTCAGCGCTTCGGCCATGTCGGCGGGCGGGGCGGCGTCGGTGAACAGCGCGTCGATCTGCTCCAGATGTCCCTGGCGAACTAGCGCGGGACGGCCAAACTTGGAGTGATCGGCGGCGAGGAAAACGGTGCGCGCGTGCTCGATGATCGCCTCGGCGACACGCACTTCGCGCGTGTCGAAATCGCGCAGCGTACCGTCCGTTTCGATGCTCGACGTGCCGATGATCGCGAAATCGACCTTGAACTGGCGGATGAAATCGATCGCCAGCTCACCGACGATGCCCTTGTCCCACGGCCGCACGATGCCGCCCGTCACTAGCACTTCGCAGTCCGGGTAGCCGCTCATCATGCTCGCGACGTTCAGATTGTTCGTGATCACGCGCAAGCCGCGGTGACGGTTCAGCGCCCGTGCCACTTCCTCGGTGGTCGTGCCGAGATTGATGAACAGCGATGCCTGATCCGGAATGTGAGTGGCCACCAGCGCTGCGATGCGTCGCTTCTCTTCATGGAACATGCGCTGGCGCGCGGTGTAGGAAACGTTCTCGGAACTGGTCGGCAGACTGGCGCCGCCGTGATAGCGGCGCAGCAGGTTCATATCGGCGAGCCAGTTGACGTCCCGGCGGATCGTCTGCGGGGTGACGTCGAAGTGGCTCGCGAGGTCGTCCACGGTCACGAAGCCGTCGCGTTGCACCCACTCCAGCAATTCCTGTTGCCGGGCGTTGAGAGTCAGGCGGGGGTCTCGTGTCATGTGTGGAGTGTCGTGGCTGTTGTGTCGGCGCGGTCCGTCGCCGTCATCAAGCGGGCTGGCCGATGGCCGGCCGTCGACGAACGCGGTTGCGGCTATTGTAAGACCATCGCGCCCCTTGTCCGCCAACTGGCGCAGTCCGCTGGATTCGCCGCGAGCACGCCGGATTTGCTCGATCCCCCTCATTCAGGCGCATTCCGCATTTATTCATTTAATAAATGAATTTGTTTTTTGGCGCGCTTCGCGATGCAATCCTGGGTTTCGCGATTGACCTGCTTTACAACCTTTCCCCTGATGTCCGGCGACTTTTTCGTGCCGGCCCGCGCTTTCGAGAGTGTTCGACATGACTGGCTTCAGCAACTGGCAAAACCCGTATCCGACGCAACGTCTGCCCGTATTCGCACGCAATATCGTTTCGACCTCGCACCCGCTCGCCGCGCAGGCCGGGCTGCGCATGCTGTGGAAGGGCGGCAATGCCGTCGATGCGGCCATCGCGGCCGCCGCCGCGATCACGGTGGTCGAGCCGGTGTCGTGCGGCCTGGGTGGCGACGCGTTCGCGCTCGTGTGGGACGGCAAGAAGCTGCATGGTCTGAACGCGTCGGGCGTAGCGCCGGCCGCGTGGAACGTCGATTACTTCAGGCGCAAATACGGTGAGGAAAACGGCCTCGCGCAGCAGCCGAAGCGCGGCTGGGATGCGGTCACGGTGCCGGGTGTGATCGCCGGCTGGGAAGCGCTGCACCGGAAGTTCGGCAAGCTGCCGTTCGCCGACCTGATGGAGCCGGCCATCCAGATCGCCGAGCGCGGTCACGCAGTGGCGAGCATCGTCGCGTACAAGTGGGCGGCCGCGGTGCCGGAGCTGAAGGATCAGCCGGGCTTCGCGCAGACCTTCATGCCGCGCGGCCGTGCGCCCGAGGTCAGCGAGCTGGTGCGCTTCCCCGGTCACGCGAAGACGCTGCGCCTCATCGCCGAGCAAGGCCCGCGTGCGTTCTACGAAGGCGAGATCGCCGAGCGGATCGCCGCTTTCGCGCGCGCAGGTGGCGGCGCGCTGACCGCCGACGATCTGCGCAACTACCGCGCTGACTGGGTCGAGCCGATCGGCAAGGACTATCGCGGCTACACCGTGCACGAGATTCCGCCGAACGGCCAGGGCATCGCGGCGCTGGTTGCGCTCGGCATCCTCGAAAAGTTCGACGTGAAGTCGCTGAAGGTCGACAGCGTCGAGTCGCAGCATCTGCAGATCGAAGCGATGAAGCTCGCGTTTGCCGATCTGTATCGCTACGTCGCCGATCCGCGCTCGATGGAAGTCACGCCCGAGCAGATGCTCGACGACGCGTATCTGAGCTCGCGCGCGAAGCTGATCGACCCGAAGCGCGCCACCCACTTCGACTTCGGCATGCCGAAGGCGGGCGGCACGATCTACATGTCGGCCGCGGACGAGAGCGGCATGATGGTCAGCTTCATCCAGTCGAACTACATGGGCTTCGGCTCGGGTGTCGTGGTGCCCGACAGCGGCATCGCGCTGCAGAACCGCGGCTGCGGCTTCTCGATGGACCCGAAGTCGCCGAACGTCGTCGAGGGCGGCAAGCGGCCGTTTCACACGATCATTCCGGCATTCCTCACGCAGCAGGTGAACGGCCGGCAGGAAGGGGTGATGAGCTTCGGCGTGATGGGCGGTGACATGCAGCCGCAAGGCCATCTGCAGACCGTGGTGCGCATGCTCGACTACGCTCAGCAGCCGCAGGCCGCGTGCGATGCGCCGCGCTGGAAGGTCAACCGCGACTTCACGGTCGATATCGAGTCGACGCTCGATCCGAAGACCACCGAGGGCTTGCAGAAGCTCGGCCACACGATCAAGTCGGTCGACGATCCGTACATGGACTTCGGCTCCGGCCAGTTCATCTGGAAGCTCGATCGCAACGAGCCGGAGCGCGGCTACGTGGCGGCTAGCGACAGCCGCCGCGACGGTCTCGCGGCCGGCTTCTAGGCCACGACGAGGCAACGCGCGGAGCTGGGGTCCACGCCGGAGCCCAGCTCAGCTCAGACACCGGGCAACAGGCAATGAAAGCGCGGCATTCCATATGCCGCGCTATTGCCCGCCCACCAGCCGCCTCGCCGATGCAGGCGAAGCCGCGCCCAACACAGCAATCACGCAGCAGGCAAGCAGGAGACCATCATGCACACCCCCGCGTCGCATGCGACAAGCGCTTCTCCTCACGCCGCGCCGCTTTCGAAAGCAATGGTGCGGCGGATCGTTTTCTCGTCGTCGATCGGTAACGCGCTCGAGTGGTTCGACTTCCTGGTCTATGGCTACTTCGCGACGGTCATCGCGAAACAGTTCTTCCCGATGCAGGACGAGTGGCTGTCGACGCTGCTCGCGATCGCCACCTTCGGCATCTCGTTCCTGATGCGCCCGCTCGGCGCGATCGTGCTCGGCGTGTACGGCGACCGCAAGGGCCGCAAGGCGGCGCTGACGCTCGCGATCGCGCTGATGATGGTCGGTACTTTCACGATGGCCGTGATGCCGCCGTTTTCGACGATCGGTCTCGCGGCGCCGCTGCTGGTGCTGTTCGCGCGGCTCGTGCAGGGCTTCGCGGTCGGCGGCGAGTTCGGCAGCGCGACCGCGTTCATGGTCGAACACAGCGCGACGCGGCGCGGCTACTACGCGAGCTGGCAGTTCGCAAGCCAGGGTCTCGCGGCGATCACCGCGGCAGCCTTCGGTTCGCTGCTGACCGCGTGGCTGCCGGCCGAGCATCTGAACAGTTGGGGCTGGCGTGTGCCGTTCGTGTTCGGTCTGCTGGTCGGGCCGGTCGGCTACTACATCCGCTCGCATCTCGACGAGACGCCCGAATTCCTCGCATTGCGTGAAGAGCGCGCGGCTAGCGAAGCGGCTGGCGAACCCAAGGCCGTGAACGGTTCGAAGGACGCGTCGTTCTCGAATCAGTGGGTCAACCTGCTGCTCGCGATCGGTATCGTTGCGCAGTCGACGGTCGGGGTGTACGTGCTGCAGCTCTATATGCCGCTCTACGCGGTCAAGCAACTGCATATGGCGGCGGCCGCGTCGTTCGGCGTGGTCGTGCTGAACGGCGGCATGCAGTTCATCTTCTCGCCGATCATGGGCGCGCTGTCCGATCGCATCGGCCGAATTCGCATCATGCTGAGCACGTCGATCCTGATGGGCCTGCTGATCTATCCGATGTTCGCATGGTTGCAGACCCATCCGACGATTGGCTGGCTGCTCGTGCTGCAAGGCGTCGCCGGTATTTTCAAGGCTTCGTACTCGGGGCCGATGCCCGCGCTGATGTCGGAGATCTTCCCGACGCGGGTGCGCTCGACTGGCCTTTCAATCGGTTACAGCATCGGCGTGACGATCTTCGGCGGCTTCGCGCCGACCATCGTCGAAACCTTCATTCATTTGACCGGCGACAAACTCGCGCCGAGTTATTACGTGCTGCTTGCGGCGGTGCTTTCGGGCGTATCGCTGATCATCGTTGCGCTGCGCATGCGTCGCGACCGCCCCGTCTCGGGCGAGGTACAACCTGCCTGATGCCTGAGGAAGAGGGCGGCCACTTGGGGCGCCCGTGCCCCAACCCCGCCGGACCTGGTGTCTGTCCGAAAAGCCAGCCTTTTGGGCTGGCTTTTTTTTTGCCTTGCGCACATCGTTTTAATACGCGGCAAGATTTCGACTATCTTGGAATCGGAACTGCGTCGTTGCGGCATGGTCTGTGCTGTGTGAACTGCATGGTCGGATATCTCCGGCTAACATGCAGAGTACAAGGGCCCAACTCTAATTCACGGCGTTGTATCCGGCACGGAGAACATCACGGCGAGCGCGGGGGCGGTTGCGAAGAACTCCACGGGTCGGTACAGCATGGGAGCAAGACACAATGCACACGGAGCTGAACCATGTCATGCCCTGGCGGATCGAGGACATCGATCTGACTCGCATCGACCGGCAGAAGGCCGCGGCCAACGAAGACCTGCTGCTGTTGCTGTGCGCTGCTTCGTTCATCGAAAGCGGCACCGATCTCTACACCAGCAATCTGAGTACATTTTTCAACGACGACCCTGAGGTCTCGGCTTGGCTCAACCACGAGTGGGAGCCCGAGGAAATGCAGCACGGCCGGGCGCTGCAGACCTATATCGCGTACGTATGGCCCGAGTTCGACTGGCACACCGCGTTCCGCAATTTCATGGGCGAATATTCGCTGACTTGCTCGGTCGAGGATTTCGAAAAGACCCGCGCGCTGGAGATGGTCGCGCGTTGCGTCGTCGAAACGGGTACCGCGACGCTGTATCGAGCGATCAACGAATGCTCGGACGAGGCGGTGCTCAAGCAGATCACCGACAACATCCGCACCGACGAAGTCCGCCACTACAAACACTTTTTCAAGTACTTCAAGAAGTACAACCGGATTGAGGGCAATGGCCGGCTCGCGGTGCTCGGCGCGTTGATGCGTCGCGTGATGGAAATCAAGAACGAAGATTCGGAGATCGCATTGCGCCACGTGTTCGCGATTCGCTATCCGGAGCGCGTGCACGACTCCGCGTATAACCGTGAGCGCGCGGCGCGCATCAATAAGCTGGTGCGGCGCAATCTGTCCGCCGACATGTGCGTGAAGATGCTGCTCAAGCCGCTCGATCTGCCGGCGCGCATTCAGCCGGGTGTGCATTATCCGCTCGCGAAGATCACGCAGCATGTGTTCTTTCGCTGAGCCTTCGAGGAGAATCAGAAAGCCAAGCCCGCTGATGCGGGCTTTGCTTTTTTCGAGGCATGATTGTGCTTTACCGACTACTTCGACTGGATCGATGGCATGAGCGATTCCTCCTCCGCATCTACCTCCGCGCGTCCGCTCGAACAGAACGTGTTCGACGAATGGCCGGCCAACGTGCGCGCATTGTTCGACGGGTCGTCGCTTGCGGACAAGGCGGGCTTCACCGCGTCGCTGTTGAGCGTCGATGCGAACGGGCACGTGCGCACATCGCTGCTGAGCGTCGGCGAACTCTATGCACCCGACTCGCGCACGCTGTGCATTGCGCTCTGGCCGCAAGCGCGCGCGACACGCGCGATTGCGCAAAGCGGGCGCGCGGCGCTGAGCTTCGTCTGCGATGCGGCGTTCTATCAGGTGCAGTTGCGTGTTGTGCCGCTGCCCGAGGTTGCGGGCGACGACAGCGGCCTCGTCTATCTGCTCGGCTCGATCGACACAGCGGAAGCGCAAAGCGTCCGTTATGCGCGCCTGACGGGCGGCATCACGTTCGAATTGCAGGGAGAGGGGAATGCGGTGCTCGAGCGATGGGAACAGCAGGTCGAGCATTTGAAGCGGGCTGCCGCCGCGAGCAGCCGTTAGTCTTCGAGCAGGAAGCGCTAAACGGCTGATGCGCCGGCAGCCTTTAGGCGGAGCGACGCTTAACGGCCGCGGTCGCCGTTGCGCGACGGTTGCGCGCCGCGCGGCGCATCGTTGCGCTTCACGCCGCCGCCGAGCAACGCGCCCGGATTGCCGTTGGACGAACGATTGCCTTGCGGCTTGCGCGGCGCTTGGTGCGCGGGAGCGCCATCGTGCGCGGCCGCACGCGGCCGATCGTCGTGCCGCTGCATATCGCGACGCGGCTGACCGCCATTGCCGGCCGGCTTCGCACCTTGCGGCCGCGGCGCGGGCTGAGCATTCGACGCACGCTGTCCCGAACGCTGACCGGAGCCTTGAGCCGGCTTGGCCGATGCGCCACCACCAGCACCGCCGTCACGGCGCCCGGCGCCTTGTCCCTGGCGCGGCGAACGCCCGCCGCCGCCCTGGCCGCGTCGCTGGATCGGCTCCGGCTTCGCGGTCGGGTCCGGCTCGAAACCGGCGATCACTTCCTGCGGGACCGGACGCTTGATCAGCTTCTCGATGTCCTTCAGCAACTGCAGTTCATCGACGCACACGAGCGACACCGCCTCGCCCGTCGCGCCCGCGCGACCGGTGCGGCCGATGCGGTGCACGTAGTCTTCCGGCACGTTCGGCAGATCGAAGTTGACCACGTGCGGCAGCTGATCGATGTCGATGCCGCGTGCGGCGATGTCGGTCGCCACCAGCACCTGCAGCGTGCCGTCCTTGAACTCGGCGAGCGCGCGCGTGCGGGCCGATTGGCTCTTGTTGCCGTGGATTGCGAGCGCGCTGATGCCGTCCTTCGTCAACTGTTCGGCGAGGCGGTTCGCGCCGTGCTTGGTGCGCGTGAACACGAGCACCTGGAACCAGCTGTGCTGACGGATCAGATGCGTGAGCAGTTCGCGCTTGCGGTCGCGATCGACCGGGTGAATCTTTTGCGCGACCGTTTCGGCCGTCGTGTTGCGGCGCGCGACTTCGATCAATGCCGGCGAGTCGAGCAGGCTGTCGGCGAGCGCCTTGATCTCGTCGGAAAAGGTCGCCGAGAACAGCAGGTTCTGGCGCTTCGGCGGCAGCTTCGCGAGCACGCGCTTGATGTCGTGGATGAAGCCCATGTCGAGCATGCGGTCCGCTTCGTCGAGCACGAGAATCTCGAGATGCGACAGGTCGATGGTCTTCTGCTGCATATGGTCGAGCAGACGGCCCGGCGTCGCGACGACGATATCGACGCCGCGCTTCAACGCATCGATCTGCGGATTGATGCCGACACCGCCGAACATCACGGTCGACTTCAGCTTCAGATACTTGCCGTAAGCACGCACGCTTTCTTCGACCTGCGCGGCGAGTTCGCGCGTCGGCGTGAGGATCAGCGCGCGCACCACGCGCTTGCCGCCGGCGGCCGGCGCCATCGAATTCAGGCGCTGCAGGATCGGCAGCGTGAAGCCGGCGGTCTTGCCGGTGCCGGTTTGCGCGCCGGCGAGCAGATCGCCGCCGTTGAGCACGGCCGGAATCGCCTGAGTCTGGATCGGAGTCGGACTGGTGTAGCCGAGTTCGTTGACAGCGCGGACCAGCGGTTCGGACAAGCCGAGGGAATCAAAAGACATAAAAGCTCTTTGCAATGCAGTTTCGCGAACGGCCCCGCTGAGTCCATAGGACCCCAACGCGGAAAAACCAGCGCGGCATCGACACGCCAGCATGGCGTGTGCGAGGCCGCAGCCCGGTTCCGTTCACGGAGAAATCGGCGGCACGCTCACAGATGTGCCGAATGGTTTCAACGCGCTATGCAGACACGTCGACTGGCCTTAAGTTGCAATTCGTCGCCGTGGAACGTCACGCGACATAGCGCGCGACACTGACGAATTGACACAGACTGCCCGCCAGTACGAACAGGTGCCAGATACCATGTCCGTGGCGGATGCGCTCGTCGTTGATGAAGAAATAGATGCCGGCGCTATAGATGACGCCGCCGGCCACGAGCCACGCGGTACCCGCGGCCGGCAACGCCTGCACCAGCGGGCGGACGGCTACGAGCGCGAGCCATCCCATCAACACATATAGCACCATCGACACGCTGCGGGTGCGTCGCCCGAGCGTGAGTTCCTGCACGATGCCGAGGGCAGCGAGCCCCCAGCTCACGCCGAATAGCGACCAGCCCCACGGTCCACGCAACGTGACGAGCGTGAACGGCGTGTAGCTGCCGGCGATCAGCAGGTAGATCGCCGAATGATCGCATTTCTGCAGAATCGCCTTCAGACGCGGATGGCTGACACTGTGATACAGCGTCGAGATCGCATACAGCATGAACAGCATCGCACCATACACGCTGAAGCTGACGACCTTGTACGCGTCGCCGGCGAGCGCGCCCATCGTGACGAGCGCCGCCAGCCCCACCACCGACAGCACGGCGCCGACGAGATGGGTAATGCTGTTCAAACGCTCACCGACAGGCACGACTCTTTCCTCCTGCACGGTCCCACGAAGGCGACCGCCAACACAAACAGGCCCACATGATACCGGTCCTGAAAAAACGAAGGGCGCGGCCGCGAAACTCGCAGGCCGCGCCCAGGGTACGTCAAACCCTGCTTAGTCGAGCGGCGCCGAACGCAGCTCGGCCACTTGCTGCGGCGACACGGCCGTACCGTGGTTGCCCCAGGACATACGAATGTACGTCACGACCGCTGCGACTTCCTGATTCGACAGAGACTGTGCGAACGGCGGCATGCCGTACGGATGCGGGTTCGCGTCCGTGCTCGGCGGATAACCACCGTTCAGCACCATGCGGATCGGGTTGACCGCCGACGGCATCTGGATCGACTGGTTGTTCGCGAGCGGCGGGAATGCCGGCGGACGGCCGAGACCATTGTCTTCGTGGCACTTCGCGCAGTTGTCAGCGTAGATCTTCTGACCTTGCTTCAGCAGTTCGCCGCCGAACTTTTCCGAGGTTTCGAGCTGCAGCGGTTCCGGCGCTTCGCTCTTCTGCGGAATCGTCTTCAGGTACGTCGCCATCGCGTTGATGTCTTCGGTCGACAGATACTGCAGGCTGTTGTGAACCACTTCGGCCATCGGACCGAACACCGCGCCGCGGTTCGACACGCCGGTCTTCAGCAGATCGGCGATGTCCTTCAGGTCCCAGTCGCCGAGGCCGGCTTCCCTGTTCGACGTCAGCGACGGCGCATACCAGTTCTGCAGCGGAATCAGACCGCCCGCGAATGCCGCCGAGCTGACCGGGCCGCCCATCGCGTTGATCGACGTATGGCACATGCCGCAGTGGCCGAGGCCTTCGACCAGATACGCACCGCGGTTCCATTCGACCGACTTGGTCGGGTCCGGCTTGAACTCGCCTTCACGGAAGAACAGCGTGCGCCAGCCGATCAGCATGTTGCGCTGGTTGAACGGGAATTTCAGTTCGTGCGGACGGCTCGGTACGTTGACCGGCGTGACCGAGCGCAGGTACGCGTAGATCGCGTCGGAGTCGGCGCGCGTGACCTTCGTGTAGCTCGTGAACGGGAAGCCCGGATAGAGCAGGCTGCCATCTTTCGAGCGGCCGGTGTGCATCGCGCGATAGAAGTCGTCCTGGGTCCACTTGCCGATGCCGTACTGGTCGTCAGGCGTGATGTTCGGCGTGAACATCGTGCCGAACGGCGTGGCCATCGGCAGGCCGCCCGCAAACGGCTGGCCGCCGCGCACGGTATGGCAGGCGATACAGTCGCCGGCGCGGGCGAGGTACTCGCCCTTCTTGATCAGGTCGGCCTGGTCCGCGGGCGTTGCCGCGACGGCCGCGCCGCTGCTGTGCAGATGGTCGCCGCCCGACCACAGGACGGGAACGAGTGCGGCGGCCGCGACCACGACGACTGCCGAGAGGGCGAACAAAGACTTGCGTTTCATTTGAATGTCTCTCCCGGCGCCTTATTGCGGTTCGCTGCCGCAGGCAAGCGGAGTCTTCAAGGAGCGGGCCGGAGCCGGCACGGGGTTTTGCGGAGCCTGCTGCGTGGCAAGCCAGGCCGCGACGGCGTTCACGTCTTCGTCGCTAAGGCGCGTGGCGATGGTGTGCATGCAGTCCGGTGCGATCGCACGACGCGTGCCCGAACGCCATGAGCCGAGCTGCGCGCTGATGTAGTCGGCGTGCAGGCCGACGAGACCCGGGATCGCCGGTTCCATACCGGTCAGTGCCTTGCCGTGGCAGGCCGCGCACGCGGGAACCTGCTTGTTCGCATCACCATGCAGCACGATCTGCTCACCGCGCGCGAGCGTGGAGGCGGAGGCCGTCGGCTTGGCCGGCGTCGGATACGGTGGGCGCTGCTGCGAGAAGAAGGTGGCGATCTGATGCAGGTAGTCGTCGGAGAGATACGTGACGAGGTAGTTCATCGGCGGGTACTTGCGGCGCCCTTCACGGAAGTTCTGCAACTGATTGAACAGATATCCCGCCGGTTTGCCCGCGAGACGCGGGAAGTAGTCGTTGTCGGTGCCTTGCCCATGCGAGCCGTGGCAGGCCGTGCAGCCTTGCACGCGCGCTTCCATCGTGTCGGGGGCCTTCGGTTGGGTCTGCGCTTTCGCAGCGCTATAGACACCCGCGGAGCCGATCAGCAGAAGGGCAAGCAACGGGCGGAAGAGGCGTCTTGAAGACACGCGTAACTCCATCAGAATCGGGGACCTGACCGAACTTCGGGCGGCTCGGTGTGAAGGACAGCCGTCGCTGCGGCGACGCAGCATTCTATCATCGAAGGGTAATGGTGACTATTTGCCGCATTAGATGCGGTTCCAGGTGTGACCGCCATGCGACAGTGTGTCGCGTTTGCCAGTTTGGGACTTCAGTTGCGTCGCGCGTCGTGATCAACAGCTTTGTCTCATCAAGCAAGGTTGAACCGATCCCCGCGCGCGCCATCGAAGCGTACACTTCCGGGCTTCGCCGGCCGTCGTGCAGACGATGCGCGTCGTCGGCCCGGCTTTGTTCCGTTCGTTCTCATCCGCTATCGGCCTTACATGAAGCTATTCGATTTCTCCTCATCGACGCTGCGAGCGTTGATGTCCGGCGCGGTGGCGCTGGCCATGTCATCCACCGCGTTCGCGCATGCGCATCCGATCTCGAGCGTGCCGGCCGCGAACGCCGAGGCCGTCGCGCCCGCCGACGTGACCATTCATTTCACCGAGCCGCTCGAGCCGGCGTTCAGCAAGATCACACTCGCCGATGGAAGCGGCAAGTCCGCGGCTTCGACCGCATCGACGGTCGACAGCGCGGACGCCCGCGAGATGCGCCTCGCGCTGCCTCAGTTGTCGAGCGGCCGCTATGCGGTGCACTGGGTCGCGGTGGCCACCGATGGCCATCGTACGCAAGGCGACTTCGCGTTCAACGTCAAATGAACTTCGACGGACTGTGGATCGGGCAGGTCGCAATGGCCGCGCTCATGAACGTCGCGTTCGGCTTCGCCGTTGGCTCGGCGCTACTCGGCGCTTGGCTCGCGAAAGACGGGCTGCAAGGCACTTCACCGGCGCGCCCCGGCTGGATGCGCGCACATCGCTCGATGCTCGCGGCGACCATCGTGCTGGTGCTCGCGGATCTCGGCTGGCTGTTGTATCAGGCGGCGTCGATGAGCGGCGTCGCGTTGCCCGCGGCTTTCGGCATGGTGCCGATGGTGCTGACGCAAACGCATGTCGGCTATGGCTGGAGCGTCGCGTTCGGCGGCGCGCTGGTGCTGCTCGGCACCGCGCTGAGCCATGGCACGGGCATGCTGCGTAACACGCTGCTGTGGCTCGCGGTGCTCGCGATCTCGGCGGGCAAGGCGTCGCTCGGTCATGCTGCGGATGCCGGCGTGATGTCGGCCGCGATCGGCATGCAGACGCTGCACGTGCTCGCGACGAGCGTATGGGGCGGTGTCGCGATGGCCGCGGGCTTCGCGGTGCTGCCGGCGCTCGGCGCATCGACCGCGCGCGGCATGCTGATTCGCACGGCGACCCAGGTGTCGAACGTGTCGCTCGTCGCGGTCGCGTTGGTGTTGCTGTCGGGCGTCTTCAATGCCGTGCGCGGCTCGGGCGGGTCGTTCGAAGCGATTCAGGGGAGCACGTGGGGCCATGTGCTGACATTGAAGCTCGTACTGGTCGCGCTCGCGCTCGTGCTCGGCGCGCTGAATCGAACCTCGGCGCTGCCGCGGCTGCGTCGTACCGCGTCGACGATGGATGCGCATACCTTCGTCAACGTGATCTATCTGGAAGCGCTCGTGATGATCGGTGTGTTCGTCGTCGCGGCCGCGTTGTCGCACACCGTGCCGGCGTTTGCTGCGCTCGGTTGAACGCGCGGCGAGCCGCATAAAAAAGCGCCGCACTGCGAAGCACGTGCGGCGCAATACACACGGTCGCCTGGCTGTGGCCAGCGCACCCGCTACTACTCTTCAGGCAAACGGCGCGTCGTCGCGCGCCCGTTCCGGCAATGCAGGCGTCAGTCGCATCACGCGGCCCGGCTCGAAGCGCGCTTACTCGAGACCGAGGCGGTGACCGAGAATCGGCGCGCAGAACAACGCGATCGCGCAGCCCGCGGCCTTGCCTTCGAGTTCGGCGCCGGCCGCGTGCGTGCCGACCATCTGCGTGAGCAGATCGAAAACCTGCGGCAGGCAGTACAGCACTGCCGCCGCGATAAAGCATTTCCCGACCACCGCGATACTCCATCCGCGCTCGTAGGCGACCATCGCGCCGATGATGCGCAGCACGCCGAAGACGACCAGCGCGCCGACCGCCGCCTGTTCGCGGATCAGATAGTCAGGAAGGAATTCGCCCATGGTGTCCCCGCTGCATGCGTTGTCGGCATGCATTTCAGCAAGGAGCAGACCATGCGTCTGTCCGATACCGAACAAACGTGGCGAGGGCCGGGCGGGATAAGGCTGGGCGGAGATCGAGGCAGGGCGGGCGGCCCGCGCGTCACGTGGCCGGAACGCGCGGGCGCAATGGCCTACGAATCACCATTCGGCGACGCTGCCGTCCGTGTGACGCCACACCGGATTGCGCCAGCGATGACCGACCTTCGCCATCTCGCGCACCTTCTCTTCGTTCACTTCGATGCCGAGGCCCGGGCCCTGCGGGATCGACACGAAGCCGTCTTCATATTTGAAGACTTCCGGATTCTTGATGTAATCGAGCAGGTCGTTGCCCTGGTTGTAGTGGATGCCGAGGCTCTGTTCCTGGATGAACGCGTTGTAGCTGACCGCGTCGATCTGCAGGCAGGTTGCGAGCGCAATCGGGCCGAGCGGACAATGCAGCGCGAGCGCGACGTCGTAGGCTTCGGCCATCGCGGCGATCTTGCGGCACTCCGTGATGCCGCCCGCGTGCGAGGCATCCGGCTGGATGATGTCGACGTAGCCGCCCGACAGGATGTGCTTGAAGTCCCAGCGCGAATACAGACGCTCGCCGAGCGCGATCGGGGTATTGGTCTGGTTCACGATGTCGCGCAGCGCCTCTGCATTCTCCGACAGCACCGGCTCTTCGATGAACAGCAGCTTGTACGGATCGAGTTCCTTGGCGAGCACCTTCGCCATCGGCTTGTGCACGCGACCGTGGAAGTCCACGCCGATGCCGATGTTCGGCCCGACCGCCTCGCGGACCGCCGCGACGTTGTTGATCACGCCTTGCACCTTGTCGAAGGTGTCGATGATCTGCAGCTCTTCCGAGCCGTTCATCTTGACGGCCTTGAAGCCACGCTCGACCACCGCGCGCGCGTTGTTCGCGACATCGCTCGGGCGGTCGCCGCCGATCCACGAGTACACCTTGATCTTGTCGCGCACCTGGCCGCCGAGCAGCGCATGCACCGGCACGCCGTGATGCTTGCCCTTGATGTCCCAGAGCGCCTGGTCGACGCCGGCGATCGCGCTCATCGTGATCGGACCGCCGCGATAAAAGCCCGCGCGGTACATCACCTGCCAGTGGTCCTCGATCAACAGCGGGTCCTTGCCGATCAGATAGTCGGAGAGTTCCTCGACGGCGGCGGCGACCGTATGCGCGCGGCCTTCCACCACCGGCTCGCCCCAACCGACGATGCCTTCGTCGGTCTCGATCTTGAGGAAGCACCAGCGCGGCGGGACGATGAAGGTTTCGAGCTTGGTGATTTTCATGATGTGAGTCTCCTGACGATCTGCCGGCACGCAAAGAATTTTGGGAGTTCCATGCTACAACAAAAGTGCACTAAAATACTATTAATAGTACTATTTGTCACATAGTGGTGAGATTTGGAATACTCGTCGCCGTTGCGCGACGAGACCACCACCCGCGAGGAGAAAACCATTCCGCACGATCTGCATGGGCGAGTCACCCAACTGCTCGCGACCGCGATTCTGCGCGGCGACTATGCGCCGGAGTCGATCCTGCCTCGCGAAGCCGAGTTGATGGAGACGTTCGGTGTGAGCCGCACGGTGCTGCGCGAGGCGCTGCGCACGCTGACGTCGAAAGGACTGATCGAATCGCGGCCGCGCGTGGGTACACGCGTGCGGGTCAAGTCCGCGTGGAATCTGCTCGATGCCGATCTGCTCGACTGGTATTCGCGCGTCGCCGAGCCGATGGCGTTCGCACTCAAGCTGCAGGAAATGCGCGAGATGATCGAGCCTTACGCGGCCGGCCTCGCGGCCACCGCGTGCACCGATGACACCTTGGGCGCGCTTGCGGCCGCCCATGCCGCGATGGTGGCGGCGCGTAACGTCGATGAATGGGTGCGTGCGGATCTGCAGTTCCATCTGTGCGTGCTGACCGCGTGCAGCAACGAATTGCTGATTCCGCTCGGCGCGCTGATCGAGCGCACGCTCGAGGCACAGTTGCGGCTCAATGCGAAACGCGCCGATGTGTTCAACGCGTCGCTCGCCGAGCACACGGCGGTGTACGACGCGATCCGCGCGCGCGATACCGCGGCGGCGTACGCGGCGATGTCGTCATTGCTCGGCGTGACGCGCGGGCGAATCGAAGGCTGAGGCGGACAGCGCCGAGCTCGATCTCAATCCATCGCCGCATGCGCGGCCGACGCATCCGGCGCCTTATGCGACGGCCGGATCAGCAGCAATAGCGGGATGACCAGCAGCGTCGCCACGAACATCAGCTTGAAGTCGTTCAGATACGCGACCATTGCCGCCTGCTGCGTGATCGACGCGTTCAGTGCCGCGATGTCGTAGCTCGAGCCGCCGTCGAGCATCGACTGCAGCGCCGGATTGAACGCAGTCACGTTCGCGGCGAGGTCCGCGTGCGAGATTTGCGTGTTGCGCGTCATCAGCGTCTGCACGATCGAAATGCCGATACTGCTGCCGATATTGCGCATCAGGCTATAGGTCGCGGTGCCGTCCGCGCGCAGCTCCGGCGACAGCGTCGAGAACGTCAGTGCGGACAGCGGCACGAACACGAGGCCGAGCCCGAAGCCCTGGATCACGCCGGGCCACACGATGTTCGACTCCGACAGCACGATCGTGTAATGCATCATCTGCCACAGCGCGAACGCCGAGATCAGGAAGCCGCAGAGCAATAGAAGCCGCGCGTCGACGCGCCTGAGCAGCCGGCCGGCGATGAGCATCGCGACCATCGTGCCGGCGCCGCTCGGCGCGGTGACGAGGCCGGTGGTCGCGACCGGATAGCCCATCAGGTTCTGCAGCATCGGCGGCAGCAGCGCGCGGGTCGCGTACATCACCGCGCCGATCACGAAGATGAAAAACGTGCCGGTCGCGAAGTTCGGGTCCTTCAGCAACTTGTACTTGAAAAACGAGCGCTCGCCGACCGTCGCCGTGTGGACGAGGAAGAACGCGAAGCTGATCGCCGCGACGAGCGCCTCGATCACGATCTCGGTCGATGAAAACCAGTCGAGCTGCTCGCCGCGATCGAGCATCGCCTGCAACGCTCCGATTGCGAGGCCGAGCGTGACGAAGCCGAACGCGTCGAACTTCACGTCGTGCTTGGGCTCGCGCGTGGGCAGGAAGGTTGCGACGCCGAACAGCGCGAACGCGCCGATCGGCACGTTGATGAAGAACACCCAGCGCCAGTTGTAGCTATCGGTGAGCCAGCCACCGAGCGTCGGCCCGAGAATCGGCCCGACCATCACGCCCATGCCCCATACGGCCATCGCCTGGCCCTGCTTTTCGCGCGGGTTGATGTCGAGCAGGATCGACTGCGACAGCGGCACGAGCGACGCGCCGAAAATCCCTTGCAGCAAACGCGACACGACGATCTGCGACAGCGTCTCGGAGAGACCGCACAACGCCGATGCCACCGTGAAGCCGCCGATTGCAATCAGCAGCAGCCGCTTGACGCTCAGGCGGTCCGCCAGCCAGCCAGTCAGCGGCGTGGCGATCGCGGCGGCGACGATATAGGAAGTCAGCACCCACGTGATCTCGTCCTGCGACGCGGACAGCGTGCCTTGCATATGCGGCAGCGCCACGTTGGCGATCGTGCTGTCGAGCGTCTGGATCAGCGTCGCGAGCATGATCGAGACTGTGATCATCGGCCGGTTGAGCAGCTCAGTGGCGCTCGCCGGCGTGGAGGCGGAAGACATGAAAGGTGGGGAGGGTCGATATCGTAAGCATGCTTAGTATATCGCCAATGCGGGTTTGCGCTATTGGGAGTTGTGCTGAACCTCGAACGCAGGGGGTAAGCACGCTGAAAGCCGAACTGCTTCCGTATAATCCGCGCATGAAAACCCAATTCGAAGAGCGCTTCGGCTTTCTGATCTACGACGTCGGCCGGCTGGCGGGCAAGCGATTCGACGATCACGCGAAGTCGTCGGTCGACCTGACTCGCGCGCAGTGTCGCGTGCTCGCCTATCTCGGCCATTACGGCGAGATCAATCAGGCCCGGCTCGCGGATCTGCTCGAGGTCGCGCCGATCTCGGCGGGCCGGCTGCTCGATCGGATGGAGGAGGGCGGCTGGATCGCGCGGACCGCAAATCCGCAGGATCGCCGCGAGCGCCAGGTGCGCATGACACCGAAGGCCGAGCGCACGCTCGGCAAGGCGCGCAAGGTCGGCGACGAGGTCGCGCTCGAAGCGCTCAATGGTTTCAGCGATGAAGAAGCGGCGCAGTTGATCGCGCTGCTCCAGCGGGTGCGCGGCAACCTGAGCCGGCTGGTGGATCGCTGAAGCGTCGCGGTGTCGGCGAGGCGCTGAAGTCTTTCGCGCGAGCCCGAGCGACGTTGGGCACGCGCTTCAAATCACGTTATTTGGATTCCGACGCTGGCGCGCCGCCGCTCGGCGGTACCAGCTCATAACAGCCCGCGGCCGCCGTTTTCGCTTTTGCTTCCGGTTGCTGCGCATCGATGCATTTGAACGCGCTCTGATCGCGCTGCACGAAGATCGTGTCGGCCGGCCCGTTGTTGACCACGGCGACGATCTTGTAGCCGTCCTGCAGCAGCGTCGCGAGCATGGTCGAACTGGCGCGCCATTGACTGTCGGACGTGCTCGGCGTTTGGGCCTGTGCGGTGAGGGCGGCGGTCGTGCCGGCGAGCGTGAGCGCAGCGGTGGTTGCGGCAAGCGCGACGGTGCGGAACGTCATTTAGGAACCTCCTCGAAGTTGCGACGGAATTGCGGAAGGAAGCCTGCCAGGTTCTGCATTGTGGACGCGCGTTGAACCTCCGGAGAGAACTTGCCAGACTTTCTCGGGGCGCTATTCTCTCAAGAGACGGAGCTGCCAACGAAACCCGCGGCGCTTCACTGCCCATACTCTGCGACGCCATTGCTCATCGTTCGTTCCATCCGGATGCTCGCGTAACGCTCGCTCGCAAGCCACGCTCGCGATGAACGAGCCAGACCCAGCGCTGGGCATTTCCCACAGTGCGACAGCAATTCTTGCGCCGCCATCGGTGACGCGCCGCGGAGGTATCCGACTCAGCGATGCCAGATAAGATGTAGCGGTCGTAGCGAACTGCGCTAGCGCTCGCATGCGTCCGTACCGTTTCTACCGCGTTATTTGATGCCATCCCTATCGAATGCGAAACGAATCGCAAGTCAATGTCGTGCGGCAGATTCCACGCAGCGTGTGGGTTCTAGGATGTGTAAGTCTTTTCATGGACATCTCATCCGAAATCATCCACAGCCTGCTGCCAATGTTTCTCTTGGCGAGCCTTGGCGCCGGGGCCGGCGCGATTGGGCTCATCGAAGGCGTCGCGGAGGCCACGGCTCAAATCGTCAAGGTGTTTTCGGGAACGCTAAGTGACTACCTCGGCAACCGGAAGTGGCTCGCCGTCGCCGGGTATGCGCTCGGCGCGATGAGCAAGCCGCTTTTTGCCATTGCGTCGTCGGTGGGAGTCGTGGTGACGGCGCGCGTCATCGACCGTGTCGGCAAGGGCATTCGTGGTGCGCCTCGCGATGCGCTCATCGCAGATGTCACGCCGCAACACCTTCGTGGCGCGGCCTTCGGCCTGCGCCAGTCGCTCGATACGGTCGGTGCGTTTGTCGGACCACTGCTGGCCGTTCTCATCATGCTGATATGGGCAGACAATTTTCGGCTTGCGTTCTGGCTTGCCGTCATTCCCGGCGTGCTCGCGGTCGCGCTTTTGACGTTCGGTATCACCGAGCCCGAGCACGAGGTTCGCGCGAAGAGAAGCAACCCTGTGAGGTGGCAGAGTCTCAAGGACCTTGGTTTGGACTACTGGTGGGTCGTAGGGATAGGGGCTGTGTTCGCGTTGGCGCGATTCAGCGAGGCTTTCCTGGTGCTTCGTGCGATGGGTAGCGGCGTACCGATTGCGCTCGTTCCGCTGGTCATGGTGGCAATGAATGTCGTCTACGCGCTGTCCGCTTATCCATTCGGGAAACTCGCGGACACGATGCGTCATACGCGGCTGCTGATCGGTGGTCTGATCGTGTTGATCGGCGCCGACCTCGTGCTGGCGCACGGCACCCACTGGGGTGTCGTCGTCGTCGGGGTAGCGCTTTGGGGGCTGCACATGGGGATGACTCAAGGCCTGCTCGCCACGATGGTCGCGCACACGGCGCCGGCGCATCTGCGTGGGACTGCATTTGGTTTCTTCAATCTGCTGAGCGGCATCGTGACGCTGGTTTCGAGCGTTATCGCAGGTCAGCTGTGGGAACGTGTGGGTGCCGCCATGACGTTTTATGCGGGGGCGGCGTTCGGTGTGGTGACCGTCGTGGCGCTTCTCTTTCACCCGACACCGGCCGGATCGCGTAACGACCTGAGTTGACGTGGCAGCGTTGAAAAACAAAAAAGCCGCTGTCCTTGTGGGACAGCGGCTTTTTCTTGAAGCTGGTGGCGAATCAGGGACTCGAACCCCGGACCTGCGGATTATGATTCCGTCGCTCTAACCGACTGAGCTAATTCGCCGAAAGAAGCGAGATTATGCTGGGGCAACCGGAGGCTGTCAACCCCCGGCGCACAACTTTTTCAGGTGGCCCGGACTCGCGGTCCACTCAATCTTTTGCGTAGATATCCGAGTCCTTGGTTTCGCGCACGAACAGCATGCCGATCACGAAGGTGATCACCGCGATGATGATCGGATACCAGAGCCCCGAGTAGATGTTGCCCCGCGCGGCGACGATTGCGAAAGCGGTCGCCGGCAGGAAGCCGCCGAACCAGCCATTGCCGATGTGATACGGCAGCGACATCGACGTATAACGGATGCGCGTCGGGAACATCTCGACCAGCATCGCCGCGATAGGACCGTAGACCATCGTTACGTAGATCACGAGGATCGTCAGGATCACGACGCTCATCGGCCAGTTGATCTGAGCCGGATCGGCCTTCGGCGGGTAGCCGGCGGCCTTCAGCGTCGCGGCGAGCGTCTTCTCGAAGGTCTTGGCTTGCTCCTTCGCGTCGGGGGCGCGGCCGTCGAACGTGTTGACGACCGTATCACCCACGCGGATCTGCGCGATCGTGCCGGCCGGCGCCGCGACGTTGTCGTAGTTCAGGCCGGCTCGCGACAGCGCGCCCTTCGCGATATCGCACGAGGTCACGAACTTAGCCGTGCCCACTGGGTTGAACTGGAACGAGCACTCGCCCGGATCGGCGATCACGACGATCGGCGACTTCGCGGTTGCGGCTTCGAGCGCCGGGTTCGTGTAGTGCGTGAGCGCCTTGAACAGCGGGAAGTACGTCAGCGCGGCGATCAGCAGACCGGCCATGATGATCGGCTTGCGGCCGATGCGATCCGACAGCGAGCCGAAGAACAGGAAGAACGGCGTGCCGATCAGCAGCGCGAGCGCGATCATGATGTTGGCGCTCGTACCGTCGACCTTCAGCGTCTGCGTGAGGAAGAACAGCGTGTAGAACTGGCCCGTGTACCACACGACAGCCTGGCCGGCCGTCAGGCCGAGCAGCGCGAGAATCACGACCTTCAGGTTCTTCCACTGGCCGAACGCTTCGGAGAGCGGCGCCTTCGAGGTCTTGCCCTCGGCCTTGATGCGCTCGAACACCGGCGACTCATGCAGTTGCAGGCGAATCCACACCGACACCGCGAGCAGCAGAATCGACACGACGAACGGGATGCGCCAGCCCCAGGCGCCGAACGCGTCTTCGCCCATGAAAGTGCGCACGCCGAGGATCACGAGCAGCGACAGGAACAGGCCGAGCGTCGCGGTGGTCTGGATCCACGCGGTGTAGAAGCCGCGGCGGTTCGCCGGCGCGTGTTCGGCCACGTAGGTCGCGGCGCCGCCGTACTCGCCGCCGAGCGCGAGACCTTGCAGCAGGCGCATCGCGATGAAGATCACCGGCGAAGCGATGCCGATCGCCGCATAGCCGGGCAGGAAGCCGACGAGGAACGTCGACAGACCCATGATGATGATCGTGATCAGGAACGTGTACTTGCGCCCGACCATGTCACCGAGCCGTCCGAATACTACCGCGCCGAACGGCCGCACCGCGAAGCCCGCGGCGAAGCTGAGCAGCGTGAAAATGAACGCCGCGGTCGGATTGACGCCGGAAAAGAAGCTCTTGCTGATGAAGGCCGCAAGCGAACCGGCCAGATAAAAGTCGTACCACTCGAAAACCGTACCCAGCGACGATGCGAAGATCACCCGCTTCTCATCGCGCGTCATCGGCGCGTGCGAGAGTTGCCCGCCAACGGTAGCCATATGTCGTCTCCAATATTGATATACACACGGATCGCCAGCGCAGGCGTCCCCGTGCAACCGATTATTGGAGTGGAAACTTACGGCGTTCTGACTCGACGCCAAAACCTGGGGTAGTCCGGTAAACCGGCGAACAGGCGATCAATTTCGGTCAATGTGCGGCGATATTTGCGCGATCCGCGCTGAAATATCTCAAAAACACGCTGACGATCAAGCTGACAATACGGCCGTGTTAGGGTAAGTCCCGCCCCCGTTCGAGCACCTGCAAGCTGACGCGCACCAGGGTGCCGGCGAGCCGCGGCGATTCCTGGTAGACGTTGTCGTCGATGGCGAGCTCGCCGCCGTGCATCGCCGCGATCTCGCGCACGATCGCGAGACCGAGGCCGCTGCCGTCGCCCTCGCGGCCCAGAATCCGGTAGAAGCGCTCGACCACGCGCGAGCGCTCGCTGGCCGGAATGCCGAGCCCGGTGTCCTCGACTTCCAGATGCACGAGCCGCGCCGGGGCGTCGTGCCGCACGCGCACGGTGATGCGGCCGCCCGCCGGCGTATAGCGGATCGCGTTGTCGATCAGGTTCGACAGCATTTCGCGCAGCATCACCGGATTGCCGGCGACCTCGACCGGCTCGTCGGGCGCTTCGTAGCCGAGGTCCATCTGCTTCGCGAGCGCGGCCTGCACCCATTCGCGCACAGCGCTGCGCGCGAGTTCGCCGAGTTCGACCGGCGTGAAGATCTGCCCCGACCGACGGTTCTCCGCGCGCGCGAGCGCGAGCAGCTGCGTGACGAGCCGCGCGGCGTGCTCGGAGCTCGTCGCGATCTGTTCGAGCGAGCGATGCACCTCGGCCGACGCGTTCTGGCGCAGCGCAAGCTCGGCCTGCGTGCGCAGCCCGGCGAGCGGCGTTTTCATCTGATGCGCGGCGTCGGCGATAAAGCGCTTTTGCAGCTCCATGTTCTGTTCGAGGCGCGTGAGCAGATCGTTGAACGACGTGACGAGCGGCTCGATTTCCGGCGGCGCGCGGCGCGCTTCGAGCGGCGACAGATCGTCCGGCCGCCGCGCGCGGATATGCGCCTGCAGCGCATGCAGCGGCTCGAGCCCGCGCGATAGCCCGAACCACACGAGCAGGATCGCGAGCGGCAGGATCACGAACTGCGGCAGGATCACGCCCTTGATGATGTCGTTGGCGAGCTGGCTGCGCTTGTCGAGCGTTTCGGCGACCTGCACCAGCACGGGCTGCGCGCCCGGCGTCTGCGGAAACTCGACGGTCGTATACGCGACGCGGATGTCGTTGCCGCGCAGCACGTCGTCGCGGAATTCGACGAGGCCCGGTGGCGGGCGGTCCTCCTCGTGCGGCAGCGGCATGTCGCGCTCGCCGGCCACCAGCTCGCCGCGCGTGCCGAGCACCTGGAAGAACACGCTGTCAACGTTGTCGGCGCGCAGGAAGTCGCGCGTCGAGTCGGGCAGCGACAGCTCCGCGACGCCGTTGACCGGATGGATCTGGCGCGCGAGCACATAGGCGTCGGTTTCGAGCGCGCGGTCGAACGGCCCGTTCGCGATCGATTTCGCGACCAGATAGGTGACCGCGAGGCTCATCGGCCACAACAGCAGCAGCGGGGCGAGCATCCAGTCGAGAATCTCGCCGAACAGCGAGCGCGGACGCGCCTCGGCGGCGGCTTCGGTTTCGTCGGGCGGGGCGAACGGGTTGGCGTAGCGCGCGTCGCGCGCCTCGTCGAGGTCCGCCGCGTGCGCCGTGGCGCGATCAGCGCGTGCGGACATCGCTGGCCTCTATTTGTAGTGATGGCTCGCCGGCATCGCGGCGGACGACGGCGCGGGGGAAGGTGGTGCTGCTTGTGCCGCTTGTGCCGTTTGCGCCGTTTGCGGCTCGGAGCCGGCGGCGGGCGTGTTCGCATTCGCGGGCGGCGCCGCTTTTTCGAGGCAGTAGCCGAGCCCGCGCACGGTGATGATGCGCACGCCGCTCGGCTCGATCTTCTTGCGCAGCCGGTGCACGTAGACTTCGATCGCGTTGTTGCTGACTTCCTCGCCCCATTCGCACAGATGGTCGACGAGCTGCTCTTTCGAGACCAGCCGACCGATCCGTTGCAGCAGCACTTCGAGCAGACCGAGCTCGCGCGCGGACAGATCGATCACCTGGTCGTTGACATAGGCGATGCGGCCCACCTGATCGAACGACAGCGAGCCATGCCGCACGACGGTCGGGCCGCCGCCGGCACCGCGCCGCGTCAGCGCGCGCACGCGCGCTTCGAGTTCGTTCAGTGCGAAGGGCTTGGCCATGTAATCGTCGGCGCCGAGGTCGAGGCCTTTGACGCGTTCGTCGACACTGTCTGCGGCGGTCAGGATCAGCACGGGCAGGTTCGAATTGCGCGCGCGCAGGCGGCGCAGCACCTCCAGCCCGGACATGCGCGGCAGGCCCAGATCGAGGATCAATAGGTCGAACGTCTGCATTGACAACGCGGTATCGGCTTCTACGCCGCTTTTGACGTGATCGACCGCATAGGCCGATTGGCGGAGTGATCGAACCAGACCGTCCGCGAGTATGCTGTCGTCTTCGGCAATCAGAATTCGCATGGTGCGCCAGCCTGGCTTTGCCGGCACCGTGGGGCTTGCCCCGGCGCGCAGCGGTCTCCGAACATTATTGTGGGTAGTGGGGGTGACGCGACATTAAAAATGCGCGTTCGCATCATAATCGCGCTTGCCAAAACCACTGTTTTTTTATACAGTGTCTGCGTTTCGTGTGATGTCCTGCAGGCTCCGCTCAATTCGAGTGAAACCACGGGTGCACACCTGCCTCAGACGCCGTTCATCATAGCAAAGGACGATTCATGGAAGAAAGCAAGAAAGGCTCGGCTGGACTGACTGCTGAAAAGAGCAAGGCTCTCGCCGCCGCGCTCGCGCAGATCGAAAAGCAGTTCGGCAAAGGGTCGGTCATGCGGCTCGGCGCAGGTGAGGCAGTCGAAGACATCCAGGTGGTCTCCACCGGATCGCTCGGCCTCGACATCGCACTGGGCGTCGGCGGTTTGCCGCGCGGCCGCGTGGTCGAAATCTACGGTCCGGAATCGTCCGGTAAAACCACGCTGACGCTGCAGGTCATCGCCGAAATGCAGAAGCTCGGTGGCACTGCGGCGTTCATCGACGCGGAACACGCGCTGGACATTCAATATGCGGGCAAGCTCGGCGTGAACGTCGCCGACCTGCTGGTCTCGCAACCGGACACCGGCGAGCAGGCGCTCGAAATCGCCGACGCGCTGGTGCGCTCGGGCTCGATCGACATGATCGTGATCGACTCGGTCGCGGCGCTGGTGCCGAAGGCGGAAATCGAAGGCGAAATGGGCGACTCGCTGCCGGGTCTGCAGGCGCGTCTGATGTCGCAGGCGCTGCGCAAGCTGACCGGCACGATCAAGCGCACGAACTGCCTCGTGATCTTCATCAACCAGATCCGCATGAAGATCGGCGTGATGTTCGGCAACCCGGAAACCACCACGGGCGGTAACGCGCTGAAGTTCTACGCATCGGTGCGTCTGGACATTCGCCGCATCGGTTCGATCAAGAAGAACGACGAAGTGATCGGCAACGAAACACGCGTGAAGGTCGTCAAGAACAAGGTGTCGCCGCCGTTCCGCGAAGCCATCTTCGACATCCTGTACGGTGAGGGCATCTCGCGTCAGGGCGAAATCATCGACCTCGGCGTGCAGGCGAAGATCGTCGACAAGGCTGGCGCATGGTACAGCTACAACGGCGAGCGGATCGGTCAGGGCAAGGACAACGCGCGTGAATTCCTGCGCGAAAATCCGGACATCGCTCGCGAAATCGAAAACCGTATCCGCGAATCGCTGGGCGTCACCGCGATGGCGGACGCCGTGACCGGCGCGGACGCTGAAGTCGCGGGCGAAGAAGAGTAAGCATCACGTGATACGCAAAGGCCGGCCTCTGTCCGGTTCCGACTCCGGACGCTATCCGGACGGCCCGCGCGACACGGCGGATGGATCGCCTGATTCCGGCGATCCATTCGATCCGTTCGAATCGTTCGACGCACATGACCGCGCCGCAGGCCGCGGGCCGCAGCGTACACGGTCCGGATCCCCTGCAGCATCGTCCAGCCCGGATCTCTCCGGACACGATTCCCAATCCCCCTCCGAAGTCACCTACACCCGTTCGCGTCGCCAGGCCGGCGAAGCGAAACCGGGGCAGGCCGACCAAGACGACAGCAGAAAATCACAACGCCCAACCCGTCCGCTGAAAGCGCGCGCGCTCGGCTATCTGTCGCGTCGCGAATATAGCCGCGCCGAACTCGCGCGCAAGCTGAAGCCCTACGTCGAGGAAACCGATTCGCTCGACACGGTGCTTGACTCACTGGAAGCCGAAAACTGGCTATCGGACTCGCGCTTCGCGGAAAGTCTGGTTCACCGGCGCGCAACGCGGCTCGGCACGAGCCGCATTCTCGGCGAACTGAAGCAGCACGCGCTGAACCCAGTGCTGGTCGAAGAGGCGAGTGCGCAATTGCGTGAAACCGAACTCGCGCGCGCTCAGGCGGTCTGGCGCAAGAAGTTCGGCCAGCTGCCGAAAACCCCGGCCGAGCGCGCGAAGCAGGCGCGCTTCCTGGCGTCGCGCGGCTTCTCCGGCGCGACGATCGGCAAAATCCTGAAGGGTATTGACGACATCTGGGACGGCGACTAGCACGTCAGCCCCGACGGCCGGTCGATTGCCGCGCCGTAGCCCGGCGCGAGGCCGTGCGCAATCGGGGCTGTCCCAAATACCCGTTATGCTAAAATCCAGAAGTTTTCCAATCCGGCCTTTCCTTCCCGCATGTCGCTCTCCCCGCCAGTGTCCCGTCAGTTGCGCCATCGTCGCGCAATCAGAGCGGAAGCTTACGAGCGAGCCGATGGCCTGTGGGATGTGGAAGCGTGCCTGACCGACGAAAAGCCTCGAGATGTGGCGCTTCCGTCGGGAATCCGGCCCAATGGTCAGCCGATCCATGAACTCTGGCTTCGCATCACCATCGATCGCAAGCTCAATGTCGTCGACGCCGAGGCGTCGTCCGACTGGGTACCCTATCCAGGGTTATGCCAGGCCAGCAATCCCGCCTACCGTGCCCTCATCGGGCTCAATCTGTTCCACAACTTCCGTCGCGATGCTGCCCGTTTGCTGGCCGGCACGGCCGGTTGCACGCATCTCACCGAGCTGTGCGCGATGCTGCCGACCGCCGCGATCCAGGCGTTCGCCGGCGAAGTCTGGAACACCGATGAAGGCACGCCGGGCGCGAACGCGGGTTCGGGAGACGAATCGTCTAACGGCACAGGCGAGCATTCCAACGACAAACCGCCATTCCAGTTGGGACGCTGCCACGCGCTGCGTTTCGACGGCGAGGCGGTGAAACAGTTTTATCCGCGCTGGTATGGCCACGCACCGCGTCCGGCGGAACGCGCGGCCTCGTCGGACGACGCGGCGACTCGCGCACCAAGCGGCGACGCGCCGGCCTGAACGGCGGCAAAACGGAATCGAAGTTCTATCCAACTCTCAGACTGAAGGGAATCACGCATGAAGATTCACGAGTACCAGGGTAAGGAAATCCTGCGGAAATTCGGCGTCGCGGTACCGCGCGGCAAGCCGGTCTTCTCGGTGGATGATGCGGTCAAGGCCGCGGAAGAGCTCGGCGGCCCGGTGTGGGTCGTCAAGGCTCAGATCCACGCAGGTGGCCGTGGCAAGGGCGGCGGCGTCAAGGTCGCCAAGTCGCTGGAACAGGTTCGCGAGTACTCGAACCAGATCCTCGGCATGCAGCTCGTCACGCACCAGACCGGTCCGGAAGGCCAGAAGGTCAATCGCCTTCTGATCGAAGAAGGCGCTGACATCAAGAAGGAACTGTATGTTGGTCTCGTGATCGATCGCGTTTCGCAGAAGATCGTCGTGATGGCATCGAGCGAAGGCGGCATGGACGTCGAAGAAGTCGCGGAAAAGACGCCTGAGCTGATCCACAAGGTTGCGGTCGATCCGTCGACCGGCCTGAAGGACTCGGAAGCAGACGACCTCGCGAAGAAGATCGGCGTGCCCGACGCTTCGATCCCGCAAGCCCGCGCGATCCTGCAAGGCCTGTACAAAGCATTCTGGGAAACCGACGCATCGCTCGCCGAAATCAACCCGCTGATCCTGACCGGCGACGGCAAGGTCATCGCACTCGACGCGAAGTTCAACTTCGATTCGAACGCGCTGTTCCGTCACCCGGAAATCGTCGCTTACCGCGATCTGGACGAAGAAGATCCGGCTGAAATCGAAGCGTCGAAGTTCGACCTCGCGTACATCTCGCTCGACGGCAACATCGGCTGCCTCGTGAACGGCGCTGGCCTCGCAATGGCAACGATGGACACCATCAAGCTGTTCGGCGGCGAACCGGCGAACTTCCTCGACGTCGGCGGAGGAGCTACGACCGAGAAGGTTACCGAAGCGTTCAAGATCATGCTGAAGAACCCGAACCTGACCGCGATTCTGGTCAACATCTTCGGTGGCATCATGCGCTGCGACGTGATCGCGGAAGGCGTGATCGCGGCGTCGAAGGCCGTGTCGCTGAAGGTGCCGCTCGTGGTCCGCATGAAGGGCACGAACGAAGACCTGGGCAAGAAGATGCTCGCCGAATCCGGCCTGCCGATCATCTCGGCGGACAGCATGGAAGAAGCGGCTCAGAAGGTCGTCGCGGCTGCTTCGGGCAAGGCGTAAGCCACCTGTCTACGGCGCATTTACCAGCTCATTTGCCAAAATGACGAGTGGCGGCGCGCGAGCGACACAGGCGTGAAGCATCGCGCCGCGTGGCGCTACCGCGCGACGCCAAACGAACAGAGGTCAATACATGTCGATTCTGATCAACAAAGACACCAAGGTCATCACGCAGGGCATCACCGGCAAGACCGGTCAGTTCCACACGCGTGCTTGCCGTGAATACGCAAACGGCCGCGAAGCGTACGTCGCGGGCGTGAACCCGAAGCGCGCCGGCGAAGATTTCGAAGGCATCCCCATCTACGCTAGCGTCGCTGAAGCCAAGGCTGAAACGGGCGCAACCGTGTCGGTGATTTACGTTCCGCCGGCAGGCGCTGCTGCGGCAATCTGGGAAGCCGTCGAAGCCGACCTGGATCTCGCAATCTGTATCACGGAAGGCATCCCCGTCCGCGACATGATCGAGATCAAGGACCGTATGCGTCGCGAAAACCGCAAGACGCTGCTGCTCGGACCGAACTGCCCGGGCACGATCACGCCGGACGAACTGAAGATCGGCATCATGCCGGGTCACATCCACCGCAAGGGCCGCATCGGCGTCGTATCGCGTTCGGGCACGCTGACGTATGAAGCAGTCGGCCAGCTGACCGCGATCGGCCTCGGCCAGTCTTCGGCAGTCGGTATCGGCGGCGATCCGATCAACGGTCTGAAGCACATCGACGTGATGAAGATGTTCAACGACGATCCCGATACGGACGCCGTCATCATGATCGGCGAAATCGGCGGTCCGGACGAGGCGAACGCCGCGCACTGGATCAAGGACAACATGAAGAAGCCGGTGGTTGGCTTCATCGCCGGCGTCACGGCGCCTCCGGGCAAGCGCATGGGCCACGCCGGCGCGCTGATCTCGGGCGGTGCGGACACCGCTGAAGCGAAGCTGGAAATCATGGACGCATGCGGTATCAAGGTCACGAAGAACCCGTCGGAAATGGCGCGTCTTCTGAAGGCGATGCTGTAAATCGAATTCGCGTGCCGTGAGCGCGCGATTTTGATACGCTTACGAAGTCCTTTCGTGAGCGAGCGGTCCCGAAAAGCGGGGGAGTGCAGACTCCCCCGCTTTTTTTTCGTCCGCACTTGCGCCGTCGTGCTGTCCGCTCGGTAGATTTTTTCTTATTCTTTTTTCCATGCTCGAATTCTTCACGACGCTCAATTGGGGCGCGGTCTTTCAGATCATCGTCATTGACGTGCTGCTCGGCGGCGATAACGCGGTCGTCATTGCGCTCGCCTGCCGCAACCTGCCGCAGTCGCAACGCATGCGCGGCATCGTGTGGGGAACCGCCGGCGCGATCCTGCTGCGCGTCGTGCTGATCGCATTCGCGGTCGCGCTGCTCGACGTGCCGTTCCTGAAGTTCGCGGGCGGGTTGCTGCTGCTGTGGATCGGCGTGCGCTTGCTCGCGCCCGCGCACGACGTTCACGACAACGTCAAGCCGGCCGACAAGCTGATCTCGGCGGTGAAGACGATCATCATCGCGGATGCGGTAATGAGCGTGGACAACGTAATCGCGATCGCGGGCGCGGCCGAAGCCGCGGAGCACGAGCACCGGTTGGCTCTGGTGATCTTTGGCCTCGTCGTGAGCATTCCGCTGATCGTGTGGGGCAGCCAGCTGATTCTGAAGCTGCTCGATCGCTTTCCGGGCATCGTGCTGTTCGGCGCGGGCCTGCTCGGCTGGATCGCGGGCGGTCTGATGGTCAACGACCCGGCCGGCGACCGTTGGCCGATCCTCGACACGCCCGTCGCGGAATACGGGATGAGCATCGCGGGCGCGCTGTTCGTCGTGATCGTCGGTTATCTGTTGAAGCGCCGTAACGCGAAACGCGCGGCGGTGTGAGCATGGCATCGACGGTGCGCCGCTGCCTAAGCCGTGATGCCGTCCGAATGCAAGCCTGGCCATCCGGCTGACTGTGACGCGCAAGCGTCGCTCGCTACGATGGAAACGCCTGTTCCCGATCCACGGGTCACGCGTTTCTCGTATCAGGAGTCTGCCGATGATCGTTACCCTGCCGTATTCCCCTTACTCTCAATCGACGCAATTTTCGCGTAGGTCGCGCCGCGCACGTTGGCGCGAGAATTGGTTCGCGCGCCTTTGCCGGCGCTGCGGCGTCGGCTTCACGTTGATCGAGCTGATGATCGTGCTGGCGATCGTCGGCGTGATCGCGGCCTATGCGATTCCCGCGTATCAGGACTATCTGGCGCGCAGCCGGGTCGGCGAGGGCTTGTCGCTCGCGGCGTCGGCGCGGCTCGCGGTGGCCGAAAACGCCGCGAGCGGCAACGCATTCAGCGGCGGTTATGCGTCGCCGCCCGCCACCCGCAACGTCGAGTCCATCCAGATCGACGACGACACCGGTCAGATCACGATCAGGTACTCGACGCGCGTCGCGCAGGCCGGCGCGAACACGATAACGCTGGTGCCCTCGGTGCCGGACAACGCCGATGCGCCGAGCGCACGTGTCGCGTTGGCCAAGGACACGGTGCAGACGGGCGCGCTGACGTGGGAATGCTTTGCGAGCGGCAAGAGCGCGTCTTCGTTGCCGGCGCCGGGGTCGGGGCCGATGCCGGGTGAAGCGCCGACGCTCGCGGCGAATCTGGCGCCGCCCGAGTGCCGATCGTAAGGGGCAGATGAACTGAACAAGCCAACGAGACGACGGCCGGGCGCTGACCGGACGACTCGAAGCCACAACGTAAAGGGCTGATTTGCAGCCTATTTCGGCCGAACCGGCGCACAGTGCAACGAAATTTTTGTATAGTGCGCCGGTTGCTGACGCCCACCGTTGATTCGATGCCCACCCCTTTCGCGCGCTACCTGTCTCTCGTACTGCTGGCTCTTGCGTTGATCCTGCCCTACGCGGTTGCCAACCATACGTATCCGATCCCAACCTTCTACTCCGAATTCACCTCGCTCGCGCTGTATCTGCTGACCGGGGCGGCCGTCATGCTGACGGTCGCGACCGCCCGGCCGCGCGTGAGCTTCGCGTCGCCCATGGTCGCGCTCGTGCCCTTGCTGTTCGGCCTCCTGCTGGTGCTGCAAACGTTCGTGCTGCCGGTCGCTGAGCCGTCGATGAACTGGCTCGGCGCGGGCTTCCTGCTCGCTGCGTGGATGGCCGCGCACGTGGGCTATGGCTTCACGCGTGTGAAACTCGACGAGACCGCGTTGCGCTGGGCGGCGGGGGCGTTGATCGTCGGCGGCCTGTTCTCGGTGTTCAGCCAGGTGATCCAGCTGTTTCACCTCGAAACGCGCGTGGCGCCGCTCATCGTCGCGTACAACATCACTGTCGATCGCCGGCCGTTCGGCAACATGGCGCAGGCGAACCACCTCGCGACCTATATCGCGTTCGCGATGGCGGGCGCGCTGTACCTCGTGCAGACGCGCCGCATCGCGCTGCCTATCTGGCTGCTCGTGTCGACGATTTTCTCCGTCGGCCTCGCGCTGACCGTGTCGCGCGGTCCGTGGCTGCAGATGGGGGTGATCGTCGTGGCCGGCTTCTGGATGGCGTTCGCGCAGACTCGCAACGAACCGCAATCGCGTCGTAGCAGCCGTGACTGGCTGGTGCCGATCGCGCTCGCGGTGCTGTTTTTCGTGGTCAATGCGGTGATTCGCTGGGCCAACGTGCGTTTTCACCTCGAACTCGGGCAGTCGGCGGCCGAGCGCTTCCAGGATGCCGGTCAAATCGCGCCGCGCATCGCGCTATTGAAATACGGCTGGACGATGTTCAAGCAGCATCCGCTGCTCGGCGTCGGCTGGGGCGAATTTCCGAGCTATCAGTTCGCGCTCGTCAGGCAATTGGGCGGCGTCGAAATCGCCAACAACTCGCATGACATCTTCGTCGATCTGCTCGCCAAAACCGGTCTTATCGGACTCGGGATCGTGCTCGTGGGTCTCGTCGCGTGGCTCGTGCGTGTCGTGCGTGCGCCGCAAAGCGCCACGCGCGTGTTCGGCATCGCGCTGATCGGCGTGCTGACGATGCATGCGCTCGTCGAGTATCCGCAGCAGTACATGTTCTTCCTGTTGCCTGCGATGTTCGTGTTCGGCTTGCTCGAAACGCGGCCGTTGCGCGCGGTGCCCGCGAAACTGTCGCTCGGCGCGTTCGCGGTCGTGGTATTCGGCGGACTCGCCGCGCTGTATCCGATCTATCGCGACTATGCGCGCGCCGAGGTGCTGTACTACGGTCAGCGTCCAGCCGAACAGTACGCCGCCGATCCTTCGTTCATGTTCGGCGCGTGGGGCGAATACGGTCTGGCGACACTGCAGCCGATGAATCCGCTGAACCTGCAACGCAAGCTCGCGATGCACAAGCAGGCGATCGCACTGTTGCCGGGCGAAACCGTGCTGCGTCGCTACGCGGTGCTACAGGCGCTGACCGGCGATACCGCGGCGGCGCTCGATACGGTCGAACGCTTGCGGATTTTCGCGGAGGAACTGAAGGACTGGCCCGCGCAGCTCGGCTATGTGTACCAGCTCGTCGACGAGCAGAAGTCGCTCGCGGGTTTCAAGGAGCAGTTGGTGAAGCGCTACGGCAGGCCCGCAGCGGATGCGGCACCGGATGACGACAGCGACGAAGATTGATCGGGCCGCGGAGGCTTCGGCGTGCTCGCGTCAAGGCAGGCCTCCTCGCCTCTAAGTTCACAACTCGGAATACTTCGCGGCCGTGCCTTTCGCCTTGTCGACGGGGTAGCGCGCTTCGTTCAGCTTCAGTTTTTCCGCGGCCGCGTCGACGAGATCGAAGCCTGCGGTATGAGCCACCAGCAGCAGGTACATGAAGACGTCGGCGCACTCGTGCCGGAGGTTCGTCGATTGCTCGGGATCACTGAGCAGCGTGTCGATCTGCGCGTCGGACTTCCATTGAATCGTCTCCAGAAGCTCGCCGGCTTCGATGCCGGTGGAGACGATCAGGTTACGCAGCGTGTGAAACTGCCGCCAGTCGCGCGCGTCGCGAAACGCCAGTAGCTGCTTGAGCAGTTCGTCGATGGTCATGGTGCTACCCGGATAGTTGTCGACCCGCGCTTCAAGCTTGCGCGACCCAGTCCCCCGATTTCCCGCCATGCTTTTCCATCACCTTCACATCGGTGATGGTCATGCCGCGGTCCACCGCCTTGCACATGTCGTACACGGTCAGCAGCCCGACCTGCACGGCGGTGAGCGCTTCCATTTCGACGCCCGTGCGTCCAAACGTCTCGACCTGGACCGTGCAATGCACGCCGGGCATCTGCTCGTCGAGTTCGAAGTCGGCTTTCACGCGTGTCAGCGCGAGCGGGTGGCACAGCGGAATCAGATCGGCGGTGCGCTTCGAGGCCTGGATCGCCGCGATCCGCGCGACGCCGATCACGTCGCCCTTTTTGGCGTTGCCGTCGCGGATCAGCGCGAACGTGTCGGGCAGCATGCGGATCGAGCCACGCGCGATCGCGATGCGCTTCGTCTCCTGCTTGCCGCCGACGTCCACCATATGCGCGTCACCAGACGCATCGAAATGAGTGAGTTCAAGCATGGTTGACTCCTTCAGAGGGCGCCTATCATAGCAGTGCGGCGCGGCCCCGAATCGGCGCGGCGGCTGATTACACTTGCGCTGTGCGGTACCGTGCGTTTTGCCTTGTACGCGTCCTTCGACGTCCTTGCCCGCTATCTTAGTCCGGGCCACGGGCGATGTTTTTCGACTTCGTCAGACCGGCTTCGCGATGCATTCAAAACGATTCCTCGCTGCCTTGCTATCTGTCGCACTCGCAATGCCGCCCGGCGCGTTCGCGCAATCGACCGGCGGAGCGGCCCTCGCGCCGGGAACCCCATCGTCCGAGGCGCCGCTCGTTAGCGGCCCGAGCGACGCGGTCGATCCGAGCCTGCCGCCCGACATCGCGCGCGGCGTGTTCGGCACCTACGGCGGCGCGCAGAGCCGTTTTTCCAATGGCGGCGCTAGCGGCAGCAATGGCGGCAAAACCGGCAGCAACGACTGGCGCGCGCCGATCGTCGCGCAGCAGTTGCCCGATCTCGGCAGCGGCGGCGCCGGCTCGCTGACTCCGCAGGCCGAACGCAAGCTCGGCGAGCGCGTGATGCGCGACATACGCCGCGACCCCGATTATCTCGACGACTGGCTCGTGCGCGACTACCTGAATTCGGTCGCCGCCAAGCTCGCAGCGGCGGCCAGCGCGCTGTATATCGGCGGTTACCGTCCGGATTTCGAACTGTTCGGGGTGCGCGACGCGCAGATCAACGCGTTTTCGCTGCCGGGCGGTTTCATCGGCGTGAACACCGGGTTGATCGTGGCGACGCAGACCGAGTCCGAACTCGCGGCGGTGCTGGGTCACGAGATGGGACACGTGCTGCAGCGGCACATCTCGCGGATGATCTCCAACGGCGAGCGCAGCGGCTACGCGGCGCTCGTCGGCGTGCTGTTCGGCGTGCTGGCAGGCGTACTCGCGCATAGCGGCGACCTCGGCAGCGCGATCGCGCTCGGCAGCGAGGCGTATGCGGTCGACAGCCAGTTGCGCTTCTCACGATCGGCCGAGCAGGAGGCGGACCGCGTCGGCTTTCTGCTGCTCGCCGGTGCCGGCTACGATCCCTACGCGATGCCGACGTTCTTCCACCGGCTCGACCGCGCGGCGATGAACGACAACGGCATTCCGGCCTACGCGCGCACGCATCCGCTGACCGGCGAGCGGATCGCCGACATGGAGGACCGTGCGCGCCGCGCGCCGTACCGGCAGCCGCATCAAGACTCCGAGTACGGCTTCGTGCGCGCGCGCGCGGGTCTGTTGCAGGGCCATTCGCGCAGCGACTACGCGGACGAGATTTCGCGTTTGCGCTCGGAAATCGAGGACCGCACCGCGCTGAACGTTGCGGCCAACTGGTACGGCATCGCCTACGGGCAGATGTTGCTCGAGCGCTACGACGACGCGGCCGCCTCCCTTGCGAGCGCGCGCGCGACGTTCGTCTCCGGCGCGCGTGCGGAAGGCGAGCCTGAGCGCGATTCGCCGAGCCTCGACGTGCTCGCGACCGACATCGCGCGCAGTGCCGGTCATGCGGACGAAGCCGCGCGTCTCGCCGACTTCGCGCAGAAGCGCTGGCCGCAGTCGAACGCCGCGATCGATATGCATATCCGCACGCTGCTGACGCTGCACCGTTTCACCGACGCGCAGGCGCTCGCGAAGAAGGAAACCCGGACGCATCCCGATCAACCCGCGTGGTGGTTGTATCTCGCGCAGGCGAGTGCGGGCAGTGGCGATGCGTTGACGCAGCATCGCGCGATGGCGGAAAAGTTCGCGCTGGAGGGCGCGTGGCCCTCGGCGATCCGGCAGTTGAAGGACGCGCGCGACTTGAAGACGATCGGCTATTACGACCTGGCGACCGTCGACGCGCGTCTGCACGAGATGGAGAACCGCTACAAGGAGGAGCGGCTCGACGAGAAGGGGTAGGGTGGACGCAGGTGCACGCCGGCGCGTGCGTCAGACCTGCGCCGCCGCCGGGCTTGCGACGAAGCCGAAGCGCGCGGCCACCTGATCGCGTCGCACGCTTTGCAGCGGCAGTGTGAGTTGAGCGCTCCAGTGGAATGCGCCGCTCAATGAACCATCGTCGGCGAGCGTCGCGTGATCCGAGAAGATTTCGAGGTCGTGATCGTGCAGCGCCGCGATGCGTGCCGGCTGCGAGCGATCGGCGAACAGAATGCCGCCGTCTTCATCGACGAACACCGCCGCCGGCTCGAACGCGCCGCCGCCCTGGTCGTGCAGTGCGAGCGTGCCATCCGCGCGCGCGGACAATCTGACCACCCACGGCGTGTAAGCCAGCTCGACATACACGCGTTGCGGCCCGTTCTGGAAATACCACTGCCCGCGCTCATCGGCCTCGTAGTTCCGGTTGATGAAGCCCAGCAGCGCCTCGTGCCGGATCGGCACGCCGTGCGCGCCGCTCGCCTGGGCCGCTTCGTCGCGCATGCGCCAGTTGCCGCGCCGGTCGAGCATCAACCAGCCGGTGCAACTCGGCACGTTCGGCCATTTGGCGAGTGACTGTTTGACGATGTCATCCATGATCGACGTGTTGTTCCAGATAGCCGAACAAGCGCCGCGATAGCCAGTCGATGCGGCCCGGGAACGGCCCGGTCATGAAACCCGCGTGGCCGCCGTGCTCGGGCTGATAAAGCTCGACCGCCGCCGATACCTCCTGCCGCGACGGCAGCGCTTCGGCCGGCAGGAACGGGTCATTGCGCGCGTTGAGCACCAGCGTGGGCACTTGAATGAGCGGCAGCAGCGGACGGGTGGTTGCGGTGCTCCAGTAGTCGTCGGTATTGCGAAAGCCGTGCAGCGGCGCGGTCACCACGTTGTCGAACTCGTACATCGTGCGGCTCGCGAGCATCGCGTCGCGATCGAATAGGCCCGGGAACTGCTCGAGCTTCTGGTTGGCCTTGTGTTTCAGCGTCTTCAGGAAGCTGCGCGTATAGACGAGGCCGAAGCCCTGCGACAGCGCGCGGCCGCCCGCGTGGACGTCGATCGGTGTCGAAATCGCGGCGGCGGCGGCTACCACCTGCGCCGCATCGTTTTGCCGCTCGCCGAGCCAGCGAAGCAGCACGTTGCCGCCGAGCGACACGCCGGCCGCGACCACCGGCCCCCGATGCGCGGCGCGCAGGCGGCGCAGGATCCAGTCGACCTCATTGCTGTCGGCCAGATGGTAGAAGCGCGGCAGCCGGTTCAGCGGGCCGCTGCAGCTGCGAAAGTGCGGCACCACGCCGTGCCAGCCGTATTCGCGCGCGGCGGCCATCAGCGCGACCGCGTAGTGCGACGACGAACTGCCTTCGAGGCCGTGAAACAGCACGAAAAGCGGAGCGGTATCGGTGGGCGGAGTTTCGTGCGCGACCCAGTCGAGATCGATGAAATCGCCGTCCGGCGTGTCCCAGCGCTCGCGCCGAAACGACACGGCGGGGCGGCGCGCGAACAACGACGGGACGATCGTCTGCGCATGCCGGTTGGGCAGCCACAGCGGCGCCCGGTACAGCAGCTCGACGGTCGCCTCGACGGCGGCCGCCACCTTGGCGGGGGCCGTACCGGAGGAAGCGGGTTTATGTGGCGTCGAACTCATACCGGCGGAAAAGCGAAAAAACGTGAATCTGAATCGGTCGTGGTGCCGCGCGTCAGTGCAGCGGGCCCTGGCCATGCCGCATCTTGGTCGCGAACTGACTGGCGGCCTCGTTCGGCATCGGGCTCGCGTGAATATGCGCAATGCGCCATTCGCCGCGCTCGTGGACCATTACGTAGGTGGTGAAGACCATCGCGGGCGTGGCGGTCGGATCGGCCGGACGATGCGCTTCGGCAATCGCATAGACGACGGTGCCGAGGCTGTCGTAGACGCGGATGTCGAGCGGCTCGATCGACACCGGCAGCGCTTCGAGCTGAGCCTGCAAGCCATTGCGGATGTTCTCGATACCGTGCAGATGCGAGCCGTCCGCGCAGATGCAGCTGACGAACTCCTCGTCGATCCACAAGCCCATCAAACTGTCGATATTGACCTCGGCGACGGCCTGATAGTAGGCGTTCAGGGTATCGGCGGCGGCTTCGAAGATATGGGCAAAACGTGGCATGGCTCGTCAGTCTCTAGTGCGCGGCGCGCGGTTGCGGGTCAGCGGTAGCGGGACGGTCCAGAGCGCCGGACCATCGCCCCCGGGCGTCAGCTTGCCCGTGCCGCAAGGCGCGAACATGACGCGACGCGCTCGGGGGCGTGCGGTGTTGCGTGCAAGTACCAGTCGGCTCAGCGCTGCGCGAGCAGCATGCCGCGCAAATCGCCGAAAACCTGCTCGGCGCTCAGCTGCTTCAGGCAGTTCAGATGACCGAGTGGGCACTCGCGCTCAAAACAGGGGCTGCATTCGAGATGAAGCCATTGTACCTTCGCGAGCTCGGACAAGGGCGGGGTGTGGCGCGGATCGGTCGAACCGAAAACGGCCACGAGCGGGCGGCGCAGCGCGGCGGCGACGTGCATCAGGCCGGAGTCGTTGGTGACGACCGCGTTGGCCCGAGCGATCAGCGCGCAGGCCTCGCCGAGCGCGGTCTGGCCGCACAGGTTGCGCACGTTCGGCGCTTTTTCGGCGATCGCCTGCGCGAGCGGCGCGTCTTTCGGCGAACCGAGCGCGACGATCTGCGTGTACGGGAACGACTGGCCGACCATCTGCGCAAGCGCCGCGAAGTGCTCGGGCGGCCAGCGCTTGGCGGGACCGTACTCGGCGCCCGGGCAGAACACCAGCAGCGGCACGCGGGTATCGAGATTGAAGCGCGCCGATACGCGCGACGCCTCGTTCAGATCCGTGTCGAGACGGGGCATCGGCAGATCTTCGGGGACCTTGGCGCCGGGCGCGTAGGCGAGGGCGGCGTAGTGGCCGACCATCGGCGGCCGGGCGTCCTTGCGCGGATTCGCGTGACGCACGTTCAACATGCCGTAGCGACTCTCGCCGGTGTAGCCGATGCGCAGCGGAATGCCCGCCAGCCACGGAATCAGCGCTGACTTGAACGAGTTCGGCAGCACGTAGGCCGCGTCGTAGCCGACGTCGCGCAGATCGCTCGACAGCTGCCAGCGGCGCAGCATCTGCAGCTTACCGTGGGCGAGATCGGTCGCGTAGACGTCGCGGATTTCCGGCATGCGTTCGAGCACGGGGGCGACCCAGCTGGGCGCGACCGCGTCGATGACGATGCGCGGATGCAATTTCACGAGGCGCGCAAACAGCGGCTGCGCCATCAATGCGTCACCGATCCAGTTCGGTGCGATAACCAACGCGCGACGCATCAGGGTGAGTGTCCGGTGTCGATAACAAGCGCCGCGCGCGATGCGCGTGGCGCTCGGATGGGTAGAAGGGGAAAGCGGGAAGCCGCGCGGCGCGAGGCCCGCGGGTCGTGCGATCGAGCCTGCGGCGCGTCGAGCGCGCGATCAGAACGTCACGCCTCGCGCCGCTGAAGCCGGCTCAGAACCGCTCGATGCGTTCGATCAATGACCCTTGATCACTTCGCCGTCGCGCAGCTTGTAGCGCGTGCTGCAATACGGGCAACGCGCTTCGCCGTGCGACACGTCGATGAAGACGCGCGGATGCGCGCTCCAGCGCGGCATGGCCGGGTTCGGACAATATGCCGGCAGATCTTTTGCCGTCAGTTCGACCAGCGGCATTTCCTTGATTTCGCTCATGACACTTTCTCGTTGTATGCGGGGTGCTTGCAGTGCGCCGCCGACGGGCGGCGCTGCGCATCTCAGAACGTCGCTCAGATTTTCGTGAGCCAGTGCGCGTACTTCTCGCTCTTGCCGTTCACGACGCCGAAGAAGGCGGACTGCAGCTTTTCGGTGATCGGGCCGCGCACGCCGGCGCCGATCTGGCGGTTGTCGAGTTCACGGATCGGCGTGACTTCGGCTGCCGTGCCGGTGAAGAACGCTTCGTCGCAGGTATAGACTTCGTCGCGCGTGATGCGCTTTTCGATCACATGGATGCCCATGTCGCGCGCGAGCGTGATCACGGTGTCGCGCGTGATGCCGTCGAGGCACGACGACAGGTCGGGCGTGTACAGCTTGCCGTTGTTGACGAGGAAGAAGTTCTCGCCCGAGCCTTCCGACACGTAGCCGTCGACATCGAGCAGCAGTGCTTCGTCATAGCCGTCGGCGATCGCTTCCTGGTTCGCGAGGATCGAGTTCACGTACCAGCCCGACGCCTTTGCGCGCACCATCGACACGTTCACGTGATGGCGCGTGAACGACGACGTCTTCACGCGAATACCCTTGGTGATGCCGTCTTCGCCGAGGTACGCGCCCCACGGCCACGCGGCGATCGCGACGTGGATCGTGTTGCCCTTGGCCGACACGCCGAGCTTTTCCGAGCCGACCCAGATGATCGGGCGCAGATAACAGGTTTCGAGCTTGTTCTCGCGCACCACTTCACGCTGCGCGGCGGCGAGCGTTTCATGGTCGAACGGCACGTCCATCTGGAAGATCTTCGCCGAGTTCAGCAGGCGCTTGGTGTGCTCCTGCAGGCGGAAAATCGCGGTGGCGCCGTCGGCCGTCTTGTAAGCGCGCACGCCCTCGAACACGCCCATGCCGTAGTGCAGCGTGTGGGTGAGCACGTGGATTTTGGCATCGCGCCAGTCGATGAGCTTGCCATCCATCCAGATCTTGCCGTCGCGGTCGGCCATTGACATACGGTTCTCCAGCAGGTGCGTTATGAGGTGCGGCCATGAGCGCAGGACATAGCCGGGAGCGCTATTTTAGCGTCTTTTGCACACACAACGGGCATTTGGGCGCACCCTGGACGCTATAATCCAGCGCACGCATAAATCCAATCGGGATGCGCCAGCAGGAGGTCTCGCAAGCTGGTGCCGGCCCGGCCTTCTCGACGGCGTTTCCTGCGCCCGCAATCTTCGCCCGATGCTCGCTCGACTGTCCGACACCGATCGCCGCGCTTTTCGTGAAGGCGCGCGCGCCTATGCGCCCACGCTGATGGCAATTTTTTCCTGGGGCCTCGTGACGGGCATCGCGATGAGCAAGTCCGTGCTGACGCTGCCGCAGGCGCTCACGATGTCGCTGCTGTGCTACGCCGGTTCGTCGCAGCTGGCGGTGCTGCCGCTCCTCGCGGCGAAGCTGCCGGTGTGGACCGTGCTGCTGACCGCGGCGATGGTCAACACCCGCTTCGTGATCTTCAGCGTCGGCCTCGCGCCGCACTTCTCTTATCTGCCGATGTGGCGGCGCATCGTGCTCGGCTATTTCAACGGCGACGTGATCTATCTGCTGTTCGTCAAGAGGAGCTTTCCGACCGGCTACGTGCCGGGCAAGGAGGCGTACTTCTGGGGCATGGCGGTAGCGAGCTGGCTGTCGTGGCAGGTGTCGTCGATCGTCGGCATCCTGCTCGCGAGCCTGATTCCCGACAACTGGGGGCTCGCGCTCGCCGGTACGCTCGCGCTGTTGCCCATCATGGTGTCGGCGGTCGCGACGCGCTCCACGCTGGCCGCGGTCAGCGTGGCCGCCATCGTGGCGCTGCTCGCGCTCGATCTGCCGTACCGGCTCGCGCTGCCGTTCGCGGTGATCGCGGCGATCGTCGCCGGCAGCGCAGCCGACCTGATGATCGAGCGCGCGGACCTGCGCCGCATCCGCGGCGTAAACGATCGCGCCGGAGACTCCCGATGACCTCAACGCAAATCTGGCTCGCCATCATCGGCATGACCTTCGTCACCGCGCTCACGCGCGCGATGTTCCTGATCGGCGGCGAGCGCACGGTGCTGCCCGCGCGCGTGCAGAAAATGCTGCGCTACGCGCCGGCCGCCGCGCTCGCCGCCGTGGTGGTGCCCGACGTGCTGACGACACCCGAGGGGCTGTCGTTCGCGGCTTCCAATCATGAGCTCTACGCGACCCTCGCCGGCCTCGGCTGGTTTTTGTGGCGCCGCACCATGCTCGGCACGATCGTGACCGGGATGGTCGTGTTCACGCTGATGCGCGTCTTCCTGTGACGGTCCGGCCCCAGGTGTGGCGATGACGCCGCGGCGCGCGGCATCGACGGCCTCGCGGTCAAATACGCGACATTCGCCGCGTCGCGGTCAGATGGCCGTTGGGATCAGTTAAAATGCCCTTTTCCGGGTTGAGCGCGCCGCAGCAAGGCGCCTAGTGCCGCGGCCGGCCGCCGGCGCCCGATCCCGCGGAGCCGTTGGGCCGAAGCGCCGGAGTTCGCCGCGCCTCGTCCCCGCGCGCTGTCCGCCACCGCCTTCTCATCAACTCGCCTACTCAAGCCCATGAACAAGGTATTGCGTCTCTCCGACCTGATCGCCGAAGGCAAGCTGTCCGGCAAACGCGTGTTCATCCGCGCCGATCTGAACGTGCCGCAGGACGATCAAGGCAACATCACCGAAGACACCCGCATCCGCGCTTCCGTACCGGCCATCAAGGCCGCGCTCGACGCCGGCGCCGCCGTGATGGTCACCTCGCACCTGGGTCGCCCGACCGAAGGCGACTTCAAGCCGGAAGATTCGCTCGCGCCAGTGGCGAAGCGTCTCGCCGAGCTGCTCGGCCGCGACGTGCCGCTCGTCGCGAACTGGGTCGAAAACGGCGTGAACGTCGCGCCGGGCTCGGTCGTGCTGCTCGAAAACTGCCGCGTCAACAAGGGCGAAAAGAAAGATTCCGACGAGCTCGCGCAGAAAATGGCCAAGCTCTGCGACATCTACGTGAACGACGCGTTCGGCACCGCGCACCGCGCGGAAGCGACCACGCACGGCATCGCGAAGTACGCGCCGGTTGCCTGCGCCGGTCCGCTGCTCGCGGCTGAGCTCGAGGCACTCGGCAAGGCGCTCGGCGCACCGAAGCGTCCGCTGGTGGCGATCGTCGCGGGTTCGAAGGTGTCGACCAAGCTGACCATCCTGAAGTCGCTCGCTGAGAAGGTCGACCAGCTGATCGTCGGCGGTGGCATCGCCAATACGTTCATGCTCGCGGCCGGCCTGAAGATCGGCAAGTCGCTCGCCGAGGCCGATCTTGTCGCCGAAGCGAAGGCGATCATCGACGCGGCGAAGGCCCGCGGCGCCTCAGTGCCGATCCCGACCGACGTGGTCACGGCCAAGGAGTTCTCGCCGACCGCGGAGGCCGAAGTGAAGGCCGTCGCCGATGTGCAGGACGACGACATGATCCTCGACATCGGCCCGGAAACGGCCAAGGTGCTCGCCGCACAGCTCGAGAAGGCCGGCACGATCGTGTGGAACGGCCCGGTCGGCGTGTTCGAGTTCGACCAGTTCGGCAACGGCACGAAGACGCTCGCGGACGCGATCGCGCGCTCGGCGGCGTTCTCGATCGCGGGCGGCGGCGACACGCTCGCGGCGATCGCCAAGTACGGCATCCACGATCAGGTCAGCTACATTTCGACGGGCGGCGGCGCGTTCCTCGAGTTCCTCGAGGGCAAGAAGCTGCCGGCGGTCGAAGTTCTGGAATCGCGGGCTTAACGTGGCGACGCGCTCCCCAGCGGCGAAGTCGACCAAGGCGCGTGGCGCGAAAGCGCCGCGCGGTAACGCGACAACGCCGGCACGGGAGCGCGCGACACGCGCGGTCGCTGCGTCGGCGAGGGCCGAACAGGACGTGGCCGCCGAGGCGCTAGTAGCGCCGGCGGCCACCGACGCGGAGCAGCCGCCAACTTTGCAAGCCGAATCTGGCCAACACGATTCGGCCCGGCCGGAACAGCCTTCCGGCAAGCAGCACAGCGGATCTCCGGCGCGCGAGGCGCCGGTCCCGAATACCGCATCACCCGCATCACCTGCCTCACTCCACAAAGCGACACCGGCCACAACCGGCGCGCGACCCCACGTAGCATCTTTCGATGCGCGAACTCCGCAGCAGCCCCGCAGCGCTCTTTCCAGCGATCCCATCCAGACGAGGAGACTCATGCATCGCGCCACCAAGATTGTCGCTACTGTCGGTCCGGCTTCCAGCACGCCGGAAATCCTGCTGCAAATGATTCAGGCAGGATTGGACGTGGTGCGGCTCAATTTCTCACACGGCACCGCCGACGACCATCGTCAGCGCGCCGAATACGTTCGCGAGGCGGCCCGTCAGGCCGGCCGCGAAGTCGCCATCATGGCGGACCTGCAAGGCCCGAAGATTCGCGTCGGCAAATTCGAGAACGGCCGGACGACGCTCGTCACCGGCAATCCTTTCATCCTCGATGCGGAATGCGAGCTCGGCAACGACGAGCGCGTCGGCCTCGACTACAAGGATCTGCCGCGCGACCTGAAACCGGGCGACGTGCTGCTGCTCAACGACGGCCTGATCGTGCTCAACGTGCAGCGCGTGATCGGCCAGGAGATCCACACGATCGTGAAGATCGGCGGTGAGCTGTCGAACAACAAGGGCATCAACCGCCAGGGCGGCGGTCTGTCGGCGCCCGCGCTGACCGCGAAGGACATGGAGGACATCCGCACGGCGATGTCGCTCGGTGTCGATTTCATCGCGGTGTCGTTCCCGAAGAACGCGACCGACATGGAAATGGCCCGCCAGCTCGCGAACATCGCCGGCGCGCCGTACGGCATCAAGCCGAAGATGATCGCGAAGATCGAACGCGCTGAAGCGATTCCGGCGCTGCAAGGCATTCTCGACGCGTCGGACGGCATCATGGTCGCGCGTGGCGACCTGGCCGTGGAAGTGGGCAATGCCGCCGTGCCGGCGCTGCAAAAGCGCATGATCCGCATGGCGCGCGAGTCGAACAAGTTCGTGATCACCGCGACGCAGATGATGGAGTCGATGATCCACGCGCCGGTACCGACCCGCGCGGAAGTGTCGGACGTCGCCAATGCGGTGCTCGACGGCACCGACGCGGTGATGCTGTCGGCGGAATCGGCGGCGGGCAAGTATCCGGTGCAGACCATCGAGACCATGGCCGCGATCTGCGTCGAAGCGGAAAAGTCCGAGCAGTCGGAGCTCGACAAGGACTTCCTCGACCGCACGTTCACGCGGATCGACCAGTCGATCGCGATGGGTGCGCTGTTCACCGCCTATCACCTCGGCGCCAAGGCGATCGTCGCGCTGACCGAGTCGGGCTCGACCGCTCTGTGGATGTCGCGCCACTGGACCCACGTGCCGATCTTCGCGCTGACGCCGCGCGTCGGCAGCGAACGGGCGATGGCGCTTTACCGCAACGTGACGTCGCTGCATCTGGACACCAACACCGACCGCGACACGGCGCTGCAGCAGGCGCTCGAAACGGTGGTCGGCAAGGGCTACGCTTCGCACGGCGACATGGTCGTGCTGACGGTCGGCGAGCCGATGGGTCAAGCGGGCGGCACCAATACGTTGAAGATCGTGCGGGTCGGTGAGCCGTACTGATCAGGCAGGACTGCTCGATCGGCACGGGCTCGATTGAGCGAAGCAGGCCGGCGAGAGCCGCACGGCCCATGTGCGACGGCGCACCAAAGCGCCGGTGTCGCCGCGGGAACGCCGCCTGCTTCGCGATAAAATCGCCGCAAAAGATGCCGACGGCAAAAGAATTCGTTTCAATCCAAGGAGTTTAAGCATGCCTCTCGTATCAATGCGTCAACTGCTGGACCATGCCGCGGAAAACGGCTATGGCCTTCCGGCATTCAACGTGAACAACCTGGAGCAGGTGCAGGCGATCATGGCCGCGGCCGACAAGGTCAACGCCCCGGTCATCATGCAGGCGTCGGCTGGTGCGCGCAAGTACGCGGGCGAGCCGTTCCTGCGCCATCTGATCGAAGCAGCGGTGGAGTCGTATCCGCACATTCCGGTCGTGATGCACCAGGATCACGGTCAGTCGCCGGCGGTGTGTATGGCGGCGATCCGCAGCGGCTTCACCAGCGTGATGATGGACGGTTCGCTCGAAGCCGACGGCAAGACGGTCGCATCGTACGAGTACAACGTCGAAGTGTCGCGCAAAGTCGTCGAAGCGGCGCACTCGATCGGCGTCACCGTCGAGGCGGAACTGGGCGTGCTCGGTTCGCTCGAAACGATGAAGGGCGACAAGGAAGACGGCCACGGCGCCGAAGGCACGATGACGCGCGAGCAGCTGCTGACCGATCCGGAGCAGGCCGCCGACTTCGTCAAGCTGACCCAGTGCGACGCGCTGGCCATCGCGATCGGCACCTCGCACGGCGCCTACAAGTTCAGCAAGAAGCCGACGGGCGATATTCTTTCGATCCAGCGCATCAAGGAAATCCATCAGCGCATTCCGAACACGCACCTCGTGATGCACGGTTCGTCGTCGGTGCCGCAGGAATTGCTCGCGGAAATCCGCGAATTCGGCGGCGACATGAAGGAGACCTACGGCGTGCCGGTCGAGGAAATCCAGGAAGGTATTCGTCACGGCGTGCGCAAGGTCAACATCGACACCGACCTGCGTCTGGCGATCACGGGCGCGATCCGCCGCTACATGGCGACCAACCCGAGCAAGTTCGATCCGCGCGATTACCTGAAGCCGGCGCGCGAAGCGGCGATGAAGATCTGTATCGACCGTTACATGCAATTCGGCTGCGAAGGCCAGGCTGGCAAGATCAAGCCGGTTTCGCTTGATAAAATTGCGGAGAAGTACAAGTCGGGCGAGCTCTCGCAAGTCGTCCGCTAAGCTGTAGTTTTGGCTCCGCACCTGGCCGTTTGGCCAGGTTGTCGTCCGATCGCCGTTCCCGCATCATCGGGGGAACGGCGTTTCCCTTTTGTTCCGGTCACATTTTTTGCCCCACTTTTAGCGAATCACGACGATGTCTACCCTCTACGAATCCACGCTCCGCTCGCTGCCGCTGCTCGGCCGCGGCAAAGTCCGCGACAACTATGCGGTGGGCAACGACCAGTTGCTGATCGTCACGACCGACCGTCTGTCGGCGTTCGACGTGATCATGGGCGAGCCGATTCCGAACAAGGGCCGCGTGCTCAACGCGATGGCGAACTTCTGGTTCGAGAAGCTCCAGCACGTGGTGCCGAACCACCTGACGGGCGTCGCGCCCGAGTCGGTGGTCGCGCCGGACGAAGTCGAGCAGGTCAAGGGTCGCGCGGTGGTCGTCAAGCGTCTCGAGCCGATTCTCGTCGAAGCGGTGGTGCGCGGCTATCTGGCCGGCAGCGGCTGGAAGGATTACCAGGCCACCGGTTCGGTCTGCGGCGTGCAACTGCCGGCAGGCCTGCAGAACGCGCAGAAGCTGCCCGAGCCGATCTTCACGCCGGCCGCCAAGGCCGAGATGGGCCACCACGACGAAAACATCACCTACGACGAGATGGAGCGCCGCATCGGCACCGAGCTGTCGGCCACGATCCGCGACATCTCGATCCGGCTGTACAAGGAAGCCGCTGATTACGCGGCGACGCGCGGCATCATCATCGCGGACACGAAGTTCGAATTCGGTCTCGACAACCACGGCAAGCTGTATCTGATGGACGAGGCGCTCACGGCCGATTCGTCGCGCTTCTGGCCGGCCGATCAGTACCAGGTCGGCACCAACCCGCCGTCGTTCGACAAGCAGTTCGTGCGCGACTGGCTCGAAACCCAGCCGTGGAAGAAAGAGCCGCCGGCGCCGAAGCTGCCGGACGACGTGGTCGCGAAGACGGGCGAGAAGTACCAGGAAGCGCTCGAGCGCCTGACCGGGCACAAGCTCGACTGATCTGATTGCGCGCGCCGTGTCAGGCGCGCATCGCCCGGAAACAAGGAAGCCGTAAAGATGAGTGAAGCACAAACCGCCCACAAGCATGATGCGCCGGTCGTCGGCGTATTGATGGGCTCCAGTTCCGACTGGGAAGTGATGAAAAACGCCGTCGCGATTCTGCAGGAATTCGGCGTGCCGTACGAAGCGAAGGTCGTGTCCGCGCACCGCATGCCAGACGAAATGTTCGCCTATGCTGAAAGCGCGCGCGAGCGCGGCATTCGCGCAATCATCGCGGGCGCGGGCGGCGCCGCACACCTGCCGGGCATGCTGGCCGCGAAGACCACGGTGCCGGTGCTCGGCGTGCCGGTCGCGAGCAAGTATCTGAAGGGCGTCGATTCGCTGCATTCGATCGTGCAGATGCCCAAGGGCGTGCCGGTCGCGACCTTTGCGATCGGCGAGGCGGGCGCCGCGAACGCGGCGCTGTTCGCGGTGTCGCTGCTGTCCGGCACCAGCACCGAATACGCGGACAAGCTCGCTGCATTCCGCGTGCGCCAGAACGAAGCGGCTCACGCGATGGTATTGCCGGCGCTGTAAGCGCGCCGGTTGTTTGATAAGACGTCCCCTGTCCGACCCCCGGCCGGGTGCCCGCCGCTCTGTATGCGAGCGCGACGCGTATCCGGCTGCGACCGACCACCAAGATGAACCCAGACAACACACCGGTTTCACCGATTCTGCCCGGCGCATGGCTTGGCATGGTCGGTGGCGGCCAGCTCGGCCGCATGTTCTGTTTTGCCGCCCAGGCGATGGGCTATCGCGTCGCCGTGCTCGATCCGGACGAAACCAGCCCGGCCGGCGCGGTCGCCGACCGCCACCTGCGCGCAGCCTACGACGACGAAGCGGCGCTGACCGAACTCGCGCGGCTGTGCGCGGCGGTGTCGACCGAATTCGAGAACGTGCCGGCCGCGAGCCTCGACTTTCTCGGCAAGACTACCTTCGTGAGCCCGGCCGGGCGTTGCGTCGCCGTCGCGCAAGACCGGATCGCCGAGAAGCGCTTTATCGCGTCGTCGGGCGTGACGGTTGCGCCGCACGTCGTGATCGAGTCGTCGGATGCGCTTGCGGCGCTGGGCGATGCCGAGCTCGAAGCGGTGCTGCCCGGCATCCTGAAAACGGCGCGCATGGGTTACGACGGCAAGGGCCAGGTTCGCGTGCGCAACGCCGAGGAAGTGCGCGAGGCGCATGCATCGCTCGGCGGCGTGCCGTGCGTGCTGGAGAAGCGCCTGCCGCTGAAGTTCGAAGTGTCGGCGCTGATCGCGCGCACGGCGAGCGGGGCGTCGGTTGTCTATCCGCTTGCGCAGAACACCCATCGCGACGGCGTGCTGTCGCACACCATCGTTCCCGCGCCGGACGCATCGCCCGCGCTCGTGCAGCAGGCTCAACAGGCCGCGCTGCAGATCGCCGGGAAGCTCGGCTATGTCGGCGTGCTGTGCGTCGAGTTCTTCGTTCTCGAAGACGGCTCGCTGGTCGCCAACGAAATGGCGCCGCGTCCGCACAACTCCGGCCACTACACGGTCGACGCGTGCGCGACGAGCCAGTTCGAGCAGCAGGTGCGCGCGATGACCAGCATGCCGCTCGGCGACACGCGCCAGCATTCGCCGGCGGTGATGCTGAACATCCTCGGCGACGTGTGGTTCCCGGACGGTCCGAAGCGCGCGGCGGTCACGCCGCCGTGGCAGGAAGTCGCGGCGATGCCGGCCGCGCGCCTGCATCTGTACGGCAAGGAAGAGGCGCGTTGCGGCCGCAAGATGGGTCACGTGAACTTCACCGCGTCGACGCTCGAAGAAGCCCGCACGGCGGCGCGCGATTGCGCGCGGCTGCTGCATATCGCTACCAGCTGAAGCGCGCGCCATGCCGGATCAACAGAAACCCGCCGAGGACGCTACCAACGCGTTGCCGGTCAGCGCGGCGCAGATCGAGCAGGCGGCGGCCTTGCTCGACGCGGGTGGGCTGGTCGCGTTTCCGACGGAGACCGTGTACGGCCTCGGCGGCGATGCCGAGAACCCGGACGCGGTCGCGCGCATTTACGCGGCGAAGGGGCGGCCGGCCAATCATCCGGTGATCGTGCATCTCGCGCCGCACGGCGATCCGAACTACTGGGTCGAACATTTGCCATCCGATGCACAGCGCCTGATCGACGCATTCTGGCCGGGACCGCTGACGCTGATCCTCAAGCGCGCCGCGCGCATACCCGCGGCGGTCAGCGGCGGACAGGACTCGGTGGGCTTGCGCTGCCCGTCGCATCCGGTTGCGCAGGCGTTGCTCGAAGCGTTCAGCGCGTTGCGCAGCGGGCATGGCGGCGTCGCCGCGCCGTCGGCCAACCGCTTCGGACATGTGAGCCCAACCGCCGCGCAGCATGTGCGCGACGAGTTCGGCAGCGCGATTCATGTGCTCGATGGCGGCGCGTCGGATGTCGGCATCGAGTCGACGATTCTGGATCTGTCGCGCGGCTTTCCGGCGCTGCTGAGGCCAGGTCGCGTGACGCCGCAGGATATCGCCGACGTGCTCGGCGAGGCGCCGCGTCTGCCCGACGGGTCGGACGCGACCGCGCCACGCGCGTCGGGCACGTTGAAAGCGCATTACGCGCCGCGCACGCCGCTCGCGCTGCTGCCGTTCAGCGAGCTCGAGCCGCTGCTCGCGGTGCGCGAGCAGGGCGAGCGCGTCGCGCTGGTCGCGCGCGCGTCGCGTGCGGGACAGTGGGCCGATGCCGACGGCGTGCATTTCGTCGCCGCGCCGGAAGATCCGCACGTCTATGCACGCGAACTCTACGGCTTGCTGCGCGCGCTCGATCGCGCGAACGTCACGCGAATTCTGATCGAGAAGCTGCCGGACACGATCGAATGGATCGCGGTCAACGATCGGCTCGGGCGCGCGGCGGCGGCATTCGAAGCGCAGAACTGATGCGATCGGCTCGCTGCGGTGCATAGCGCGGCTACCCGAAAAAGGCAAAGGCCCGGCTCGTTCAACGAGCCGGGCCTTTTGCTATCCAGGCAAGCTTGACGCTGTGTTACTTGCCAAGCCCGCTAGCAGCGATTTGCTTCTCGACCTGCTGCGCGATCAGCGCGCCCGTATGGGTGCTCGGATGCACGAGGTCGGCGAAAACGTAGCTCTGGTCCGCGCCGGCCACCGTGTAGGTCTGCGGCGAGCAGAACAGCGACGACGCGAGTAAGTTGCCGAAATCCGCGGGCGTCTGACCGGATGCGAGCACGCTCGGGTTCTTCGTCGCGTAGGCGGTCGCGGCCGCGTTCATCGACGCCAAGTTACACGCGGTGCCCGTATTCGACACGGTGAAGCCGAGCGCCTGATAGTTGGCCAACGTCTGGTCCAGCAACGTGTACGAGTCCAGGTAGATGACCTGCGAGGTCGACGCGAGGCCTTGCTTCAGCACGCTGTTGTAGGCCTGGACCAGCCCGTCGATGACTGCCAGGCCTTGTGGGCCCGCGGCGAGGCCTTGCGGCGTTTTCGCGATATCAGGCACGTTCGACACCACCACATGTTGCGCGCCCGCGGCGACGATCTTTTGCACTGTGCCGACGAACTTGGTCGCCGCGGTCACGATCGCCGCTCCTTGGGCCTGCGCGACCGACTGGATCGCGGCAGTTGCTGCCGCCTGCGCGTCGGCCGGGTTGGCGCCGTTTGCGATCGCCGCCGCCGCCGTTGCCGCCGCTTGCGCGCTGGCAGCCGAGATCGTTTGCACCGCGATGAAGATGTCGTTCGCGCCGCCGTTGATCAGCACGAGCTGGTTCCCATTGAAGCTGTTGTTGTGCGCAGACAGATACTGGCTGACCTGTGTCGTGACCGGCACCGTAGTCGCGGCCATGCTGTTCGGCGCGAAGCCGATGCCCGGTTGCAAATCGACACGCGATCCGCCTTGCGCATAACCGAGACCGCCCGCCGCGGTGAGCGGGTTGCCGAAGCCGCCGACGTAGGCGGGGGTGAGCGTGCCGCCGTAGTACTCGGCGACCTTCTGCGTCCAGATTTCGCCCGGATTGGTCGTGAAGCGGCCGCCGCCCGTGCCGACGTTCGCCTGAACCGCGGCCTGGTAGGTGCCGACATCCGACAGGCTGTCGCCGAACGACACGACCTGCAGCGAGACGCCCCCCGGCGGCGTGTTGCTGCTCGAACTATTGTTGTCGCCGCCACCGCCGCATGCCGCCAGCGCGGCGAACGCGGCGCTCGCCACGGCGATCTGCGTGACGCGCAACCATTGCTGTTTCTTCGAAGCGGTTTGATTCATGTTGACTACATCTCCTCTTATATGTGGCCCTTGATGCCATGCGTTGCAGGCGGCGTCCACCGCGTTGGCGGCGTGACGACAGCTTACAGAATCTTCTACGGCCTGCGCGATGTCCGCAGCGCGGCCGTATGGTTGGTGTTCAAGCCGGGTAGTTCGGCGGAAGCTTTGCTCATGATGTCGTTCGTACCCGCATGCGTATGCAAGTTCGATCCCGCGTGGAGGCCGCTGGCGCCGCCAGGCAACACCGCGCGCTGCTGCGCATGATAAGCGGCGGCCCAGGCGGGCGGCGCGAACAGCGCGCTCCACTTGTTGCGCCAGCCGCGCACGCTCGCGAAGTCCGCGGCCATCGACGCCCATTCGTGAAACGTCGCCTTCAGCGGGTTGTACGTGTAAAGCGGCTCGACGATGCCGTACTGCGGCGCCTCGTGCGGATCTTCGTCGACGTAGCTGCCGAACAGGCGATCCCAGATCACCAGTACACCTGCGTAATTGCGATCGATGTAGCGATCGTTGCGCGCATGATGCACACGATGGATCGACGGCGTGTTGAACACGTACTCGAGCCAGCCGAGCTTGCCGATCACCTGCGTATGCACGAAGAACTGGAAGCCGAGATTGATCAGCACGATCGCGACGATCTGCTTAGGGGCAAAGCCGAGGAACGCGAGCGGAATCCAGAACACCCACATGCCGGAGATCGGATACATCAGGCTCTGGCGGAACGCGGTCGAAAAATTCATCCGCTCCGACGAGTGGTGCACGACGTGCGCGGCCCACAGCCAGCGCACCCGATGACTGCAGCGATGAAACACGTAATAGAGCAGGTCCTGCGCGACGAACAGCACGACGAACGACAGCCACGTCGCCGGCCATGTATGAATGCGGTAGTGCTCGTAGAAGAACGCGTAGACAGGGATGATCGCGAGCCATGCGAGCTTGTCGGCCGCCTGCTGCAGCAGCGCGAGGGCGGCGTTGCACAGCGTGTCGCGCCAGCTGTAGAGCCTCTCGGCCGGGCGCGTGCGGCTCGCGTGCCACGCCTCCCAGCCGATGCAGGCAAGAAAGACGGGCGCCATGGCGAGCAGCAGCAATTCGGCATCGAATTGCATCGTGTCTCCCTTCCTGGTCCCTGACCGCCGCGCGGTACGCGGCGGGTGGTGTCGTTATCGTTGGTGAAGGTCGCGCGGTCCGACGACCGGCGCCCTGCGCGGCAAGCGCGTGATGTCGCGCACCGCATGTTGCCCGACAGCGTACACGGTTAGAAGCTTGCCGCGCGCGGCATCGCTAGAAGGAATACTCAGTGGCCGCCGCGCTTGCGCGGGTTTTTCCTGGGCTTCTCGCGCACTTCCTCGATGGGCGCGGAGACCTTCGTGAAGCCCTGCGACGGGCCTTCGTACACCCATTCGAGCAGCGCGTCGTGCGCGGCGCGCGCCGCTTCCGAATGCGGATCGTTGATCAGGCTGACGACGATGTAGCTGTTGCCGTCGGCCGATGCGACGTAGCCCGCGATCGCGCGCACGTCGCGCAGCGTGCCGGTCTTGATATGGGCGTTGCCGCCCGCGCCCTGGCTGGTCAGGCGGTTGCGCATCGTGCCGTCGACACCGGCGATCGGCAGCGAATCGACGAACACCTGCGCGACCGGGCTCGCGTTCGCGCGCTGCAGCACATCGGCGAGCGCGAGCGCGGTGATGTGTTCGTCGCGCGACAGGCCCGAGCCGTTGTCGAGCGATAGGTATTCGGTGTTCAGGCTGTCGCGCGTCAGGAAAGCCTCGACCGCGCGCGCGGCTTTCGCGGGTGTGGCGGGCGCCCTTTCCTCGGCGGCGCCGATCGTCAGGAACAGGTTGCGCGCCATCGTGTTGTTGCTGAACTTGTTGATGTCGCGAACGATGTCCGACAGCATCGGCCCCTCATGCGTCGCGACGAGCTTCGCGCCGACGGGCACCGCGCCTTCGCGGATCGTGCCCGTGAAGGTGCCGCCAGTTTGCTGCCACAGCGCGAGGAAGCCGCGCGCGAAGAACGTCGAGTGATCCAGCACCGCGACGTTGATCGTGCGCGAGTCGCAACGCACCGGCAGGTCGCCGATGAACGACGCAACGAGTGTGCCGTCAGGCTGTGGCGTGACGGTCGGCGTCGGCAGTTCGCCGCGGCATGGGCCGTTCGTCGCGCGCAACTGGTTGTCGATGCGCAACTGAGCGAGCGCGGGCAGCACGTCGATCGCCACTGTGCCGTCCGGCGATGGCGTCAGCGTGAACGACAGCGATTTGAACGCGTACAGAAGCGGATCGGGGCCGACGTTGTACGGCGCGTTCACGTCGTCGTCGAACGCGGGCAGGTCACGGGTCGACGGATCAAAGTAGCGCTTGTCGAGCACCAGCGCGCCGTCGATGCCGTTGATGCCCGCCTTGTGAATCTTCTGCACGAGGTCGATCAGCTCTTCGGGCACGAGCTTCGGGTCGCCGGTGCCCTGGATGTACAGATTGCCGTGCAGCACGCCGCTCGCGTCGAGCGGGCCGTCCGCGTATGCGCTGGTGCGCCAGCGGTAGCCGGGGCCGAGGATCGACAGGCCTGCATAGGTGGTGACGAGCTTCATCGTCGAGGCGGGCATCATCGGCTTGCCGGCGTTCAGCGCGAGGATCGGCGTGCGATCGCCGACCTTTTCGACGACCACGCTGATCGACGACAACGGCACGTGCGCGCGGTGCAGACCGGCCATCACCGGTTGCGGCAGTACCGTCGTGACGTTGACGCTCGGATGGGTGGCCTTGATGCGTGCCTGCGCGGCCAGCGGCAGCAGCGCGCCCGCGCCGAGCGCGGCGGCGCAGAGCCAGACGGCCGCGCGCGTCGCGAAGCGGTTAGGCATGAAGACTGCGCGATGGAGCATACGGCGCGAGCGCAGCGCCATAGGGCGTGCGACGGAAGACAGAAAAGCGTGCGTCATGAACGGGTGAACGGGAGAACGGACGAGCGGGATTTCAAGGTGTGCTGCGCGCGGCGTGCGCGGGAGAATGAAACGGCAAGCTGGGCGGTTCGATGGCGCGGTAGCGCGCCGTCGCGCTGCCCAACGGCCGTCGCGCGACGCAAAGCGCCCATTGTAGTGACATGCTGCGACGCTGCGGTGAAAAAAGCGCCACACACCGCGCAGGCCGGAAGCGGGCGCTAGAATGCGGCATCATCCAATGATTTGGAACGGACAACCATGCGCATCCTGCTAGTCGAAGATGACCGGATGATCGCCGAAGGCGTGCGCAAGGCGCTGCGCGGCGAAGGCTTTGCCGTCGATTGGGTCGAGGACGGCGAAGCGGCGCTGCACGCGGCGGCCGCCCAGCCTTACGACCTCGCGTTGCTCGACCTCGGTCTGCCCAAGCGCGACGGTCTCGAAGTGCTGCGCGCACTGCGCGCGCGCGGCAATGCGCTGCCGGTGCTGATCGTCACCGCGCGCGACGCGGTGGCCGATCGTGTCAAAGGCCTCGACGCCGGCGCTGACGATTACCTTGTCAAACCTTTCGATCTCGACGAACTCGGCGCGCGCATGCGAGCGCTGATCCGGCGCCAAGCCGGCCGCAGCGATTCGACGATTCGCCACGGCAACTTGACCCTCGATCCCGCGTCGCACCAGGTGACGCTCGATGGCGCGCCGGTCGCGCTGTCCGCGCGCGAATTCGCGTTGCTCGAAGCGCTGCTCGCGCGGCCCGGCGCGGTGCTTTCAAAGAGCCAGCTCGAGGAAAAGATGTACGGCTGGGGCGAGGAGATCGGCAGCAACACCGTCGAGGTCTATATCCACGCGCTGCGCAAGAAGCTCGGCGCCGATCTGATCCGCAACGTGCGCGGGCTGGGCTACATGATCGCGAAGGACGCCTGAGCCGATGCGCTCGATTCGCCGACAACTGTTGTTCTGGCTGCTGGCGCTCATGCTGCTCGGCGTCGGCATCGCGGGTTGGCTGATCTACCGGCAGGCGCTCGCCGAAGCGAACGAACTGTTCGACTACCAGCTCGAGCAGATCGCCGCGGCGCTGCCGGCGGAACCTTTCTCGCAGGTGCTCGGCCGCGATACCGGCGACGAGGGCATCGTGCTTCAGATCTGGAACCGCAACGGCATGCTGATGTATTACTCGCGGCCGCGCGCGCCGCTCGCGCCGCGCGCCGAACTGGGTTTTTCGACCGAGCGCACCGACCGCGGCGAATGGCGCGTGTATGGCGCGATCGTCGGCGATAACGTCGTGCAGCTCGCGCAGCCGCTGTCGGTGCGCAACCGGCTCGCCGCCGATGTCGCGCTGCGCACGCTGTGGCCGCTGATCGTGCTGCTGCCTCTGCTCGGGCTCGCGGTGTGGGTGATCGTCGGCCGTGGGCTACAGCCGCTGCGGCGCGTGACGAGCGCGCTCGACTTGCGTCATCCCGAAGCGCTTGATCCATTGCCCGATCAGCGTCTGCCGCTCGAAGTGCGGCCGCTCGTGCGGGCGCTGAACGGGCTGCTGCAGCGGCTCGCGACCGCGCTCGATATCCAGAAAGCTTTCGTTGCCGATGCCGCGCACGAATTGCGCACGCCGCTTGCCGCGGTACAGATTCAGGCGCAACTGGTTGCGCGAGCCAAGGACGACACGGCCCGCGGCGAAGCGCTCGCGGATTTGCAGGCGGGCGTCACGCGCGCGACGCGGCTCGCCGAGCAACTGCTCGCGCTCGCGCGCGCCGAGCCGGACGGCGCCGCCGTCGCCGGGGCGCTCGATCTGCGCGAGCTGCTTCAGGAGTGCGTCGCGACCTACGCGCCGCTCGCGCTGAATCGCGGCGTCGACCTCGGCATCGAGGCGAGCGAGCCTGCCAGCGTGACCGGCGACGCCGAAGCGCTGCGCGTGATGTTCAACAACCTCCTCGACAACGCGACCAAGTACACGCCGCGCGGCGGCAGTGTCGACGTCAGCCTGCGCGTCGAGGACGGCCGTCCGGTGGTGCGGATCGCCGATAGCGGCCCCGGCATCGATCCGGCCGATCGCGAGCGCGTATTCGACCGCTTCTATCGCGCGGGAGCGGGCGCGAACCGCGCGCGCACCGACGTGGCGGGCAGTGGCCTCGGTCTCGCGATCGTGCGCCGGATCGCCACGCAACATCATGCTCAAGTCTCGCTCGATGATTCGCCGGCCGGTGGTTTACAGGTCATCGTCCGCTTTTGAGCATGGTGGTTTACTGTTCGGCCAAAACCGGCGTTCATGCCGTTGCGACGGGCTGTTGCGGGCGGTCCGATAAGGTTCCCGCGATCTGGCGCTGCTTAAGATTCTTTTAAGTGACGCCCCTTACGCTCCTCGACATCCAAAGTCACTTTCTCCAGTCAGGAGCTCATGATGAACGCGAAAACCTTGTCCCGCGGCGCCGTTGCGGTAGCTGTGGCCGCTGCGCTTTCAGCCGGCTATGTGGCGGGCCATCGCGATGTGCCCGCACCGCAGATCATCTCGCCGGCGGAAGCCGCCGCGATGATGCCGGCCGAGGCTGCCGCCAAAACTGGTATCCCCGATTTCTCCGGTCTCGTCGAGACCTACGGTCCGGCCGTCGTCAACATCAGCGCGAAGCACGTGGTCAAGCAAGCGGCGATGCGCGGTAATGGCGGCAACCGCCATGGCAACCAGTTGCCGATCGATCCGAACGATCCTTTCTATCAGTTCTACAAGCGGTTCTTCGGCGGCGTGCCTGGCATGCAAGGCGGCGATGGCGGCGACGGCGGCGACTTGCCCGACCAGCCGAGCTCGAGCCTCGGCTCGGGTTTCATCATCAGCAACGACGGCTACATTCTGACGAACGCGCACGTGGTCGATGGCGCGAACGTCGTCACCGTGAAGCTCACCGACAAGCGCGAGTTCAAGGCGAAGGTGGTTGGCGCCGACAAACAGTCCGACGTCGCCGTGCTGAAGATCAACGCGAGCGATCTGCCGACCGTGAAGATCGGCGATCCGCGCCAGAGCAAGGTTGGTCAGTGGGTCGTCGCGATCGGCTCGCCGTATGGCTTCGACAACACCGTGACCTCGGGCATCATCAGCGCGAAGTCGCGCACGCTGCCCAACGAAAACTACACGCCGTTCATCCAGACCGATGTGCCGGTGAACCCAGGCAACTCGGGTGGTCCGCTCTTTAATCTGCAAGGCGAAGTCATCGGCATCAACTCCATGATCTACTCGCAGACGGGCGGCTTCCAGGGTCTGTCGTTCGCGATCCCCATCAGCGAGGCGATCAAGGTCAAGGACGATCTCGTTAAGACCGGTCACGTGAGCCGCGGACGCCTCGGCGTCGCAGTGCAGGGCTTGAACCAGACGCTCGCCGAGTCGTTCGGCATGCAGAAGCCGCAAGGCGCGCTGGTCAGTTCGGTCGACGCCAACGGTCCGGCGGCCAAAGCTGGCTTGCAGCCGGGCGACGTGATCCTGTCGGTGAATGGCGACGAAGTCAACGATTCGACGGATCTGCCGTCGAAGATCGCAGGCCTCGCGCCGGGCAGTTCGGCGACGCTGAAAGTGTGGCGCGATAAGGCCAGCAAGGACCTGAAGGTGACGATTGGTTCGTTCTCGGACGCGAAGGTCGCGTCGGCGAGCAAGACCGATCAGCAGACTCAGTTGCAAGGCCGTCTCGGGGTCGCGGTGCGGCCGCTGACGCCGGAAGAGAAGAGCAGCGCGTCGGTGTCGCACGGTCTGCTCGTGCAGCAGGCGGGCGGTGCGGCGGCGAGCGCCGGCATCCAGGCGGGCGACGTGATTCTCGCGGTCAACGGCCGTCCGGTCACGAACATCGATCAGTTGAAGCAGATGATCTCGGGCGCAGGCAACAGCATTGCGCTGCTGATCCAGCGGGACAACGCGCAGATTTTCGTGCCTGTTGACCTCGGCTGATCCAGTTACCCGGGCGTTTCGAAGGGATCGCCCACCCCAGTTTGAGCTGTAGTAGCGATTGCCGGTCCTTTGCATTTACTGCAAGGACCGGCTTTTTTTCGCCTATCCACCGCGCTGCCGCGAGCGGCATGGACAGACCGAGGGGCGTCAGGCGGCTTGATGCCACGATGGTGATGCATGTTGGTTGACGCTGCCGGGCGGTTGGCACGTAGGTTGCTTAACCCGTTCAGGGTCCGAGCAAGGACTCGAACAAGGAGAGCGAACTGATGGAAATGCAACGCAAGCAGCAAAAGATCGTAGCCGCCGCGCTGTGCGTGGCGCTCACGCTCGGACTGGCGGGCGGCGCATACGCGCAGCAGGCGGGAGTAACGGGTGGCTCGACGACCGACAACACCAGCGCGGGCAACACCAACGGCGGCGGTCTGCCACAAGTCCAGCAGCAGGGCGACGTATCGTACGTATCGGGCGGTGTCGGCCTCGACGAATCGCGGGCGCTGCGACAAGCGCGAACCCAGTGGCCACTGACCTTGCGTTTCACCGGACCCAACGCCGATTTTCTGGCCGATGTGCACGTGCGCATCGTGGATGCACATAACAGCGAAGTGCTGAACACGACGTCGCGCGGACCATTCATGCTGGTGCGCCTGAGCCCCGGCAGCTATACGGTGCACGCGAACTACAACGACCGCGAACAGACGCGCTCGGTCAGTGTGCCCGCGCACGGCAACGTCAAATCGGCGTTCACCTGGAACGTGAAGTAGCGGCTCGATCCGTCCGCCGCGGCGCAGGAAGCGCGCGCAATCGGCCGGAGTTTGGCCGATAATGAAGCCACGGGCGTGTCCCGTGGCTTTGCCGTTCATGCGGCAACAGCCGGTAGTGCAGCGCCCACCCCACCATGGAGCCTGGACATGAGTGATGCGTCGACATCTGCGGAGCGGCCCGACGGCCATACCATCGTGATTCGCGACAACGGCCATCGCGTGCGCGTGATTCACGGCGGCGTGACGATGGCCGACACCCAGGCTGCGCTGACGCTATCGGAGACCGGCCTCGCCGACGTGTTCTATTTCCCGCGCGAGCACGTGAATATGGCCCGGCTCGAACGCTCGACACACACGTCGCATTGCCCGTTCAAGGGCGACGCATCGTACTTCCATCTGCGCACCGAAGATGGCGTGATCGAGAACGCTGTGTGGTGTTACGAAGCGCCGTTCGAGCAGGTCAGTCGCATCAAGGGCTATCTCGCTTTTTACGCATCGCGCGTCGACCGCATCGATCAGACGTCCTGATCCCGCAGTCGCGCGTTCATCGGGGGAGGTTGTCATGGAACTGAACGACGCGTTACGGATTCCACTGCCGCCATCCGAGGTCTGGGACGCGTTGCAGGACCTCGCGCTGTTGCGTGCCAGCCTCGACAACTGCGAATCGTTCGTGCGTCTCGCCCACGGCGAATATGCGCTGACGATGACCGTTCCGCTCGGCCCGTTGCGCGCGCATTATCAGGCGCGCGCGCACGTTGCCGGCCAGGATTCCGGCCCGGCGGACGCGCAGCGCCGCACCATCAACTTCAAGGCACGAGCCGAGGGCATCGGCGCGTTGCGCGGTCAGATCGAAGTGCGTTTGCGCGCGGACGACGGGCGCGAGCGCGGCACGCGCATCGATTACACGTTGTGGGCAACGTCGTCGGGTCCGCTCGCCGAGTTGCCCACGCGCCAGCTCGAGAACGCCTTGCGGCAGATCGCCGACGACTTTTTCGCCGAGTTCGACGCGGTCGTGCGCGCCAAGCACGGCAAGGGGCCGAACCGCGCGAGCGGCGCGGCGCCGCGTCGCCAGTACGTTTTTTTGCGGCCGATCACGCTCGGCGGCATCGCACGGCGCACCCGCATCGAGCACGGCCAGGCGCTGCCCGGACGCGCGGCAAGCGCGTCGCACAGCTGGTCGCATGGCGTGCCGCATCAAGAGCCTGGTCAGCATGTCGTGCCCTACTGGGCGTGGGCCGGGATGATCTTTCTGGTCGCGCTGTTGTTGTATGTCGCGCGCTGGCTCAGCGAGCATTGACGCGGCGCGTCGCGCGCAGCGCCGGATGCAACGCGCGAGCAACACGCCGCGCGACTACGAAATTCCGGTGGCCCACTACGAAATAGCGGTGCTCCCGCCACCGTCATCTAATTCCCGCGAAACTCCCGCCGCCAAGCGCTAGGCGACGTTCGAAACGCGTCCGCGAAATGCTGCCGCAGCGATGCGGCCGAACCGAATCCGGCGCTCGCCGCGATCGCTTCGACCGACTCGTCGGTGCTTTCCAGCAGTTGTTGCGCCCGCGCGAGCCGCTGCGCGAGCAGCCACGCGCCGACGGTGGTGCCGGTCGTGAGCCGGAAGCGTCGCGTGAAGGTGCGGCGGCTCATCAACGCGCGCGCGGCCAGTGTGTCGAGCGTATGCGGCGCGGCCAGGTTGCCGCTCACCCAGTCGAGCAGACCAGACAGACGATCGCCGCGCGGATTCGGCGGCATCGGCTGCTGCACGTATTGCGCCTGACCACCCTGGCGATGCGGCGACACGACCAGCCGGCGCGCGACGTGGTTCGCTACCCGTGCGCCGCAAATCTTGCGCAGCACGTGCAGGCAGCAGTCGAGGCCGGCGGCGGTGCCGGCCGAGGTCAGCACGTTGCCGTCGTCGACGTACAGCACGTCGGGGTCCAGCCGCACGCGCGGATACCGGCGCGCGAAGTCGTCGGCCCAGGCCCAGTGCGTCGAAGCGGGCCGTCCATCGAGGATGCCCGCCGCGGCCAGCACGAAAGCGCCGAGGCACAGGCCGACGAGCAGTGCGCCGCGCTCGTGCGCGGCCCTCAGTGCATCGAGAAGAGCGGCGGGCGGCGTTTCGTCGGGGTCGCGCCAGCTCGGCACGATGATCGTCTGCGCGTCGGCAAGCGCTTCGAGTCCGTGCGTAACCGCGATCGAGAAGCCCGCGGTCGTCGCGAGCGCGCCGGTCTCCGCGGCGCAGACGCGGAAGTCGAAGGCGGGGACACCGCCGCCGCGGCGGTCCTCGCCGAACACCACGCATGGCACCGACAGATGGAACGGGCTGATGCGGTCGAACGCGACGACGGCGACGACGTGGCGCGGCACCTGAGCGGAGATATCGTCGGAAGTTGCGAAGGTGGTCATGCCGCACGCCTCATTCATGAAATGCCAGAAGTATGGCCCGATTCTAGCGAAGCTTGTCATCCGGGCCGCTGTCGGCGCGCAGACAGCGGCGCAACAATCCCGTCATTGCCGTCGCGCCGCAGCCATCGCGCTGGGCGCGCGCCATTGACCGTTTTTCTGACAAGGAGCCTTGCCATGAGCACACCCGCGCCGCGCCGTGCGCTGATCGTCATCGACGTGCAGAACGAATACGTGAGCGGCGACCTGCCGATCGAATTTCCGGACGTGCGCACGTCGCTCGCCAACATCGGTCGCACGATCGATGCCGCGCGCGCCGCCGGCGTGCCGGTCGTCGTCGTGCAGAACGTCGCGCCCGCCACTTCGCCGCTGTTCGCGCGCGGCAGTGCCGGTGCGGAACTGCACACGGTCGTGAGTTCGCGCGCTCACGATCATTTCGTCGAGAAGTCACTGCCGAGCGCATTCGCCGGCACCGATCTGGCCGACTGGCTCGCCGCCCGGCAGATCGATACGCTGACCGTAACCGGCTACATGACCCACAACTGCGATGCGTCGACGATCAACCACGCGGTGCATGCCGGCCTCGCCGTCGAGTTCCTGCACGACGCGACCGGCTCGGTGCCGTACGAAAACAGTGCGGGCTTCGCGAGCGCGGAAGAGATTCATCGCGTGTTCAGCGTGGTGCTGCAGTCGCGGTTCGCAGCGGTCGCGAGCACCGATCAGTGGATCGCGGCGCTCAAGAGCGGCGCGCCGCTCGAGCGCGGCAACATCTATGCGTCGAATCAGGCGGCGCGAGCGCGCCGGGCGGTTGCCTGAACCCGGCGCGCAGGCGGGTGGTCCGGTCCACAAATAGAAAACGGGCGGTTCACCGAACCGCCCGCTGCGCCAATCCTCAACGCTAGCGCGCTTCCTACGCCGCCTTTCTGCGCAACGCCGGACTGACGCGCAAGCCGTCGAACATCACTTGCACCATCTGCTGCGCGTGCGCGCCGAAGTCGGTTGCGTCGGGCAAAAACAGCATGTCGCGCAACGAGCCGCCGACGAACGCGTGCACCATCGCCGCGGCAAGCTTCGTGTCGAGGTCGGCGGGCATCTGGCCTTTCGAGATCGCGTTGCGCAGACCGCCCTCGAGCTTCGCGAGCCCCTCGCGCATGTTGGTCTGATAGCGTTCCATCACCGGCCCCATGTCTTCGACCAGCTCGCACTTCAGAAACAGGATGTCGAACACGCGGCGGCGGCGGGGATCGTTGGCGGTGTCGCGCAGGCAAACCACGCAGATTTCCATGATGCGCCCGAGCGGATCGATTTCGTTGGGATCGAGCGATGCCGCCTTCAGTTCGTCGAGCGGCAGCAGCACGCGGTCGAACATTTCGGTGAAGAGCTCGCTCTTGTGTGCGAAGTGCCAATAAATGGCGCCGCGCGTCACGCCCGCGGCCTGGGCGATATCGGCCAGCGACGTGCGCGATACGCCCTTCTGGAAGAAGATCCGTTCGGCCGCGTCGAGAATGCGGTTGCGCGTCTCCAGCGCCTCTTCTTTGGTTCTTCTGACCATATTGGTATGACCTGCGCTGATCCTGGGGTTTATGCGGGCGTTTTTAAGTCGGCCTGATGCCAATTTGACTATTTCTGCACCGAATTGCGACGCGAATTTGCGAGCCCCGATCCCTGGAAGATATAAACGCACTTTTACATGCATTCGTGAATGTATATATAATAGCACCCCACGATCGGATAGCCCAAGCCGTGACGACCGGTTAATATCCGTCACTGTTGTCTTCCAAAACGCTATCGCAGCCGCCAAACGGCGGTGCTGTGCGGCATTCCCCGGTATGGCGCATTCATAGCAGGGCGCCCTGCAGGCGCAGGTTTGCATCCGTGGGCTTCCGGTTGAGCGTCGAGAGACGCTTGTGTGCGCTGTCGTCCCCGGGGTAGGGATGCGCGCACTTTTTCATTCTCAGTCTTTGACAGAGGTCGCTCCATGCGCGTCGAACGGGTTCCATTCCGCTTAATCAGTGCCGCGACGGCTGCCATCTTGCTGGCGGCGTGCGGACCAAAACAATCTGCCCCGCCGCCCCAGACGCCCGAAGTCGGCGTCGTCACCCTTCAGCCGACGACCGTTCCCGTCGTCACGGAACTCCCCGGCCGTACCAGTGCCTTCCTCGTCGCGCAAGTGCGCGCGCGGGTCGACGGCATCGTGCTGCGCCGCGAGTTCACCGAAGGTAGCGAGGTCAAGGCCGGCCAGCGTCTGTACAAGATCGATCCGGCGCCCTTCATCGCGTCGTTGAACAACGCGAAGGCATCGCTCGCGAAGGCGCAGGCGAACCTCGTGACGACCACCGCACAGGCCAGTCGCTACAAGGTGCTGGTCGCGGCGAACGCGGTCAGCAAGCAGGACTACGACAACGCGGTCGCCGCCGAAGGCCAGGCCGCCGCCGACGTCGCCGCCGGCAAGGCCGCGGTCGATACCGCGCAGATCAACCTCGGCTATACCGACGTGACCTCGCCCGTGACCGGCCAGATCGGCGTGTCGCAGGTCACGCCGGGCGCCTTCGTGCAGCAGAGCGCGGCCACGCTGATGGCCACGGTCCAGCAGCTCGATCCGATGTACGTCGACCTCACGCAATCGAGCCTCGATGGTCTGAAGCTGCGCCGCGACATGCAGGAAGGGCGTCTGAAGACGACCGGCCCGGGCGCCGCGCAGGTCACGCTGGTGCTGGAGGACGGCCGCATCTATTCCGAGAAGGGCAAGCTGCAGTTCACCGACGTGACCGTCGATCCGGGCACTGGCTCGGTCACGGTGCGCGCGATCTTCAAGAACCCGAACCACGTGCTGCTGCCGGGCATGTTCGTGCGCGCGAAGATCGAAGAGGGCGTGAACCAGAACGCGCTGATCGTGCCGCAAGTCGGCGTCACGCACGACCAGAAGGGTCAGCCCACCGCGCTCGTCGTCGACAACGACAACAAGGTCGAGCTCCGTCAGCTCGTCACCTCTGGCACCTTCGGCTCGTACTGGGTGGTGTCGAACGGGCTGAAGCCGGGTGACCGCGTGATCGTCCAGGGCACCGAAAAGGCGCGGCCCGGCCAGCAGGTCAAGCCCGTGCCGGCGCAGCTGCCCGGCAACCCGGCGTCCGACGCGGCCGCGGGCGGCGCCCAGACAGCTCAACCCGCGGCTCAGCCTGCCTCCGCCGCTTCGGGCGCGTAATAACAGGGAGCCCGCCTCATGGCAAAGTTCTTTATTGATCGCCCGATTTTTGCATGGGTGATCGCCATCATCCTGATGCTCGCGGGTCTCGCGTCGGTGTTCACACTGCCGATCGCGCAATACCCGACCATCGCGCCGCCGGCCATCCAGATCAGCGCAACCTATCCGGGTGCTTCGGCGAAGACGGTGGAAAACACCGTGACGCAGGTGATCGAGCAGCAGATGAGTGGTCTGGACCACCTGCTGTATCTCGCGTCGACCTCTGACGACTCGGGCACGGCCACCATCACGCTGACGTTCGCGGCCGGCACCAACCCTGACATCGCCCAGGTGCAGGTGCAGAACAAGCTGCAGCTCGCCACGCCGCTGCTTCCGCAGGCGGTGCAGCAACTCGGCTCCCGAGTCACGAAGTCGAGCAGCAGCTTCCTGATGGTGATGGCGTTCGTGTCGACCGACGGCAGCATGAGCAAGTACGACCTCGCGAACTACGTCGCGTCGAACATTCAGGATCCGATCAGCCGTATCGACGGCGTGGGCACGGTGACGCTGTTTGGCTCACAGTACGCGATGCGGATCTGGCTCGACGCGAACAAGCTGAACAACTTCGGCCTGACGCCGCTCGACGTCGAAAGTGCGCTGCAGGCGCAGAACGTGCAGGTCGCGGGCGGCTCGCTCGGCGGCACGCCGTCGGTGCCCGGCCAGGTGCTGCAGGCCACGATTACGCAGGCCACGCTGCTCAATACGCCCGAGCAGTTCGGCAGCATTCTGCTGAAGGTGAACCAGGACGGCTCGCAGGTGCGTCTGCGCGACGTGTCGCACATCGAGCTCGGCGGCGAAAACTACAACTTCGACACCAAGTACAACGGTCAGCCGACGGCAGGCTTCGGTATCCAGCTCGCCACGGGCGCCAACGCGCTCGCCACCGCGAAGGCGGTGCGCACGAAGATCGCCGAACTGTCAAAGTACTTCCCGCACGGTCTGGTGGTGCAGTACCCCTATGACACGACGCCGTTCGTGCGTCTGTCGATCGAGGAAGTGGTCAAGACGCTGCTCGAAGGGATCGTGCTGGTGTTCCTCGTGATGTACCTGTTCCTGCAGAACCTCCGTGCCACGCTGATTCCGACGATCGCGGTGCCGGTGGTGCTGCTCGGTACGTTCGCGATCATGAGCGTGGTCGGGTTCTCGATCAACGTGCTGTCGATGTTCGGTCTCGTGCTCGCGATCGGCCTGCTGGTGGATGATGCGATCGTGGTGGTGGAAAACGTCGAGCGGGTGATGCAGGAGGAGGGTTTATCCCCTCGCGAAGCAACCCGCAAGGCGATGGGTCAGATCACCGGCGCGCTCGTCGGCGTGGCGCTCGTGCTGTCGGCGGTGTTCGTGCCGGTGGCGTTCTCGGGCGGCTCGGTGGGGGCGATTTACCGGCAGTTCTCGCTGACGATCGTCGCGGCGATGGTGCTGTCCGTGCTCGTCGCGTTGATTCTGACGCCGGCGCTGTGCGCGACGATCCTGAAGCCGATTCCGAAGGGGCATCACGAAAAAGCCACCGGCTTCTTCGGCTGGTTCAACCGTACCTTCAACAAGAGCCGCGACAAATATCACTCGGGCGTGCACCACGTGATCAAGCGCTCGGGCCGCTGGCTAATCATCTACATGGTGGTGATCTTCGCGGTGGGGCTGCTGTTCGTGCGTCTGCCGAAGTCGTTCCTGCCCGACGAAGATCAGGGCACGATGTTCGTGCTGGTGCAAACGCCGTCGGGTTCCACGCAGGAAACCACCGCGCGCGCGCTGAAGGACGTGTCGGACTACCTGCTGAACGACGAGAAGGCGATCGTCGAATCGACCTTCACGGTGAACGGCTTCAGCTTCGCGGGCCGTGGCCAGAACGCGGGTCTCGTGTTCGTGCGGATGAAGGATTACGCGCAGCGCCAGCACGCGGACCAGAAGGTGCAGGCACTGGTCGGGCGTTTGTTCATGCACTTCAGCAGCTACAAGAACGCGGTCGTGTACCCGGTCAATCCGCCGTCGATTCCTGAACTCGGCACCGCGGCGGGCTTCGACTTCCAGTTGCAGGACCGCGGGGGCATCGGTCACGCGAAGCTGATGGAAGCGCGCAACATGCTGCTCGGTCTGGCGGCGAAAGATCCGACGCTCGCGCAGGTGCGTCCGAACGGCCTGAACGATACGCCGCAGTTCAAGGTGAGCATCGACCACGAGAAGGCTTCGGCGCTCGGCGTGTCGCTTTCCTCAATCGACCAGACGTTCTCGATCGCCTGGGCCTCGGCGTACGTGCAGAACTTCCTCGACACCGACGGCCGGATCAAGAAGGTGTACCTGCAGGGCGACGCGCCGTTCCGGATGAAACCGGAAGACGTGAATGCCTGGTTCGTGCGCAACGGCGCAGGCGCGATGGTGCCGTTCTCGGCCTTCACGAACACCGAGTGGACCTTCGGTTCGCCGAAGCTCGAGCGCTACAACGGTATCTCGTCGGTGGAAATCCAGGGTGCTGCCGCGCCGGGCAAGTCCACCGGTCAGGCGATGGTGGCGATGGAACAGATCGTCACCAAGCTGCCGGCGGGTATCGGCTACGAGTGGACGGGTCTGTCGCTGCAGGAGCGTCAGTCGGGCTCGCAGGCGCCTATCCTGTACGGCATCTCGATTCTCGTCGTGTTCCTGTGTCTCGCGGCGCTGTATGAAAGCTGGTCGATTCCGTTCTCGGTGATCATGGTGGTGCCGCTCGGCGTGATCGGCGCACTGCTGGCTGCGACGCTGCGCGGGCTCGAGAACGACGTGTTCTTCCAGGTGGGTCTGCTGACCACCGTGGGTCTGTCGGCGAAGAACGCGATTCTGATCGTGGAATTCGCGCGCGAACTACAGCAGAGCGAAGGCATGGGGCCGATCGAGGCCGCGCTCGAAGCGGCGCGTCTACGGTTGCGACCAATTCTGATGACCTCGCTCGCGTTCATTCTCGGCGTGCTGCCGCTCGCGATCAGTAACGGCGCGGGCTCGGCCAGCCAGCACGCGATCGGTACCGGCGTGATCGGCGGCATGTTGACGGCGACCTTCCTCGCGATCTTCATGATCCCGATGTTCTTCGTCGTGATTCGCGCGAAGTTCGGCGGTGAGAAGGAAGACCCGGATGAGGCGCTGCGCCACTACGAACAGCACCATCCGCACGATCCGCAAGGCGGTGCGACGGGTGGCACGACCGACGGGTCGAATGGCAATGGCTCGGGCAAGGATGGGCATTGAGATGCAAAAACACTCTTTGATTGCAGTGGCGGTCGCGCTGCTCGCCACCGGTTGCACGCTGGCGCCGCACTACCAGCGGCCCGCGGCGCCCGTAACGGCGACCTTCCCGACCGGCGGCGTGTACGACCAGCAGCCGGGCGCGCAGGGCGCACGCAGCGCGAACGGCCAGGCCGCCGCCGACATCGGCTGGCGCAACTTCTTCGTCGATCCGCGTCTGCAGCAGCTGATCGAAATCGCGCTGAAGAACAACCGCGATCTGCGGGTGTCGGTGCTGAACATGCAGGCGTCGGCGGCGCAGTACCGCATCGTGCGTGCGGGTCTGTTCCCGACGCTCGACGCCGCGGCCTCGCAAAGCAGGTCGCGCACGCCGAAGGACCTGACGTTCACCGGCGTGACGATCTCCAACACGTATTCGGTGGGCTTGAACGCGTCGTGGGAAATTGACTTCTTCGGGCGCGTGCAGAGTCTGAAGGATCAGGCGTTGGCCAAGTATCTCGGCACCGCGCAGGCGCGCAAGGCCGCGGAAATTTCGCTGGTCTCGCAGGTGGCGAACCAGTACATGACGGTGCTCGAACTGGACGATCTGCTGAAGGTCACGCAGAACACGCTGGTTACGGCGCAGGAGTCATACCGGATCACCAAACTGCAGTTCGACAACGGCACGGGTTCGGAACTCGATCTGCGCCAGTCGCAAACGGTCGTCGAGACCGCGAGCGCGAACCTGCAGTCGCAGATGCGGTTGCGGGCCCAGGCCGATAACGCGCTGGTGCTGCTGATCGGCGAGCCGTTGCCGGCGGATCTGTCGCCAGGCCTGCCGCTGAGCGACCAGAATCTGCTCACGGATATTCCGGCGGGCCTGCCGTCCGATCTGCTGACGCGTCGTCCGGACATCATGGAAGCCGAGGAGAATCTGCTCGCGGCCAACGCGAACATCGGCGCGGCGCGCGCCGCGTTCTTCCCGCGGGTCACGCTGACCGGCAGCGCCGGCACGTTGAGTCCCACGCTCGGCGGGCTGTTCAAGCCGGGTTCGGCGGCATGGAGCTTCGCGCCGTCGATCACGCTGCCGATCTTCGAGGGCGGTCAGAACATGGCCAACCTCGATCTCGCCAACATCGAGAAGAACGTGCAGATCGCCACGTATGAAAAGGCGATCCAGACGGCCTTCCGTGAAGTGGCGGACGGACTGGCCGCGCGCGGCACCTACGACGAGCAGATCGCGGCGCTCGAGCGGGATGTCGCGGCCGAGCAGCGCCGGCTGGATCTGTCGACCCTGCGTTACAAGAACGGTGTCGACAGCTATCTGTCGGTGCTGACCGCGCAGACCGCGCTGTACGTGGCTCAGCAGGCGCTGGTGACCGCGCGCATGGAGCGTCTGCAGAACCTGGTCACGCTGTATCAGGCGCTCGGCGGCGGCTGGATCGAGCACAACGGCGACCAGCCGCGTCCCGCCGACGCGCCGGTCGACTACGGTGCAGCGAGCGCGCCGGTCGCGGCATCGGCGGCGACCGCGGGGTGAGCCCGGCAGGTTGATGAAACGCTGAAGCAAAACAGAAACGCCACGGCATGCCGTGGCGTTTCTGTTTATGCGCGGCGCTCGGTGCCGCGTGAAGCATCAGCGATGCATCGACGGGCTCAGTGCAGATCCGCCGCCCGCAGCATCTCGTTGCCCTGCGGCTCGCTGCCCGCGCTCCTGTCGAGATCGTGCCCGGCGCGGCGAAGCTCGCTCTTCGCCTTCTTCTCGCTCTTCACGCCGTTGAAGATCAGGTTCAGCACGACCGCCGACACCGACGCGAGCAGAATCCCGCTGTGCAGCAGTGGCGACAACGCCGGCGGCAGTTGCGAGAAGAAGTGCGGCGACACCACCGGCACGAGGCCGAGCCCGATGCTGACCGCGACGATGAACAGGTTGTGCTGATTCCTGACGAAGTCGACGCGCGACAGCACCTTGATGCCGTTCGCCGCGACCATGCCGAACATCACGATGCCCGCGCCGCCGAGCACGAACGCCGGCACCGACGCGACCACCTGCGCCATCTTCGGAAACAGGCCGAGCAGCACGAGGATCACGCCGCCCATCGCGCACACGAAGCGGCTCTTCACGCCGGTCACACCGATCAGTCCGACGTTCTGCGAGAACGACGTATGCGGGAACGAGTTGAAGATGCCGCCGATCAGCGTGCCGAGACCATCGACGCGCAAGCCGCGCACCAGCGTTTTCTGATCGACCGGACGATCGACCATGTCGCCGACCGCGAGGAACATGCCGGTCGATTCGATGAACGTGACGAACATCACGGTGACCATCGTCGCGATCGACAGCGGATCGAAGTGCGGCAGACCGAAGTGAAACGGCATTACGAAGCCGACCCACGGCGCGTGCATGACGCCGTCCAGGTTGACGCGGCCGAGCATCAGCGCGATCGCGAAGCCCGCGACGATGCCGAGCAGCACCGAGATGTTGGCGACGAAACCCCTGGCGAACTTGTTGATCAGCAGGATCAGCGTCAGCACGAGCAGCGACAGGCCGAGGTAGACCGGATTGCCGTATTCGGGATTGCCGACACCGCCTGCCGCCCAGTTGATGCCGACTTCCATCAGCGACAAACCGATCACCGAAATCACCACGCCGATCACGACCGGCGGGAAGAAGCGCAATAGCTTGCCGACCGCGGGCGCGAGCAGAATGCCGATCACGCCGGCCGCGATCGTCGAGCCGAAGATGTCGAGGAGGCCGAGCGAAGGATTAGTGCCGATCGCGACCATCGGGCCGACGGCCGCGAACGTGCAGCCCATGATGACGGGCAGACGGATGCCGAAGATCCACAGTCCGAGCGTCTGGATCAGCGTGGCGATGCCGCAGGAAAAGAGATCGGCGCTGATCAGGAACGCGACCTGGTCTTTCGGCAGCTTCAGCGCGGCGCCGATGATCAGCGGCACCGCGACCGCGCCAGCGTACATGACCAGCACGTGCTGGATGCCGAGAGTAAGCAACTGGCCGGCCGGTAGGCGCTCGTCGCACGGGTGAACCGTGTTCGCTTGCATATTGTCTGTCTCCACCATCTCGTTTTGGGATGACTCCAAGGTATCGGGGACGAAAAGCCGCAACAAGACCATACGTGGCTATTCCGGCATTCCCGGCGACGATATGCACAGGCCTATTTTGAAAGGCAAATCGAAGCCACGCGTGGCGCGGATCAGCAGTGCAGCGGCGGCGAGCCCTATGCGGCGGCGATTGCCGACGCGGTGCGTCGCGTGCGCGGCGCGGCTTCGTCGCCGGCGGGGATATGTGTGAGAATCAATGGCGTGTATCACGCTTCCCGCATAGTCCAGTTTTGACGACGCTCGCCGCACGACGGGGTTAACCCGCGAACGGGCTAATTTCCGCGAGTTTTTCGACCCGTTCGCCGGGCGTTCTCGGTGTCGCCGCGGCCAGGTTTATTTGCTCCACTTGCCGGTCTCGTCGCCAGCCTCGCGGGCTCTTTCCTCATCCTCATTTCAACGTCCCTGCGCTCATGAGTTTTCTCGGCATCGACCTCGGCACCGGCTCCCTGAAAGCGGCAATCGTCGACGAACATGGACGCGAGCAGGCGGTATCGAGCGTCGCTTATGCGCTCGTTACGCCGCACGCGGGTTGGGCCGAAATCGACGTCGAGACGTGGTGGAACGCGCTCGTCGATGCGATGGCGGGCCTGCCCCGCGAGCTGCGTGATGGCGTGCGCGCGATCGGCTTCTCCGGTCAGATGCACGGCGTCGTGCTACTCGATGCAAACGGCGCGGCGGTGCGGCGCGCGATGCTGTGGCCCGACTCGCGCGCGCTCGCCGTGCTCGACGCATGGCCCAACCCGCAACCGAATCCGGTCGCGCCCGGCATGGCTGGTCCGTTGCTGCGCTGGCTCGTGCTGCATGAACCGGAAGCCGCGCGTCGCACGCGCTGGGCGCTCCAGCCGAAAGACTGGCTGCGCGTCGCGCTCGGCGGCGCGTGCGTGACCGATGCGTCCGATGCGTGCGCGACCGCGCTCGCCGATCCCGCCGGCGCGTGGGACACGGCGCTGCTGGCGCGTCTGGAGATTCCGCGCGAGTGGTTCGCGCCGCTGGCGTCATCGTATGCGGCGTCGGGCGCGCTGTCGCCGCAGGCCGCGCAGGCACTCGGCTTGCGGGCCGGTATCGTGCTCGCGACCGGCGCCGCGGACACGCCGTGCGCGGCGCTCGGCAGCGGACTCGCGCAGGACGGCGACGCGCTGCTGACGACCGGCACCGGCGGACAGATCGTGGTGCTCGCGAACGACAAACCGGCGCCGCTGAAGGGTTTGCACCGCTATCGCGCGGCGAGCGATCACTGGTATCGGATGGCGGCGATGCAGAACGTCGGCATTGCGTTGGAGCGGGTGCGCGGGTGGCTGTCGTATAAGTGGGCGGAGGCTTACCGCGACGCATTCGACGATGCGGCTGACGCAGCCGCCGATGCAACGGGTCACGCCGCGTCGACGCTGACTTTCCTGCCGTACCTGACCGGCGAGCGCACGCCGTGGCTGAACCCGCAGGCGCGCGGCGGCTGGCTCGGTTTATCGCTCGAGCATACGCGTGGGGCGATGATGCGCGCCGCGTTCGAGGGCGTCGCATTCTCGTTGCGCGCGGGGCTCGACGCGATTCGCGCGAGCGGCGCGCAGGTGACGGCGCTCAAGCTCGCGGGCGGCGGCTCCGTCGATGCGCGCTGGCGGCAACTGCTCGCCGATGCGCTCGACGTCGAGCTGCACGCGGTCAATTGCCCGAACGCAGCGCCGCGCGGCGCGGCGATCCTCGGCGGCCTCGCGTGCGGCCACTGGCTAACGCGCGATCTCGCCGCGCTCGCGCCGGGCGCGACGCGCGTTGCGGGTCCGCATGGCGATGCGGCGCTTGCCGAGCGCTACGCGCGCTTCGTCGATCTGTATGGCCGGGTCGAGCCGTGGTTCGGTGGCGGGGCGTCGCGCGAAGCGCAGTAGCAGCGGCGGCGTCGAACGCGGCGCGGAGCGCAGCCATCGGCGGGGCAGCCTTCGCGCACTATGCAATACCATTACGCTTTTCGCGCGCCACGTGGTCGCCGGGCATGCGATGCCCATTTCGCATTCACGCATTCACGCACTCACGGACTCGGAGGAGCATTGACGATGAAGAGCAAAGCAGCAATCGCATGGAAAGCCGGCGCCCCGTTGACCATCGAGGAAGTCGATCTCGAAGGCGCGCGCGCCGGTGAAGTCCTGATCGAGGTGAAGGCGACGGGCATCTGCCAGACTGACTACTCCATCACCCGCCGTCTGCCGCTCGAGCGCATCAACGAGGGCTTTGACCTGATGAAGAAGGGCGAGTCGATCCGCTCGGCCGTGCTCTACTAAACGAGGAATGTCACGATGCTTGAACTACTATCGTCGCACGCCTGTCATGGCGGCGAGCAGCGTTTTTACCGGCACGAGTCGCGCGCGATCGGTCTGCCGATGCGCTTCTCGGTCTATCTGCCGCCGCAGGCATTGCATGAGAACGCGGGACGTGTGCCGGCGTTGTTCTATCTGGCCGGACTGACCTGCACGGAAGAAACGTTTCCGATCAAGGCCGGCGCGCAGCGCTTCGCGGCACAGCACGGCATCGCGTTGATCGCGCCGGACACGAGTCCGCGCGGCGCGGGTGTGCCAGGCGAGAGCGATGCGTGGGATTTCGGCGTCGGCGCGGGCTTTTACGTGGACGCGACCGAGGAGCCGTGGTCCACGAACTACCGGATGTATTCATACGTGCGGGATGAACTGCGCGAGACGGTCGTAAACGAATTACCGGTCGACGGCGCGCGCCTCGGCATCTTCGGTCACTCGATGGGCGGGCACGGCGCGTTGGTGCTCGCGCTGCGCAATCCGGATATTTATCGGTCGGTGTCGGCGTTCGCGCCGATCGCCGCGCCGATGCGTTGTCCGTGGGGCGAGAAGGCGTTCAGCGGCTATCTCGGCGAGAACCGTGAAGCGTGGAACCAGTACGACGCGAGCGAGCTGGTCGCGCACGCGACGCGCAAGTTCGCAACAGGGATTCTCGTCGATCAGGGACTCGCGGATCAGTTCCTGCCCACGCAGCTCAATCCCGACGTGTTCGAAGCGGCGTGCAAGGCCGCGGGGCAGCCATTGACGTTGCACCGGCACGAAGGCTACGACCACGGCTACTACTTCATCTCGACGTTCATCGAGGATCATCTCGCGCATCACGCGAAGGTGTTGCTCGGCTGAAAAACCTCGTAAAACACGGCGCTAAATGAAAAAACGGCGGCACATCACGTGCCGCCGTTTTTCATGCGTTCGACGAAAGCGTCTCTCAATGCCGCTTCAGCAGACTGCCGCCATACACCGCCGCCGATAGCACGGTGATCCAGAAGCTCGTCGGCCAATCGGTATAGAACGCGAGCGTCAAGCCGAGCCACGCCTGCGCGAGTGCGAACGCGGCCGCGAGCACGAGACCGGTGGACAGCCGCGTGCTCAGGTTCTGCGCGGCGGCGGCCGGGCCCACCATCAGCGTGAACACGAGCAGCACGCCGACGATCTGCGTGCAGGCGGCAACGGCCAGCGCGGCGATCGCGAGAAATAGCACCGACACGCGGCGCAGCGACACGCCCTTCGCTTCGGCCAGCTCCGGTTGCAGCGACGCGAACAGCAGCGGCCGCATAATCGCCGCGAGCGCCACGAGACTTACTACACCGAGCGCGGCAAGCACCCCGAGCGTCGATGCATTGACGCCGAGCACGTTGCCGAACAGCAGCGCCGTCACCTGCGTCGCATACGCGGTGAAGAAGTGCAGAAACAGCAGCCCGAAGCCGAGCGACAAGGAAAGGATCACGCCGATCGCGACATCGCGGCCGGCGAGCCGTTCGCCGAGCGCGCCCATGCCGACACCGGCCGCGAGCGTGAAGCCGATCATCCCCCAGATCGGCGAGATGCCGATCAGCACCGCGCCGGTCGCGCCGGTGAAGCCGACATGCGACAGCGCGTGGCCCGCGAACGTCTGTCCGCGCATCACCAGAAAATAGCCGACCACGCCGGCCAGCACCGCGACGATCCCCGACGCCGCGAATGCGTTCACCATGAAATCGTATTCAAACATCGTGCTTGTGTCCGTCGCGTGAGTCGTGCGGGTTCGAGTGACTGTGTGAGTGGCCGTGCGAATGACCGTGGCCGTGGTCGTGCGAGTGCGTATGTCCGCCGTCCTCGTCGTGTTCGTGCTCGTGATCGTGCTTTTCCACTTCGACGCCGCCAGACATCACGAAGATGCGGCCGTTCACGCGCATCACGTCGATCGGCGAGCCGTACAGACGCGACAACACCGGCCGCGTGATGACTTCATCGACGGTGCCGAGCGCCGCGACGCCGCTGCCGAGATACAGCACGCGATCGATCGAGTTCAGCAGCGGATTGAGTTCATGCGCGGAGAACAGCACCGCGATGCCGAGCTCCCGCTGCACGCGCCGCACGAGTTCGACGACGCTCTTCTGGTGATGCGGATCGAGACTGATCAACGGTTCATCGAGCAGCAGCAGTTTCGGATTACCGAGCAGGCATTGCGCGAGCAGGAGCCGCTGCCGTTCGCCGCCCGACAACTCCGACAGCGGCCGCTTCGCGAGATTCGTGCCGCCGACGAGCTCGAGCACCCGATCGACGTCAGCGCGCGTTTTCGCATCCGCATGCGGCAAGCCCCAGCGATGACCATCGGCGGCCATCGCGACGAAATCGCGGCCGCGCACACGGCGGCCGGCGAGTGCGCTGCGCGTCTGCGGCATATAACCGATCGACGCGTTGCCGCGCTCGACCGTCTGCCCGAGCACGCGAATCGCGCCGGCCGCGGCCGGCACGAGGCCGAGCACCGCGCGCATCAGCGTCGTCTTGCCCGCGCCGTTCGGCCCGAGCACACCGATGAACTCGCCCTGGTTCACGACGAAGCTCGTGTCACGCAGGATCGTGCGGCCGCCCAGATCGAGCGTTACGTTGTCGAGTTCGAGCACGGGCGTGTCGCGGCGCGCGGTGGGTGCGCCTGCTGGCGCACTTGCTGGCGTTCGATGGCCAGTCGGAGTCATGGAGTTTGTCCTTTCGCGTTGGCCGCACCGTTCGCGCCGTTCGTATCACCCGCCGCGAGCGCCTTCTGCAGCGCGTCGAGCTGCGTCAGCATCCACGTCTGATAGGTCTTGCCGGCCGGCAGGGTTTCGGTGACGCTCATCGTCGGTACCTTCGATTGTTGCGCGAGCTTCAGCATGCGTCGGGTCAGCGCCTCGGTGGCCTGGCTGTTGTAGATCAGCACGCGCACGCGCCGCTCGCGCAGATCGCGTTCGAACGCGGCGATATCGGCCGCGCTCGCTTCGGTGTCGTTCATCGCGGCGAGCTGGAAGCGCTGGTTGCGCATGTTCAGGCCGATCGCGTCCGACATATAGCCGAACACCGGCTCGGTCGCCGTGACCGGCAGGCCCGCATAGCGGCCGTGCAGCTCGGCGACCTTCGCGTCGATCGGCTTCAGCGAATCGAGAAACTTCGCGAGGTTCGCATCGTACGCCGACTTGTGCGCCGGGTCAGTAGCGCTGAGCGCGTCGCTGACCGCGCGCGCGACTTTCGGCATCGTCGCCGGGTCGTACCACAGGTGCGGATTGTCGCCGCCTTTTTTGCCCACCAGATCGGCCGCGACGATCACCGTGCGCTCCGCGCCTTTCGACGCGGCCAGCAGCTTCGCCATCCACGGATCGTAGTCGGCGCCGCTGTAGACGATGAGGCTCGCATGCTGCAACGCGCGCGCGGTGGCCGGGCTCGCTTCGAACAGATGCGGGTCCTGGTCCGGGTTGTTGAGGATGCTGGTCACGTCGACACGATCGCCGCCGAGTTGCCGCACCGCGTCGCCATAGAAATTCTCCGCGGCGACGACAGGAATCTTCGCGTCGGCGGCGAACGCGCCCTGGCCGAAGCCGAGCGCCGCGAGCGCGAGCGCGAGCGTGAGCAGACATGCGCGCAGATGGGTGCGTACAGACATCGAACCCTTCAGCGCGCGCTGCGCGCTGGACAACATCAAGCGGATCGTTTTCATCGTTGTTTCCTGCTACTTGAGAGTTTGAATGAGCTACTCGGGGTGGCAAGGCCAGATACAGCGCGGCGCCGCGCGCCTGATCACGACGAAACGCCTGCTGCTCCGCCGCCAGGCTTCGCCGCTCGCGCACATGGCCCGCAAAGGCCGCTCAACTCGATCACCTGGCGATGCACCTCAAAGCCATGCGCGGGCGCGCTGTGCGACAGGCGATCGGCGAGTTCGTCGCCGGGAATTTCGACGGTGGCGCCGCAGCCGTCGCACATCAGGAACTGGCTGCGATGCGGCACGCCGATTTCGCAGCAGGCGACGAACGCGTTCTTCGATTCGATCCGATGCACGAAGCCATGCGCGACGAGGAAGTCGAGCGCGCGATAGACGGTGGTCGGCGGCATGCGACCGCGCTCGGGCGCGAGCGCGTCGAGCAACTCGTATGCGCCGACCGGCCGCTCGCTCGCGACGATCGCCGCGTACACCTGGCGACGCAGCGGCGTCAGCGCGAGCCCCTGCGCCGCGGCGTGCGCGTCCGCATGCGCGAGCCGCATGGCGTGCTGTTCGGCGAGCGAGGTAGTCATCGGTGTGAATCTCCTGGCGTGGCGGCCCCCGGGCGGGCGGCGAGGTCGAAATGATATAACGTATCGCGATTTTTTGTCAGCAGCGCGAATCGTCGCGTGGTGTGAAGCCTGCCGCGCTGCACCATCGAAATTCGTCCGCGTGCCTTGACATGACCCGGCTCGTATCCGATCATTCGATCACCAGCCGAGCAATTGATCGCGCGATGAGCGTTCGCTCACTACGCGCCAAAATGCAAAAACGAACCGGAGACAGGCAGTGGCACGATTGCAGGACAAGGTCGCCATTCTGACGGGCGCGGCCAGCGGTATCGGTGAAGCGGTAGCCTTGCGCTATCTCGACGAAGGCGCGCGCTGCGTGCTGGTCGACGTGAAGCCGACGGACAGCATCGGCGGCGCGCTACGCGGCACCTATGGCGAACGCGTGTTGAGCGTCAGCGCCGACGTCCGGCGCCGCGAGGACATCGAGCGCATCGTCGCGAGCACGCTCGGCTGCTTTGGCCAGATCGACATCCTGTTCAACAACGCGGCGCTGTTCGACATGCGCCCGCTCCTCGACGAATCCTGGGACGTGTTCGACCGCCTGTTCGCGGTCAACGTGAAGGGCATGTTCTTCCTGATGCAGGCGGTCGCGCGGCAGATGGTCGAGCAGGGCCATGGCGGCAAGATCATCAACATGTCGTCGCAGGCCGGCCGGCGCGGCGAGGCGCTCGTGTCGCACTACTGCGCGACCAAGGCGGCGGTGTTGAGCTATACGCAGTCCGCGGCGCTCGCGCTCGCTCCGCATAAGATCAATGTAAACGGCATCGCGCCGGGCGTCGTCGACACGCCGATGTGGAACGAGGTCGACGCGCTGTTCGCACGCTACGAGAACCGGCCGCTCGGCGAGAAGAAGCGCCTCGTCGGCGAGGCCGTGCCGCTCGGCCGCATGGGCGTGCCCGACGACCTGACCGGCGCCGCGCTGTTCCTCGCGTCTGCCGATGCTGACTACATCACCGCGCAGACGCTGAACGTCGACGGCGGCAACTGGATGAGCTGAACCAAGAGCAGTAAGCGGGCACGTTGGCTGCTCCGAGCGGCGCGTCATTCCGTCAAACGAACGCAGCATCACATAACGTATGAGAAAGGAGACAACCATGAAACCAGCTTTCAAATTCGCGCTGAAGGCGGCCGGTGCCGGCGCGGCTACCTGCTTCGCGCTGAGCGCGTCGGCGGCGACGGTGACGATCGCGACACTGAACAATCCGGACATGATCGAGCTGAAGAAGCTGTCGCCGGCGTTCGAAAAAGCGAATCCGGACATCAAGCTGAACTGGGTGATCCTCGAAGAAAACGTGCTGCGTCAGCGCGCGACGACCGACATCACGACCGGCAGCGGCCAGTTCGACGTGATGACGATCGGCGCGTACGAAACGCCGCAATGGGGCAAGCGCGGCTGGCTCGCGCCGATCACGAACCTGCCCGCGAACTACGACCTGAACGACGTCGTGAAGACGGCCCGCGACGGCCTGTCCGCGAACGGCCAGCTGTATGCGCTGCCGTTCTACGTCGAAAGCTCGATGACCTATTACCGCAAGGATCTGTTCGACAAGGCCGGCCTGAAGATGCCCGACCAGCCGACCTATGACCAGATCGCGCAATTCGCCGACAAGCTCACCGACAAGTCCAAGGAGCAATACGGCATCTGCCTGCGCGGCAAGGCGGGCTGGGGCGAGAACATGGCGTACGGCACGACGGTCGTGAACACGTTCGGCGGCCGCTGGTTCGACGAGAAGTGGAACGCGCAGTTGACCTCGCCGGAATGGAAGAAGGCGATGACGTTCTACGTCGATCTGCTGAAGAAGGACGGCCCTCCGGGAGCGAGCTCGAACGGCTTCAACGAAAACCTGACGCTGATGTCGTCCGGCAAGTGCGCGATGTGGATCGACGCGACGGTCGCGGCCGGCATGCTGTACAACAAGCAGCAGTCGCAGATCGCCGACAAGGTCGGCTTCGCCGCGGCGCCGGTCGCGGTCACGCCGAAGGGCTCGCACTGGCTGTGGGCGTGGGCGCTGGCGATTCCGAAGTCGTCGAAGCAGGCCGATTCGGCGAAGAAGTTCATCGAGTGGGCGACCTCGAAGGAGTACATTGAAATGGTCGCGAAGGACGAAGGCTGGGCCTCGGTGCCCCCGGGCACGCGCCAGTCCACCTATGCGCGCCCCGAGTACAAGCAGGCCGCGCCGTTCGGCGACTTCGTGCTGAAGGCGATCCAGACCGCCGACCCGGATCATCCGACCTCGAAGCCGGTCCCGTACACCGGTGTGCAGTTCGTCGGAATTCCTGAGTTCCAGTCGTTCGGCACGGTGGTCGGGCAGAGCATCTCCGGCGCGATCGCAGGTCAGATGACGGTCGATCAGGCGCTCGCCGCCGGCAACGCGGCCGCGGACCGCGCGGTCAAGCAGGCGGGTTATCAGAAATAACTGCGCAGAAGTAACTGCGCTGCTGTAACCCGGCAGGCCCGCCGCATCGACCGATGCGGCTCATGAAGCAGGGCGGCCGTTGGTCTGCGCCGTAAGCGATGCGGCGCGCGCCGTGTGCCATTCAGCACGGCACGCCGCGTCGCACGCACGCGGCTCGGGCGAACGCTCCGCGCATTACCGAACAGGTGGTCCATCATGCGTCCTTTGCGCCTACCTTTGATGCATGCCCATCCCCAGACAGAAAAAGAACGCGAGGAGCGTAAGGCCAATTCGGCCCGCTGGCTCGTGGCGCCGTCGGTCAGCGTTCTCGTGCTGTGGATGGTCATTCCGCTCGCGATGACGATCTGGTTCTCGTTCTCGCACTACAACCTGCTGAATCCCGATCTGCGCGGTTTCGCCGGTTTCGACAACTACCGCTATCTCGCCACCGATCCGTCGTTCGGTCCGTCGATTGCGCACACGATCGAGCTGATCGTGTGGGTGCTCGTGATCACCGTGGTCGGCGGGGTGCTGATGGCGATCCTGTTCGATCGCAAATTCTACGGGCAGGGCATCGCGCGCCTGCTCGCGATCGGACCGTTCTTCGTGATGCCCACCGTCAGCGCGCTGATCTGGAAGAACATGATCCTGCACCCGGTGTATGGCCTCGTCGCGCAGGGCATGCGTGCGCTCGGCATGCAGCCGATCGACTGGTTCGCCGACTATCCGCTGACCGCGGTGATCATGATCGTCGCATGGCAGTGGCTGCCGTTCGCGTTCCTGATCCTGTTCACGGCGATCCAGTCGCTCGACCAGGAGCAGAAGGAAGCCGCGAAGATCGACGGCGCGGGTCCGTTCTCGATGTTCTTCTACATCACACTGCCGCATCTGAGACGCGCGATAGCGGTCGTCGTGATGATGGAGACGATTTTCCTGCTGTCGATCTTCGCCGAGATCTACACGACCACGGGCGGCGGTCCGGGCAATGCGACTACCACGCTGTCGTACCTGATCTTCTCGCTCGGCCTGCAACAGTTCGACGTCGGTCTCGCATCGGCGGGCGGTATTCTTGCGGTCGTGCTGGCCAACATCGTGTCGTTCTTCCTCGTGCGGATGCTCGCGAAGAACCTGAAAGGGGAGTACGAAAAATGAGCCACGTTGCCTCCACTGCGGCATCGACGACGCAGCCCGTCGCGGTGCCGACCAAATCGCCGTTCGACACGATTCGCCGCGGTATTCCCGGCGTGATCGCGTGGCTCGTCGCGCTGCTGCTGTTCTTCCCGATCTTCTGGATGACGATCACCGCGTTCAAGACCGAGCAGCAGGCCTACGCGTCGTCGCTGTTTTTCATGCCGACGCTCGACAGCTTCCGCGAAGTGTTCGCGCGCAGCAACTACTTCGCGTTCGCGTGGAACTCGGTGCTGATCTCGGTCGGCGTCACGCTGCTGTGCCTGATCCTCGCGGTGCCTTGTGCGTACGCGATGGCGTTCTTCCCGACGCACCGCACGCAGAAGGTGCTGCTGTGGATGCTGTCGACGAAGATGATGCCGTCGGTTGGCGTGCTGGTGCCGATCTATCTGCTGTGGAAAAACAGCGGCCTGCTCGATACGGTGTCGGGTCTGATCATCGTCTACACGCTGATCAATCTGCCGATCGCGGTCTGGATGGCGTTCACGTACTTCGCCGAAATTCCGCGCGACATTCTCGAAGCCGGGCGCATCGACGGCGCGGCGACATGGCAGGAGATCGTCTATCTGCTGATGCCGATGGCGCTGCCCGGACTCGCGTCGACCGCGCTGCTGCTCGTGATTCTCGCGTGGAACGAGGCGTTCTGGAGCATCAACCTGTCGAGCTCGAACGCCGCGCCATTGACCGTGTTCATCGCATCGTATTCGAGTCCTGAAGGATTGTTCTGGGCGAAGTTGTCGGCTGCTTCGTTGCTGGCGGTCGCGCCGATCCTGATCGTCGGCTGGCTGTCGCAGAAGCAGCTGGTGCGCGGCCTCACGTTCGGGGCGGTCAAGTGATGGCGGACCCGACGGCGGGTCCGGGCATCGCGCGATATGCGTTGATCTGCGATTGCGACGGCGTGCTGATCGACAGCGAAGCGGTGGCTGCGCGCATGCTGGTGCATGAGCTCGAGGCGCGCTGGCCCGGCGTCGACGTCGAGCCGGTCGTGCTGCCGCTGCTCGGGCTGCGCATCGAGCGCGTGTTGCAAGACACCGCGACGCAGCTCGGCCAGCAGCTCGGCGCCGACGATATCGATGCGATCCGCCGCGCGGTCGAAGCGGCGGCGATCGATGCGCCCGCGGTCGACGGCATCGAGATGGCGCTGACCCAGGTGCCCCTCGTCAAAGGCTGCGCGAGCAATAGCTTCCGGCCGTACGTCGAGACGGTACTGGCGCGCACGGGCCTGAAGCGGTTCTTCGGCGAGCGGCTGTTCTGCGCCGACGCGGTGCCGAATCCGAAGCCCGCGCCGGACGTGTATCTGGCGGCGGCGCAAGGCTTCGGGCTCGCGCCTGCCGCGTGCCTCGTCGTCGAGGACAGCGTGACGGGCGTCACGGCGGCGGCCACGGCGGGCATGGCGGTGCTGGGGTTTATCGGCGGCGGTCATGCGAGCGATGCGCAGATCGACCGTCTGCATGCGGCGGGCGCGCGTCATGTGTTCGACGACATGCGGCAGTTGCCCGACCTCGTCGCGCAATGGACACTGTCCGCGGCGGCCGCGGCGCCATGAGGGCGCGAACGAACGCGACACGACACGGCATCAGGTAGCAGCACGAAGTAACGAGCAGCATCGAACGGCATTACACGGAGACACATCATGGCAAGCGTAACCTTGCGCAACATCAGAAAGGCCTACGACGACAACGAAGTGATGCGCGACATCAATCTCGACATCGCCGATGGCGAGTTCGTCGTGTTCGTCGGGCCGAGCGGTTGCGGCAAATCGACCCTGATGCGGATGATCGCGGGCCTCGAGGACATCACGGGCGGCGATCTGAACATCGACGCGGTGCGCATGAACGACGTGCCGCCGGCCAAGCGCGGCATCGCGATGGTGTTCCAGTCGTACGCGCTTTATCCGCACATGACCCTTTACGACAACATGGCGTTCGGCCTGAAGCTCGCCGGCGCGAAGAAGCCGGAGATCGACGCGGCCGTGCGCAACGCGGCGAAGATTCTGCATATCGACCATCTGCTCGATCGCAAGCCCAAGCAGTTGTCGGGCGGGCAGCGGCAGCGCGTCGCGATCGGCCGCGCGATCACGCGCAAGCCGAAGGTGTTTCTGTTCGACGAGCCGCTATCGAATCTCGACGCCGCGCTGCGCGTGAAGATGCGCCTCGAGTTCGCGCGCCTGCACGACGAGCTGAAGACGACGATGATCTACGTGACGCACGATCAGGTCGAGGCGATGACTTTGGCCGACAAAATAGTCGTGTTGTCGGCGGGCAATCTGGAGCAGGTCGGCAGCCCGACGATGCTGTATCACGCGCCCGCGAACCGTTTCGTCGCAGGCTTCATCGGTTCGCCGAAGATGAACTTCATGGAAGGCGTCGTGCAGTCGGTGTCGCGCGATGGCGTCACGGTGCGTTACGAGACGGGCGAGACGCAGCGTGTGTCGGTCGAGCCCGGAGCGGCGAAGCAGGGCGACAAGGTGACGGTCGGCATTCGCCCCGAGCACCTGCACGTCAGCACGACCGAGGACGGTATCGAGGCACGCACGATGACGGTCGAATCGCTCGGCGATGCCGCATATCTGTACGCGGAGTCGAGCGTCGCGCCGGACGGATTGATCGCGCGGATTCCGCCGCTCGAACGTCATGCGAAAGGCAATACGCAAAAGCTCGGCGCGACGCCGGAGCATTGTCATCTGTTCGACAGCGACGGGAAGGCGTTCCAGCGCAAGATCGTTGAGGTGCTGGCGGCTTGATGAATGGTAAAGCGGCGCATGGGCGCCGCTTTACGCGATTGCGATGGTCGGCGTGCGCTATAGGCGTGACCTGCGCTTTTCCATGCACGCTCGCGTACCCTTGTTTTGTCACCTTGGAATTAACCGATGTTGTGCCGCCGCGCAGTCTGACTGTCGATCAGCGATAGCAGCGCTGCCGCGGCCCGGTATTGGCCGCCGGACAGCGCCTTCTTCTCCGAATCATTCATGACCCATAGCGCTCCGTTTTAGGACCAGCTTCGCGACCTTGGCGAACCTCAAGCGAACTTCTCGGCTTGACAATTGTTCGAACAATTTCAGAGTTTGGCTAATCGACGCTGTCAGCCGGCCGTCATAGTGTGGTGTACCCCAATCCTTTCAGGAGTGCACCGAGCCAATGACGAGCAACTCGGCACCACATAACCCGCACACCCCAAAACCACCGGCTCTCAAGCAACTGGCCTTTGCCTTTCCGTTTCTGCGCAAGGCGCAAGGCAATGCCCGTGCATCCACCCGTTTCACCGACGAGCATGACATTTACCGCCTTCTTGCCACGAACGAGCCGTCCGGCTCGTATCTCGTCAGCCGCAAGGGCATGTGGCACGGTGGCATCCACATCACGGAGGCGGGCGCGGGGCAGGCGCTCGACCTCGACGCGGGACTACGCTGCATCGCGGACGGTGTGCTGATCGCGTATCGCGCCAACCAGGACTATCCGGTCAGCGAAGCAAGCGTGGACGGCAGTAACGTGCCGCTTCAGGCTCCGTACGGCACGGGCTTTGCCCTGGTGCGGCACGAGATGGAGTTTCCGCGCGGCACGAGGCTGACGTTCTACAGCCTGTACATGCACCTGATGTCCAACGCAGACTATGACAACTTCCCGAAGCGGCAGAAACCGGCGTACTGGTCGCGGCAGTGGCAGGTGACGCAGTTTGCGCAGGACAGGCCGCGGCCGGGTCGCAGTGGGCAGGTTGCGGATCCGTCGCAGGTGGGTCTGCCTGTGCGCAGGACGCCGAATGGCCCCATCGTTGGCATCGTGCCGCAGGGGGCAAGTGTCAGCATCGGCAAGACTGACACGGTGCATGGTGCAACGTGGGGCCAGCTAACGGACCTGAACGGAGCAACGCTGTATGCGCCCGAGGCGGGCGGCTACGTCGCAGCTTCCGCGGCGGTGGGCGGATGGATTTGCCTGGGCGCGCAGAATGGCGGGCCGGTCGCGAAAGAGCGGATTCCGGATTCGATGTTCGACCGGGTGATTGTCACGACCAACCGGACGTGCAGCGCGGGCGATCCACAAGGAACGGCCGGTGGCGTCCCGGTCAAGGCCGGTGACCTGATCGGCCACCCTGGCCGCTATGACTCGCTCAACGCATGTACGAGCGGAACGCGGATGGCGCACATCGAGGTGTTCTGCGACGGGGGCATCAGGCAGTTCATCAAGTCCGGACGCGACTGGGTTCGGGCCAACTGTGCGCACGAGGACCGGTGGAGCGAGCTGGGCCTGTCACCGGAGCCCACCATTCTGCGCGTGGCGCGTGGAACGACCCTCTACCATGACCATGCCAATGGGCGATCCGGCAAGGACCCGAAACAGACCGATGTGGTCCAGGCTTATCGATTTGCCGCGCTGCCGCAGGATGACGGTCACAGGTTCATGGAACAAGACCCCGGCAGCGACGGGACGAAACGGCGCTGGTGGAAGGTAGACAGCGCGGATGTGCGAGGCAACCCTATTCGCGGATGGGTACGTGAGCAGAGCTTCGAGGGCGGTCGCGTGACGCGGGAGTTTTCGCAAAGCTGGATCGACTTCGAGTGTTACGACGAGGACCACGATCCGACGCACACCATTTTTGCAACCACGGGCGACTATGTGGACTATGCGCTTCGCACTGAGGCATCCGGTGCGGGTTCACTTGGCAAGCTGAGCCCATTGATGGCCGCAATCTATCGCGTCCTGTATCCGGGCGGTGACGGTCTTTACGCGGCGGACGAGCTTTGCAGCGCGGGACAAAGCCCTCAGCGTTCCGGATTTCCGTGGGCCGCGTTTCGCGCATCGCGCCTCATCGCGAAACACGAAAGTGAATGGGCCAATCCGGCGAAGTGGCAGGCGCTGGTCAGTGCCATCGAAGAGCGCACCGGACACAGGCCTGAGCATGAAGAGGAGAAGAAGCGCATCGCGAAGCTGGTGTGGTGGGACGAGGTGGCGGCGGGCGTCCCTGGCTTCCCCGGATCGGATGTGTATCACATCAATCCGATCGGGTTGGTGGGGAATTTTATCAATACGCAATCATGTGGTTGTATCAACTATGATGCGATTTGGGTGCCTCACCCGGCGCCGGCATATAAAGATAATCAAATCGTGAGTTGGAGTCACTATCGACTCCCAATTGATATCTCGCCGGGTCGAATTGCCGGTAATAGCCGAAGGGGCGGAGATGCATCAAAAATATCTCAAATTAAGGTCATAAATCTTTTGGTTCAAAAAGGTCGTCAGTATCGCTTGAGCAGGGACGATATTGCGATGGTTTTGGCAATGACTCGTCACGAATCTGGCTTCAATCCAGATGCTGCCGCAGGAACGACTTCCGCTTCAGGATTGGGTCAATTTGTTGACCGAACAGCAAGTGCCTATGGAATCGATACAAACAGTCAGCGTTTCGATGCAGAACAAGGTGCTGATGCGATGGTGAGGCATTATTTGGAAAATAAGCGACTTGCGATTGCCGCCGGGGCCATTGGCAGAAATGTTTTTGTGATGACCTACGCGTATCACCATGATGGCCCCAGTCTGGCTTATGGTGGAAAGGAAATTTCGGAGGCCCATGTTATGCCAGTATTTGATCTTATCCTGAATAACATATGCTCTAACGTGGCGGACCGAGGTAGCCAATGAAAGCAATGCTGATAATTCTTGCGATGGTCTGTGCAAACTGTTTTGCATCCGCTTCCGAACCTCTTGCATCCGTGGAGAGTCAAGACCTTGGGCCGGTCCCTGAAGTAATTCGCTCAGCCATCGAATCAGACATCTCCTTCAGACCTTATGGGTCGCTGAATTGCAAAATGCAAGGGAAAAAAATTCCACTGTCATCGGATAGTTCGGTATCTACGTGGTTTGTCACGACTAGTCAGGCTTGTGGATGGGGGGCGGCACTGGGTCCCATATGGCTAGTGAAAAAAACGTCAACAGGCAATCCGTCACTCATGCTTTCGACTGGTGGCTATAGTGTGGCGATTGCCGGGAAATCACGCGGAGGCTTTGTCGGCATTTACATTGATTTCGGAACTGCCGAGGAGAGTGTTCGTAAGCGTTACTTTTTTGACGGAGAGAAATACGTAACGAGCACCAACTAACCAGTTGGAGTGCTTTCTTGCGGCGGAGATTGCGACGCAAAACAAACGGCTGAATATCGCTTATGCGAATGTCGTTAAAATCTCGCACCCGAGGATGAAACATATTTCGACAAGGTGCAGCACGAATGAATCACGTGGCGCGCGATGACAACTATACTTTTTCTCGCAGAACATGTGTCATGCTCTTTCGGTACTACGCGGGGAGCGAGCCTCGATTTCATGTTGCGGCGTTAGCAGCTGATTAAAACGATGAAGAAATTGCTTTTTTCTCCTTTGTGTCTTCTTGGGTAATTGCCTTTTCGGGCCCTTGTTGCGCAGCCCGGGTGGTGCCTTTTTGTGATCGGCAAACGCTAGAGGTGCTTTCGAGGGTTGATGCGATATGCGCGACCACCACTCATCCCCCTCAAGCCTCCAACGCCGCCCGCGCACACAACTCATCAGTCACGAGCCCCGACAACCACCCACCCTTGAGCACCGCGATCAACGCCTCACGCTTGCGCTGTCCGCCCGCAAACCCGATGGTCGGCCGGCGTGGCGGCGCGTCGAGCGCGATGCTCGTCACGCGCCGGCCGGTCGGCGATTCGACGTGCGCGCCGGCCGCATCGATCGGCAGGCCCAGCATTTCCGCGACCGCGCCGTTGTGCATCAACTCCTTCACCTCGCCTTCCGTGATAAAGCCGTCCTCGTGCAACGGACAGGTCATGCCGATGTTGCCGATGCCGACGAACGCGACGTCGGCCTGCGCGGACAGTGACTCGACGATCCGATAAAGACGGTGATTGCACCACTGCGCGCGCTCGGCCTCGCTGTCGGCGAGCAGCGGCGCGGGCAGCAGGAAATGCTTGCCACCGGTCTTTTCAGAAATGTGCAGCGCGACGTCGTAGCGGTTCGAGGAGCCGTCCTGCGCGATCGCGCCGACCATCGATACCAAGCGGTGCTGCGGACGGTCCAGCTGCGCGATCTGATCGACCGCGGCTTTCAGCGTGCGCCCGCTGCTGACCGCGACGACCATCGGCTTTTCCGCGGTCAGATAACGCTCCATCACCTGCGCGCCGGCCACCGCGAGCTTGCGGTCGAGTTCCTCGGGTGTATCGCCGTCGATCGGCACGACCTCGCACATGCTGAGGCCGTAGCGCTTCGACAGCTGATCGGCGAGCGACAGACAATCGGCGAGCTTGTGATCGACCCGCACGCGGATCAGGTTCTTTTCGACGGCGAATGCGACGAGCCGCTGCGCGACTGGCCGCGACACCTGCAGCTTCTCGGCGATTTCGTTCTGGGTGTTGCCCGCGACGTAGTAAAGCCACGCGGCGCGCGTGGCAAGATCGAGTTTTTCTGTGGACCTGGGCACGATGAGATTTCGCTTGAAGTGTGCCGATGATAGCGGCCGGCGGCGCGTCTGTCGCGCAGGCCGGCCGCGGATGACGCTCAGGCGAGCGGTGCCCGCGCGGGATCGAACAGCGGCCGTACGTGGCGATACAGCGCGCGATACGCTTCGAGGCGCGTGCGCAATTCCGCGTGGCGACGCGGATTCGGCGTGAACTCCTTTTCGACGGGCGGCTTGGTCAGCACGGTGGCCGGCTCGCCACCTGCCGCGAGCCAGCCGAGACGCGCCGCGCCCAGCGCCGCGCCGGTTTCGCCGCCGCCATGCTTGACGGTGACGGTGTCGAGCGCATCGGCGAGCAACTGGGCCCAGTAATCGCTGCGTGCGCCGCCGCCGAGCAGCGACAGCACCTTCGCTTCGGTGCCGGCCGCGCGCAGCGCGTCGAGGCCGTCGGTCAGCGCGAGCGTCACGCCTTCGAGCACCGCGTAGCCCAGCAGCGCGCGGTCGGTGGCGTGAGTCATGCCGAAGAACACGCCTTGAGCGTAGGGGTCGTTGTGCGGCGTGCGCTCGCCAGACAGATACGGCAAAAAGAGCGGCGCGGTGGTCAAGGCCTCGGCGGGCAGCGCCTCGATTTCGGCGAGCAGCGTCGGCTCGTCGGTCGACGTGAGCTTGCAGACCCAGCGCAAACAACTCGCCGCCGACAGCACCACGCTCATCTGATGCCAGCGATCCGGGATCGCATGACAGAACGCGTGCACGGCGGAGGCCGGGTTCGGCCGGAAGCTGTCGCCGACCACGCACAGCACGCCCGACGTACCCAGCGATACGAAGCCGTCGCCCGGTTGCGTCGCGCCGATGCCGATCGCGCTGGTCGCATTGTCGCCGCCGCCGGCCGCGACGATCACGTCGTCGCGCAGGCCGAATTCGCGCGCGAGTTCCGGCAGCAGCGTGCCGGCCGGCGCGCTGCCTTCGCGCAGCGCCGGCATCTGCGCGCGCGTCATGTTGCAGGCTGCGAGCAGCGAATCCGACCAATCGCGTTTCGCGACGTCGAGCCACAGCGTGCCGGCCGCGTCCGACGGATCGGACACCTTGCCGCCCGTCAGTTGCAGCCGCAGATAGTCTTTCGGCAGCAGCACGCAGGCGGTTTTCGCGAAGATCTCCGGTTCGTGACGCGCGACCCACAGCAGCTTCGGCGCGGTGAAACCGGGCATCGCCAGATTGCCGGCGACGCTGTGTAGATCCGGCGCGCGCTCGGTCAGCTCCGCGCATTCCTTGTCGCTGCGCATGTCGTTCCACAGGATCGCGGGCCGCAGCACGCGATTCTCCGCATCGAGCAGCACCGCGCCGTGCATCTGCCCTGAAAGGCCGATGCCGCGAATCTGCGCGAACTCGTCGGGATGACGCGCGCGCAACCCGGCGAGCGCGCTGCGCGTGCCCGCCCACCAGTCTTCGGGATTCTGCTCGGCCCAGCGCTGGTGCGGACGCGAAACGGTGAACGGCGAGCCTGCGGTGCCGATCACGCGGCCATCGGAGGCGAGCAGCAGAACTTTCACTTCGGACGTGCCGAGGTCGATGCCTAGGTACATGGGAGCGAAACCTTCGTCGTTGGAGATGCGCTACTTTATCCGCACATCGCGCGCGCTGTCATGCGCATTAAGCCTGGCTCGTCAAGCCGCGCCGCGTTTCGCGAGCCATGCGTCGACACGCGCGAGCGCGCCCGCGAGCGCCGCTTCGAGTTCGGGCGTCTGCGCCATGCCGCCCCACAGCAGCCGGTCGGCCGCGAATGCGCGCAGCGGGTCGGGCGCCGTGAAAAAGCCGTGCGCGACGCGCTCGTCCATCACGCCGTCCTGATACGCATAGAGCAGCTTGCCCGTGTGCCAGCGCTCCAGAAAGCGGAAGAACAACGCGGGCAGCATCGCGGTCGCCGCCGGCGTAACGCCGCGCTCGAAGCATTCCGCGAGTGTCGGCGCGATGAAGCCGGGCAGCTTCGAGAAGCCATCGGCGGCGACGCGCTGGTTCGTATCGAGAATATGCGGATTGCTGAAGCGCTCGAGCACGACGTCGCGATAGCGTTCTAGATCGAGCGGGCTCGGTGTCAGAGACGGGATCACGTCCTCGGTCACGTAGTCGTACGCGAACTGGCGGATATCGGCGTCGAGCGTGCCCTCATGGATGTAGTTCAGGCCGACCAGCGTGCCCGCCCACGCGATGCAGCTATGCGTCGCGTTGAGAATGCGGATCTTCGCTTCCTCGTACGGCAGCACCGAATCGACGAGTTCCGCGCCGACCTTCTCCCAGGCCGGCCGTCCCGCGATGAAGCGGTCTTCGATCACCCACTGGATGAACGCTTCGCCCATCACCGGACTCGCGTCGTCGACGCCGGTCGCGGCCTTCACGCGCTCGCGCACGTCGGGCGTCGGACGCGGCGTGATGCGATCGACCATCGAGCACGGGCACGAGGTGTTGTCATCGAACCATTGCGCGAGTTCGTTCGCACCGCGTCGTTCGAGAAACTCGCTCATGCCCGCATGAAAGCGCTCGCCGTTGCTGCGCAGGTTGTCGCAGGTCTGCAGCGTGACAGGGCCCGCGCCGCGTTTCACGCGCGCGTCGAGAATCGCCGCGAGCGCGCCGTAGATCGTCTTGTGGCCGCCGGCGAGGTCGGCGGCGAGATCGGGGTTCGCGGTGTCGAGCCGGTCGTGTTCGTCGAGGTAGTAGCCGCCTTCGGTCACGGTGAACGCGATGATCTTGCAGGCCGGGTTGGAGCCCGCTTCGATCAGCCCGTCGAGGCTTTCGCTCCACGGCAATACGCGCTCGATCGAGCGGATCGTCTCGTACGCGCGCTGGCCTTGCGGCGTGACCGTTTCGAGCGTGTAGACGCCGTTCTGCGCGGCGAGTGCTTCGAGCACCGGGTTCATGTCGCCGCGAATATTGCCGACGGTCAGCGACCAGTGCGGCTCGCTGGCCGCGCTCGCTTCGTTCAGCCGATGCAGATACCACGCCTGATGCGCGCGATGAAACGATCCCGCGCCGATGTGCAGGATCACGTGTGCGGCCGCGCCGCTGCCTTGCCCGCTGTTCATGTCGTGTCTCCGGTGTCGGCCAGAGTTAGCGCTTCAGCGCTTGCTCTGGTCCCATGCAACGTAGTTGCAAACGTCCACCGCGCTCGTGGCGCGGGTTTTTGTGCGTTCAGAGCATTTGCTCTGTATGTGAGCGAATGATCGTACCCGGCGAAACGAAAGTCAAGGCAACGGAACTGGGTTTTGATGGCGCAGCGCGGCATGCGGGCTGCGGCAGCGTCGGGCGTCCGAAGGGTCGAAAACGCGCTGGGCCTCGCATATTGCATTGCATCAAATTTGACCTTGCGCGCGTCGGGATTAACCCCAGTGCAAAAAAGTATCGGTCCGCGGTTTCTTTTTAAGTGGTCGCCAACGCGTTTGGCGGTTACTTTTCGCTTTACAAGATCAAGATCGGCGGCGCCTCACCCGTGCCGCTCCATGGAGGCAGACAGTGCAACCTGATCTCGAAATCGTGGCCGTACGTCACGACGAGTCGTTCAAAGTGTGGTCGCATGGCTATCCGTATCGCACGGTGCGCTGGCACTTTCATCCGGAGTACGAGATCCATCTGATCGTCGCGACGACCGGCAAGATGTTCGTCGGCGATCACATCGGCAGCTTCGCGCCCGGCAATCTCGTGCTGATGGGGCCGAACCTGCCGCACAACTGGGTCAGCGACGTGCCCGAAGGCGAGAGCGTCGCGCAGCGCAATCTGGTCGTGCAGTTCGGCCAGGAGTTCGTATCGAACTGTCTCGAGAGTTTCCCGGAATGGCGGCAGGTCGAGGCGCTGCTCGCCGACGCGCGTCGCGGCCTGTCGTTCGGTCATGAGACCTCGGCGCAAATCAAGCCGCTCTTTCTCGAACTGCTCGCGGCGCGCGGACTGCGCCGGCTCGTGCTGTTCATGTCGATGCTCGAGATCCTGATGAACGCGTCGGACCGCGACACGCTCGCGAGTCCCGCGTATCAGGCCGACCCGACCAGCTTCGCGGCAACCCGCATCAATCATGTGCTCGCGTATATCGGCAAGAACCTCTCGAACGAATTGCGCGAGTCGGAGCTTGCGCAACTCGCCGGCCAGAGCGTCAGCGCTTTTTCGCGTTATTTCCGCCGCCATACCGGGCTGCCTTTCGTGCAGTACGTGAACCGCATGCGCATCAATCTCGCGTGCCAGTTGCTGACCGACGGCGAACTGAGCGTGACCGACATCTGCTTCAAGGCGGGCTTCAATAACCTGTCGAATTTCAACCGGCAGTTCCTCGCGATGAAGGGCATGGCGCCATCGACGTTCCGCCGTTATCAGCAACTCAACGATGCGAGCCGCGACGCTTCCGAGCAGGCGGCCGCGCGTGGCCGGGGCATCGACAACGCGCCGGCGATCGTGCTCGCGCCGGGCTTGCCGCGTAGCGGCGTCGCGTATCCGGTCACCTAGTGCCCGCCCGGTAGTCCGCTGTTTTTGTCCACTCGCGTTTCAACACGCATCGATCGCGCTGTGCACCCACAGCGCGAGGGGGCGTGCTCACTTCAAAAAATGGAGACAACCATGAAGCCGTCTACTCTTTCGCTCAATCCTTCGATGATGGTCGCGCGGCGCGTCGCCGCGCTCGCGTTCGGCTTGTCGCTCGCCGCCGTGTCGGCTGCGCAGACCGCGCAGGCCGCGCCGCTGAAAATCGGCATGACGTTCCAGGAACTCAACAACCCGTACTTCGTGACGATGCAAAAAGCGCTGAACGACGCGGCCGCGTCGACCGGCGCGACGGTCGTCGTCACCGACGCGCATCACGACGTCAGCAAGCAGGTCAGCGACGTCGAAGACATGCTGCAAAAGAAGATCGACATCCTGCTCGTCAATCCGACCGACTCGACCGGCATCCAGTCGGCGGTCACGTCGGCGAAGAAGGCGGGCGTCGTCGTGGTCGCGGTCGATGCGAACGCGAACGGTCCGGTCGATTCGTTCGTCGGCTCGAAGAACTACGACGCGGGCGTGATGGCTTGCGACTACCTCGCGAAGTCGATCGGCGGCAGCGGCGAAGTGGCGATTCTCGACGGCATTCCGGTCGTGCCGATTCTCGAACGCGTGCGGGGCTGCAAGGCGGCGCTGGCGAAATCGCCGGGCGTGAAGCTCGTCGATACGCAGAACGGCAAGCAGGAACGCGCGACCGCGCTGTCCGTCACCGAGAACATGATCCAGGCGCATCCGAACCTGAAGGGCGTGTTCAGCGTGAATGACGGCGGCTCGATGGGTGCGCTGTCGGCGATCGAATCGTCGGGCAAGGACATCAAGCTGACGAGCGTCGACGGTGCGCCTGAAGCGATCGCCGCGATCCAGAAGCCGAATTCGAAATTCGTCGAGACGTCGGCGCAATTCCCGGCCGATCAGGTGCGCATCGCGCTCGGCATCGCGCTCGCGAAGAAGTGGGGCGCCAATGTGCCGAAAGCGATTCCGGTCGACGTGAAAATGATCGACAGGAGCAACGCGAAGGGCTTCAGCTGGTAATGCAAACGCAGGCCGCCGCGCGTGACGATCATGCGCGGCGGTGCGCGGCAGAGGAACACGCGATGGACACGATTCTGAAGCTCGACAACATCAGCAAGAGCTTTCCCGGTGTGAAGGCGCTGCAAGGCATTCACCTCGAGATCGCGCGCGGCGAGATTCACGCGCTGCTCGGCGAGAACGGCGCGGGCAAGTCGACGCTGATGAAAATTCTGTGCGGCATCTATCAGCCGGACGAAGGCACGATCACGCTCGACGGCGAGCAACGCCACTTCGCGAACTATCACGACGCGGTGGCCGCAGGTGTCGGTATCGTGTTTCAGGAATTCAGCCTGATTCCGTATCTGAACGCGGTGGAGAACATGTTTCTCGGCCGTGAAATGCGCAACCGCTTCGGCCTGCTCGAACGCGCCAGGATGCGGCGCGCGGCGGCCGCGATATTTCAGCGGCTTGGCGTCGAGATCGATCTGTCGGTGCCGATCCGGGAACTGTCCGTTGCGCAGCAGCAGTTCGTCGAAATCGGCAAGGCGTTGTCGCTCGATGCGCGCGTGCTGATCCTCGACGAACCGACCGCGACGCTGACGCCGGCCGAAGCAGCGCATCTGTTCACGATCATGCGCGAACTGAAGCAGCAGGGCGTCGCGATGATCTTCATCTCGCACCACCTCGAAGAGATTTTCGAGGTGTGCGACCGCATCACGGTGCTGCGCGACGGCCAGTACGTCGGCATGACCGAGGTCGTGCAATCCGACGTGAGCCGGCTCGTGCAGATGATGGTGGGACGCCGCATCGAAAGCAGCTTTCCGCCGAAGCCGGCGCCGCGCGCCGATGCGAAGGTCGTGCTCGACGTCGTGCGCCTGCAGTTGTTCAAAGACAGCCCCGAGTTGAGCTTCACGCTGCGCGAAGGCGAGATTCTCGGCTTCGCGGGGCTCGTCGGCTCGGGGCGCACCGAGACCGCGCTCGCGGTGATCGGCGCGGAGCGCGCGTACGTGAAGGAAATTCGCGTGAACGGCACGGCCGCGAAGCTTGCAGATCCGGCCGATGCGCTGCGCGCGGGCGTCGGCATTCTGCCCGAGAGCCGCAAGACGGAAGGGCTCATTACGGACTTCTCGATCAAGCAGAACATCTCGATCAACAACCTCGGCAAGTACCGCTCGCTGCGTTTCTTCATCGACCAGCGCAGCGAGGCACGCGCGACCGCCGACATCATGAAGCGCGTCGGCGTGAAGGCGCCGACGATGCACACCGAAGTCGCGACGCTGTCGGGCGGCAATCAGCAGAAGGTCGTGATCGCGCGCTGGCTCAATCACCACACCAACATCCTGATCTTCGACGAACCGACTCGCGGCATCGACGTCGGCGCGAAGGCCGAAATCTATCTGCTGATGCGCGAACTGACCTCGCGCGGCTACTCGATCATCATGATCTCGTCCGAGTTGCCGGAGATCGTGGGTATGTGCGACCGCGTCGCCGTGTTCCGGCAGGGCCGCATCGAAGCGCTGCTCGAAGGCGACGCGATCGAATCGAATGCCGTGATGACCTATGCGACCGCCGGTTCGCTTGGAGCTTCTCATGAACATGCCTAATCCTTCCTCTTCGCCGAAAACCTCGACCGTCAGCAGCGACACGCCGGGCGCGCCGGTGCGCTTCACGTGGGCCGCGCTGAAACGCTCGACGCTGTTCTATCCGTTCATCGGCCTGCTGGTGGTCTGCATCGTGATGGTGTTCGCGAGCGACAGCTTTCTGTCGGCCGCGAACATCGAGAACGTGCTGCGCCAGGTGTCGATCAACGCGATCATCGCGGTCGGCATGACCTGCGTAATCCTGACGGGCGGCATCGATCTGTCGGTCGGCTCGGTGATGGCGCTCGCGGGCACGCTGTCGGCCGGGCTGATGGTCGCGGGCATGAATGCGGTGGCCGCGCTGGCGGTCGGGCTCGCGGTCGGTCTCGGCTTCGGCGCGGCCAACGGTTTCTTCGTCGCGTTCGCCGGTATGCCGCCGATCATCGTCACGCTCGCGACGATGGGTATCGCCCGCGGCCTCGCGCTGATCTACACCGGCGGCTACCCGATCGACGGTCTGCCCGACTGGGTCAGCTTCTTCGGCAGCGGCAAGATACTCGGCATCCAGGCGCCCGTCGTGATCATGGCGGTGATCTATGTGATCGCGTGGGTGCTGCTCGAACGGATGCCGTTCGGCCGCTACGTGTATGCAATCGGCGGCAACGAGCAGGCGACGCGCTTGTCCGGCGTGCGTGTCGCGCGCGTGAAGATGATCGTCTACACGCTCGCCGGCTTGACGTCCGCGTTCGCCGCGATCGTGCTGACCGCGCGTCTGATGAGCGGCCAGCCGAACGCGGGCGTTGGCTTCGAACTCGACGCAATCGCCGCCGTCGTGATGGGCGGCACATCTATCTCCGGTGGACGCGGCTCGATCATCGGCACGCTGATCGGCGCGCTGTTACTCGGTGTGCTGAATAACGGCCTGAACATGGTCGGCGTCAATCCATACGTGCAGAACGTGATCAAGGGCGGAATCATTCTGCTCGCGATCTATATCAGCCGCGACCGCAGAAAGTAACGCTCACTTCCCCACATCCCTCTTATCGCAGGACCATGCAATGACGACTCCATCCGACCAGCAGAACATGACCGCCATCGTCTGTCATGCACCGAAAGACTATCGCGTCGAGCAGGTGCAGAAGCCACGCGCCCGCGCGCACGAACTCGTGATCCGCATCGCCGCGTGCGGCATCTGCGCGAGCGACTGCAAATGCCATTCGGGCGCGAAGATGTTCTGGGGCGGCCCGAGCCCGTGGGTCAAGGCGCCGGTGATTCCGGGCCACGAGTTCTTCGGCTATGTCGAGGAACTGGGCGAGGGCGCGGCCGAGCACTTCGGCGTGCAAAAAGGCGAGCGCGTGATCGCCGAGCAGATCGTGCCGTGCGGCAAGTGCCGCTACTGCAAATCCGGCCAGTACTGGATGTGCGAAGTGCACAACATCTTCGGCTTTCAGCGCGAGGTCGCGGACGGCGGCATGGCGGAGTACATGCGAATTCCGCCGACCGCGATCGTCCACAAGATTCCCGACGGCATCTCGCTCGAAGACGCCGCGATCATCGAGCCGCTCGCCTGCGCGATTCACACGGTCAATCGCGGCGATCTGCAACTCGACGACGTCGTCGTGATCGCGGGCGCGGGGCCGCTCGGTCTGATGATGACGCAGGTCGCGCATCTGAAGACGCCGAAGAAGCTCGTCGTGATCGATCTCGTCGAAGAGCGGCTCGCGCTCGCGCGCGAATACGGCGCGGACGTGACGATCAATCCTCAGAAGGACGACGCGCTCGCGATCATTCGTTCACTGACTGACGGCTACGGTTGCGACGTCTATATTGAAACGACCGGCGCGCCGATCGGCGTGAACCAGGGGATGGACCTGATCCGCAAGCTCGGACGCTTCGTCGAATTTTCGGTGTTCGGCGCGGATACGACACTCGATTGGTCGGTGATCGGCGATCGCAAGGAGCTCGATGTGCGCGGCGCGCATCTTGGACCCTATTGCTATCCGATCGCGATCGATCTGCTCGCGCGTGGACTCGTTACGTCGAAGGGCATCGTCACGCACGGCTTTTCGTTGGAAGAATGGGACGAAGCGATCAGGATCGCGAACTCGCTCGACTCGATCAAGGTGCTGATGAAGCCGCGCGCGTAAATCGCGTGCGTGGCTTTTCAACGGAGACTCTATGAACTACGTCATCGGCGTCGATATCGGCACGCAGAGCACGAAGGCGTTGCTGGTCGACCAGCACGGTGCGATCGTCGCGCAGCATGCGTCGAGCTATCAACCCGACACGCCGAAGCCGTTGTGGGCCGAGCAGTGGCCCGCAGTGTGGCTTAAGGCCGTGGTCGAATGCGTGGCCGCGTGCGTCGGCGATGCGAAGGCGGCCGGCATCGCGCCGCGTGCGATCAAGGCGCTGTGCGTGAGCAGCCTGTACGGCGGCTCGGGCATCCCGGTCGACAACGACATGCGGCCGCTCGCGCCGTGCCTGATCTGGATGGACCGGCGCGCGACCGCAGAGGTCGACTGGGTGCGCGAGAACGTCGATCTCGAGCGGCTCTATTCGATCACCGGTAATGGGGTGGACAGCTACTACGGCTACACGAAGATGCTGTGGCTGCGCGAGAACGAGCCGGACGTGTGGGCGCATACGCGCTATTTCCTGCCGCCGAACGCGTACGTGATCTACATGCTGACCGGCGAGGTCGCCGTTGATCACAGCTCGGCTGGCAATATCGGCGGCGTCTACGATATCGCGCGGCGCGACTGGTCGGACGAAGCGCTCGATATGCTCGGCATTCCCGCGACGATGATGCCGGAGCGGCTCGTCGAATCGTCGGAGGTGGTGGGCGGCTTGTTGTCGCAATGGACCGCGCAGCTCGGACTGGAAGCGGGCACGGCGATCGTCGCGGGCGGCGTCGATGCGGCGATGGCGACGTTCGCGGCCGGCGTCACGCGCGCGGGACAGCACGTCGCGATGATCGGCACCAGCATGTGCTGGGGTTACATCAATCAGCGTGTCGACGCGCGACACGGTTTGGTCAGCATGCCGCACGTTTTCAACGGGCAGCACGATATCTACGTATTCGGCGGCGCGATTACCGCGGGCGCGTCGGTCAGCTGGTATCGCGAGCAGTTCTGTCAGGCGGAGATCGAGACCGCGCGCGCGACACCGCATGGCGATCCGCATCGGCTGCTCGAAGAAGCGGCCGCGCAAGTGCCGGCCGGCGCCGACGGCGTGCTGTTCCTGCCGTATCTGATGGGCGAGCGAAGTCCGGTGTGGGATGCGAAGGCGAGTGGCGCGTTCGTCGGGTTGTCGCTGTTTCATACGCGCGCGCATCTGTATCGCGCGGTGCTCGAAGGGGTGTCGTTCGCGCTGAAGCACAACATCGAGGCGGGGCGCAAAGGCGCGCAATCGCTCGACGACAAGTTGATCGTCGTGGGCGGCGCCGCGCATTCGGACCTGTGGATGCAGATCATCGCCGATGTCACCGGCTATCCGGTCTACACGATCGAGCAGGACGTCGAAGCCGCGATGGGCGCGGCGTTGCTCGCCGCGGTCGGCGTCGGCCTCGTGTCGCGCGAAGCGGCGCAAGACGGCTGGGTCACGCTGATCGAGCGCGCGCAGCCCGACGCACGGCGCATGGCGTTATACGAGCAGCGCTTCGGCGTGTACGTGGATCTCTATCCGGCGTTGAAGCCGGTCATGCATCGCTTGCAATCATCATGAACGCTACTTTCGATTTTTCCGGTCGCTCGATTCTGGTGACGGGCGCCTCCAGCGGCATCGGCCGCGCGACGGTCGAGGCGCTGTGCGCGAGCGGCGCATCGGTCGTCGCGGCCGCGCGCAACGTGAACGAGCTCGCGCGGCTCGCCGAGGAAACCGGCTGCGAGCCGTTGCAGCTCGACGTCAGCGACGAAGCCGCGATCGACGAAGCATTCGCGTCGCTCGAACCGTTCGACGGTCTCGTCAATTGCGCGGGCATCGCGTTGCTCGAACGCGCGGTGGATACCACGGCCGCGAGCTTCGATCGCGTGATGGCGGTGAATACGCGCGGCGCGGTGCTGGTCGCGAAGCACGTCGCGCGTGGCATGCTCGACGCGGGTCGCGCGGGCAGCATCGTCAACGTGTCGAGCCAGGCCGCGCTCGTCGCGCTCGACGATCATCTGAGCTATTCGGCGTCGAAGGCGGCGCTCGATGCGGTCACGCGCGCGTTGTGCATCGAGCTGGGGCCGCACGGGATTCGCGTGAATAGCGTGAACCCGACGATCACGCTGACGCCGATGGCGGTGCTGGCGTGGAGCGATCCTGTCAAACGCGATCCTGCGTTGCAGGCGATTCCGCTCAGGCGCTTTGCTGAGTCCGCCGAGGTCGCGGCGCCGATCCTGTTTTTGTTGAGCGATGCGGCGTCGATGGTTAGCGGGGTGTGTTTGCCGATTGATGGTGGGTATACCGCGCGCTAGGGGGTGTCAAGCGCCGTCGGTTGCCTGGTGAAATGAAAGTAGACGGAAGCCCCGCCAGACGGCGGGGCCGTCCGGCGGGCGGAAGTGCAGGCTACTCACTCAGAAGAAGACGTTTAAGCCCATCAAGAAAAGATTCGGCGGTGCGACCCCACAGCGTCGGAACGAACTGGCTGCCGAATTCCTCTTCGAAGGCAGCGCCGAGATTTCCAGCGTGATCTCTCTTGAACCGATCTATGTCGGCCACCTTTGCGTTAATCATTTCTGGCGTGCATCCGCTTGCACAAGCCCGCACCAACTCTTCAATTGTGTTTCCCCAGTAGTCGGAAGCCTCATTGAAGTAGACACCGATCAATTGATCCAGATCGTCGTATGTCATGTATCGCCGTCCAGTGCGAGGAAAATCAGGCTACTCGCTCAGGAGAAGACTCTTAAGTTTGTCGAGAAAAGCCTCGGTGGTTTGCTCCCACACAGTCGGATCGCACTGGTAGCCAAAATTTTCCTCAAACGCGGCGTCGAGATTCCCAGCATGATCGCTCTTGAATCGGTCTATCTCGGCCACCGTCGCATTAATCTCTTCCGGTGTGCACTCGCATGTAAAAGACAAGACCAATTCCTCGATTGTGTTGCCAAAAAGGTCGAAGTCTTCATGGAAGCGGCCACAAATCAATTGATACAAATTTTCGTATCTCATATATCAATATCCATGTGAAATTCAGCCTTCGATCATAGCCGTGAGAATGTAGTATGGCATCCCGTTGTACGTCCCGTACTTCAAGATGACCTTCACTTTACTGCTGTCCACTAGGGTGTCAGTCTTCTGGGTCAATACATAGCCTACTTTTCTTCCAACATCCTTCTCGAGCGTCAGAGTTCGTTTTGATGTTGTTGTCCATTTTCGGATCTTTGAGGCATTTGCAAGCATCGTTTCTGATATGGCCCACTCCGCCTCCTGAAGATTTGCGAAAGACGATACTTCAGTTCTTTTCGGCTCCAGCCTGAGCCTCTCCCGCAACTGCGCCTCAGTCCTCCCGACATGTTTCAAAAGCGTATGTCCACCAATCCGGCTTCCCGCCTTCGCCTCATGCATGTTCAGCCTGATCCGGCCCATCGTGACACGCGCAGCGCGCGCCGCCTTGATCGAGCCAGCAAATCCGAACGGCACGGCGATATCGAGGGACAGGCCGATATTGTTCGCCATGTCAGGGCTCGCCCGCATCGCTTCAGCGAGTTTCGTCGCGCCCCGCTGGGTCAGCGTGGCGGTGTCCCGACCAGTCCAGACCTGCCGCAGGCCAGCCGCCGCCGAGTCCGAGCCATGTACCCCGAACACGACACACCCGGCTTTGCTCGCCATCGTCGGATCTGGCAAAGCGCACAGCACACCTGCGCCGACCATTTCCAGCACGCCGCCGACGACCTGTAACCCGCCCCAAAGCCGGTTGGAAAGCATCTCCGCCTGACTGATCGACTGCCGGGACAGCACGGCCGCGAGTTGCGGGGCACTCAGTACAACCTTCACTCCTTCGGCGTTATCGACACCGGGCATATCGAAACCCTCTGATGTTTTTTATGGGGTTCCGATGCTGGCATGCTGACCATCTCTCAAGATTCGGAGAACTCCGAACTTTCCTCAGCCCGATGAACGGTGCCTGTTCTGCAACGAGCGGGAACAACCGCGGCATCATGCTTGCCGTGATTTCCGGTCATTCCCTGTCTGACACGCGCCAACCGTTACAACATCGTCCGCACATGCCACAACTCGGGGAACAGCACGACATCGAGCATCTTGCGCAGATACGGCGCGCCGCTGGTGCCGCCGGTGCCCTGCTTGAAGCCGATGATGCGCTCGACGGTCGTCACGTGGCGGAAGCGCCATTGGCGGAACGCATCCTCGAGATCGACGAGTTCTTCCGCCATCTCGTACAGCTCCCAATGCTCCGACGGATTGCGATACACCTCGAGCCACGCGGATTCCACCGACGCATCATGTTCGGTCGGCCTGGTCCAGTCGCGTTCGAGCCGCGCGGGCGAAATCTTGAAGCCGCGACGCGCAAGCAGCCGCACCACTTCGTCGTAGAACGACGGCGCTTCGAGCGATGCCTTCACTTGCTCGTACACGTCGGCGCGATGCGCGTGCGGCTTCAGCATCTGCTCGTTCTTGTTGCCGAGCAGGAATTCGATCTGCCGATACTGATACGACTGGAAGCCCGACGAACTGCCGAGGTACGGCCGCATCGCCGTGTATTCAGACGGCGTCATCGTCGCGAGCACACTCCACGCCTGCACCAGTTGCTCCATGATCCGCGACACGCGTGCGAGCATCTTGAACGCGGGCGGCAGCTCATCGCGATGCACGGCCGCGAGCGCCGCGCGCAACTCGTACAACGCGAGCTTCATCCAAAGCTCGCTCGTCTGATGCTGGATGATGAACAGCATCTCGTTGTGATCCGGCGACAACGGATGCTGCGCGTCCAGCACCGTGCCGAGCGACAGATAGTCGCCGTAGCTCATCGACTCCGAGAAGTCGAGCTGCGCGTCGTGCCAGCCGCTATCGGCCGTGCTCGCGGAGGCGGTCGTGGCACTAGCGGCCGGCGCCCAAGCCGTCCGCCCGTGCCCGAACGGGCAGCCTTGTGCCGCCGGTTCTTCTGGCAAGCCCGGCGTGTGCATGTGATCGGTCATTCTGTCGTCCTCAGGTAACGGCGCCGCGCTGGGCGAATTCAGGAGCTTTCCAGGCCTCGCGGGTGAGCACGTCGCGCAAGGTTTCGACGGCGTCCCATACGTCGACGAAGCGCGTGTACAGCGGCGTGAATCCAAAGCGCAGCACGTGCGGCTCGCGATAGTCGCCGATCACGCCACGCGCGATCAGCGCCTGCATCACCTCGTAGCCGTGCGGATGTTCGAAGCTCGCATGCGAGCCGCGCTGCGCGTGCTCGCGCGGCGTCACGAGCTTCAGTGGAAATTCGCTGCAACGCGTCTCGACCAGTTCGATGAACAGATCGGTCAGCGCGAGCGACTTCTCGCGAACCGCCTGCATGTTGGTTTGCAGGAACACGTCGAGCCCGCATTCGACGAGCGCCATCGACACCATCGGCTGCGTGCCGCACAGGAAGCGGCCCACGCCGTCGTCGGGCTGATACGTCGGATTCATCTCGAACGGCGCGCGATGCCCCCACCAGCCCGACAGCGGTTGCGCGAACTCGTTCTGGTGGCGCTTGGGCACCCACACGAACGCGGGCGAACCGGGGCCGCCGTTCAGATACTTGTAGGTGCAGCCGACCGCGTAGTCGGCGCCGGCGCCGTTCAGATCGACCGGCACCGCGCCCGCCGAATGCGCGAGGTCCCATAGCGCGAGCGCGCCCCTGTCGTGAATCAGCTTCGTCAGCGCGGCCATGTCGTGCATGTAGCCGGTGCGATAGTTCACGTGGGTGATCATCGCGATCGCGGTGTCCGCGCCGATCGCGTCGGGCAGCTCGGACGGATCGTCGACGAGGCGCAGCTCGTAGCCGCGATCGAGCTGCTCGATCAAACCCTGCGCGATATACAGATCGCTCGGGAAGTTCGAGCGCTCGGACACGATCACGCGACGCTGCGGATCGCGCGCATTCGCAAGCCGCAGCGCGGCCGACAGCAGCTTGAACAGGTTGATCGAGATCGTGTCGGTGATCACGACTTCGTCTTGGGCCGCGCCGATCAACGGCGCGAGCTTGTTGCCGAGCCGGCGCGGCAGCACGAACCAGCCGGATTTGTTCCAGCTGCGGATCAGCCCTTCGCCCCATTCGGCGGCGATCACGGTTTGCGCGCGCTGCGCCGCGGCGGCCGGCGGTACGCCGAGCGAGTTGCCGTCGAGATAGATGGTCGTCGGCGACAGCGCGAACTGGTCGCGCAGCGCTGCGAGCGGGTCGGCGCTGTCGAGCGCCACGGCTTCGTCACGATGGTTCATGGTGGTTCGAGGGTTGGGTTGTCGGGTTGTTGGCTCGCCGAGTCGCGTGGCTTAGCGAGAGCCGTGCAGTGCGCGCAGCACCGCGCGTACCGGGCTTGCGTCGAGCGTGGTCAGCTTGAGCGGCAGCGCGATCAGTTCGTAGTCGCCGGGTTCGACCGCGTCGAGCACGATGCCTTCGAGAATCGCCATCCGGTGCGCGCGAATGCGGTGATGCGCGTCCATCGTCTTCGATTCCTGGGGATCGAGCGATGGCGTATCGATGCCGATCAGCTTCACGCCGCGCGCGGCGAGCAGATCGACGGTCTCGGGCGCGACCGCGCAGAACGCGCTATCCCACTCGCGCGTTGGCGCATTTCTGTAAGTGCGCAGTAAGACTCGCGGCGGCAGATCGTCGAGCGAGCCGGTCAGGTGTTGTGGCGTCACAACAGGCGACGCGCCGATACAGTCGATCACTCTGCACAAACCGAGATACGCGTCGAGCGGCACGTCGCCGATCGCGGCGCCTTCGGCGTCGTAGTGCAGCGGCGCGTCGGTATGCGCGCCGGTGTGCGGCGACATCGTCAGACGCGCGACATTGACCGGCGAGCCAGCCTCCATGCGCCAGACGCGCTCGATGCCGACCGGCGTGTCGCCCGGCCAGACGGGCGTGGCGGGATCGACGGCGGGGGTGATGTCCCAGAGTGCTCGCATGACGGTTTCGACGGAAGGTGACTATCTCTAAATGATAGAGGTCAAGCCGTGAAATGTGATTGCGAAAAAATCTCCTAACCAGCCGTGTCTTGGAACATAATTTGAGCCAAACAGGAAAGGGAGACCGAATATGAACGCGATCTCGCTCGACGCCACCGATTGCCGTATCTTGACGGTGCTTCAGCAGGAAGGACGGATCAGCAATCTCGACTTGGCGGAGCGTATCTCGCTGTCGCCATCAGCCTGTCTGCGGCGCCTGCGTCTGCTGGAGGAGCAGGGCGTCATCGAACACTACCGCGCGTGTCTGAACCGCGAAGTTTTGGGGTTCGAGCTGGAAGCGTTCGTGCAGGTATCGATGCGCAACGACCAGCAGAACTGGCACGAGCGCTTTGCCGAGGCGTTGCGCGACTGGCCCGAAGTGGTCGGCGCGTTCGTCGTGACCGGCGAAACCCACTATCTGCTGCGCGTGCTCGCGCACAACCTCAAGCACTATTCGGATTTCGTGCTCAACCGCCTGTACAAGGCGCCGGGCGTGATGGACATCCGCTCGAACATCGTGCTCGAAACGCTGAAGGAAGACTCGGGCGTGCCGGTGTCACTGGTGAAGAAGAGCAGCGGGCACGGGGCCACGCATAGCGACCGTTGAGGCTGACGAGGGGCGCGCCATTTCCGGCGCGTCAGACCGATCCGCACTACCGGCGCGAGGGACGCGCCGCGCCGCTCAAAGCGGCTTCAGGCCGTGGAACTGTCCGCTCTGGAACACCAGCGGCAGCATGTCCGCGGCATTTTCGTGCACGCCGCAGCGCTCCACTTCACCGACGAAAATCACGTGGTCGCCTTCGTCGTAGCGGCTGCGGTTATGACATTCGAACCACGCGAGCGCGCCGTCGAGCACCGGCATCCCGCTGTCACCCGCCGCGTGCGATACCCCCTCGAAGCGGTCGCCCTTCACGGTCGCGAAGCGCTTGCACAGATCGAGCTGCGTCGAAGACAGCACGTTGATCACGTAGTGACTGTTGGCGCGGAACACCGGCATCGACGCCGAGCGCGTCGCGAGACTCCACAGCACGAGTGGCGGAGAGAGCGAAACCGAGTTGAACGAACTGGCCGTGATGCCGATCAACTGGCCGGACGCGGCGCGTGTCGTGATCACGGTGACGCCGGTCGCGAACTGGCTGAGCGCCTGTCTGAACGCGGACTGGTCGAAGTTGGGTGGGCTCGCGCTCTTCATCGGGGCAGGGTCCCCGGCGCGCGCCGTGTGAAAGACGGACTAAAGCGCGAATCGAGGCGCGGATAACAACGCGGATATGTGCGGCTGGCAGCGGATGTTTCGAAAGTCATGGTGAAAATCATCGATTTCCGCCAATTTTAACTGTAATCGCCGCGTGCGCCGCACGGCGTTGCGTACGGTGCGTGCTCCGGCGTCAGCTCGCTCACAGTCCAGCACGGACCGGCCGCAGTGTTTCGTGCGGACACGCCGATCGTCATGCCTCGTCTCGCCGCATTTTTCGCTTCGCTTCGCTGGGCATGCGATCGAGTGGGCGCGGCGCTTGCTGTTGTGCTGCATGGTTATTCACCCGTCGCGCGACGGCCTTTCTATACTCGATATCTGCACTGCGGGATTCGCGTGGAATTGCGCGACGCGTTGCAAGCGGCGCCGCGCGACGGGTGCATCGGTTGTGCCTTTTAGTCCGCGTTTTCGGCCATATATTGGGATGCGGTGGCAGACCCGGCGGCGCTACGCAGGCCGACTGCCGATCATTGTGTGGATCTGATCCTGGGGTGAAGCTTATGAACGAGACGGCAACGCTCGGCGGTGGATGTTTCTGGTGCCTCGAAGCGGTGTATCTGGACGTCGAGGGCGTCAATGCGGTGGAGTCGGGGTACGCGGGCGGTCATACGCGCCGTCCGAGCTACGAGCAGGTCTGCGACGGCGACACCGGTCACGCGGAAGTGGTCAAGGTCGACTTCGATCCGGCGAAGATCAGCTATCGCGAGATTCTCGACATCTTCTTCGCAATCCACGATCCGACCCAGGTGAACCGGCAGGGCAACGACGTCGGCACGCAATACCGCTCGGTGATCTTCACGCATTCCGATGCGCAGCGCGAAACCGCGCTGCAGGCGATTCGCGAGATCGGCGAACAGGGCATCTACGACGGCAAGATCGTGACCGAGGTGCTGCCGCTCGGCGACAATTACTGGCCTGCCGAGGCTTACCACCAGAACTATTTCGCGCAGCATCCGAATCAGGGCTACTGCTCGTTCGTGGTCGCACCGAAGGTCGCGAAATTCCGCCAGAAGTTCGCGCATCGGATCAAGGCGCGCTAACGGCGCAGCGCGAGGATCGGAGTCGGCAGCGGGCGGATACGCATGGCCGCCGGCTGCTGTTCGTCACTGCGGTTCCTGTGCCTGCGATCGCGCATCATCAGCGCCAGCGCCACTATTCCCGCGTCCCTGAGTGACACGCACACAGGCTTCGACGATCTCTTCGGCCAGCTTCACGCAGCTGAGCGGCGCCGATCCTTCCGCCTTGTTGTTGACCGCGATCACCACCGGCTGGCCGGCGAGCGCGTAGCGCGCGGCCAGTTCGGCGAGCGACGCGCGGGTCGCCGGGTCTTCGTCGACCAGCTGGTTGAACGGCTCGTACTTCGCTTTCGCCTGTTCGTATTTGAAGCCGCCGTGCAGGCTCCAGCGCACGATCAGCGGACCGGCCGGCTCGCCGTCGAGCAGCGCGAGCGCCGCGGCCTGGCGCAGCGGATCCGGCATCCGCGCATGAATGCCGACGCAGTAGCGCACGCCCGCCGTCTTCAGCATGCGGATGAAGCGTGGCGTGAGCAGGCTCGCGTCGCGAATCTCGACCGCATAGCAACTGCCGTCGGGCAGCCTCGGCAGCGCGCCGAAAAACTCTCCCAGACGCTCGATGAACACCGCCGGCTGCGCGAGCATCTGATCCGGCAGCGGCGAGAACTGGAACACCAGCGCGCCGGCCTTTGCACCGAGGCCTTCGACACAGGGCGTGACGAAATCGTCGATCGCCATCTGCGCGTTCAGGAAGCACGGGTTCATCGACACCGGCTCGCCGCGCTCGGCGCGCACGGTGGCGTCGGTGATCGTCATCGGCGCCTTGACGATGAAGCGGAAGTGCTCGGGCACCTGCTGCGCGTAGCGCAGGTATTCGGTGACCGTCAGCGCCTGGTAGAACGAGCGGTCGATGCTGACCGTCTTCAGCAGCGGATGCGCGCCGTACGCGCTCAAGCCCTCGCGCGACAGTTTGCTGTTGCTGTAGTTGTCGCCATAGACGATGCCGCTCCAGCCCGGGAACGACCATGTCGACGTGCCGAGATGGATCTGCGGCGGCAGTTGCGCCGCAAGCGCGAGCAATTCGGGCGACGGCGGCGCGGCGAGCACGTCGCGGCCGCGGCGTTTTTTCGGGGCGTCGGTGGCGGCGGGTGCGGAGGCTGGTTCAGCAGCGGGGCTGTCGGGCGCGGCGTCGTCTTCGAACAGCGACGCGGCGGCGTTTGCTTTTGCGGTTTTCGGCGCGCGCTTGCGCTCTGGCTGCGCGGCAGTGCTCGCGATGGAATCGGCCTCGCTCGTGGACATGGCCGGCGCTTCTGCCGCAGCCTCGACCGGCATCCCGAACAGATCGAACTGCTGCGTGGCGTCGTGCGCCGCATCGTCCGCGCTGCCGTTCTTGCCGTTCAACGGCTTTTCAATGTCACTCGTCCTGCTGTGGTCCATCAATGTCCGGCCTGCTGTTGATCAGAATTGCGCCGCGGCGCGCGCTTCATGCACGCCGCCGCGGCGCAACCGGTCACGGCACGGTCACAGCGGTTTTTCGTACATGTAGCGGCGCGACCACGGCAGGGTTTTCGCGCTGCGGCCGGCTTTGCGGCACACCACCTGGAAGATCGACACGTCGTCGTTTTCGAACGCATAGGCGCAGCCGGCCAGATACACGCGCCAGATGCGGAATTTTTCGTCGTCGACGAGCTTGCGCGCCTGATCCGCGTGGGCTTCGAAATTTTCCGCCCAGATGTCGAGCGTGTGCGCATAGTGACGGCGCAGGCTTTCGACGTCAATCGGTTCGAGTCCGCCGCGCTGCATCGATTCGAGCGCGAGGCTGATATGCGGCAGCTCGCCGTCCGGGAACACGTAGCGGTCGATGAACTCGCCGCCGCCGAGCGCGGTTTCGCCGCTATCGGCGTCGCTCGACGTGATGCCGTGGTTCATCGCGATGCCGTCGTCGGCGAGCAGATCGTGGATCTTCTGGAAATAGCCGGGCAGGTTCTTGCGGCCGACGTGCTCGAACATGCCGACGCTCGTGATGCGGTCGAACTGCCCCGGGATGTCGCGATAGTCCTGCAGGCGGATTTCGATCTGGTTCTCGAGCCCGGCCGCTTTGACGCGCGCGGTGGCGAGATCGAACTGGTTCTGCGACAGCGTGACGCCGACGCACTTCGCGCCGAACTTCTGCGCGGCGCGCAGCACGAGTGCACCCCAGCCGCAGCCGATGTCGAGCAGACGCTGGCCGGGCTGCAACTGGATTTTGGTCAGAATGTGATCGATTTTCTTCAGCTGCGCGGTCGCGAGGTCTTCGGTGCCGGTCTCGAAGTACGCGCACGAGTAGACCATGTTCTCGTCGAGCCACAGCTTGTAGAACTCGTTCGACACGTCGTAGTGGTACTGAATGGCTTTCTTATCCGACGTCTTCGAATGATTGAAGTAGCGCCGCACGCGCGCGAGCTTGCCGGCGCTCGTTACGGTACTGCGCGCGAGCTGATAGCCGATATTGATGATGTCCGACAGCTTGCCCTCGATGTCAATCTTGCCTTTGACATAGGCTTCGCCGAGATTGTCGAGGCTCGGTTCGAGCAGGTAGGGCAGCGCGGTTGCGCTCTTCACGTGTAGCGTGACCTGGGGCGCGGCGAACTGCCCGAAGTCGTGTTGCTGACCGTCCCACAGCACGAGGCGTGCGGGCAGGTTAGCTGTGCTTTTGACATCTTCAACCCACTGCGCCAGCTTTTTCTCCCAGAACATGTGATCTCTCCGTGTTCGTTGATTTAAAGCAAAGCTATGTGGATCGCGACAGCGTGCGGCGCATTCCGCGGGCCGCGCAACGCAATCCCGCCGACGCGCGCCGCTACGATGGCGGCGCGGCCGGCGTCATTCGTCCCATCATCGTCCGGTCAGGGTTGCAGGCGTGCGATCAGCCAGTTCGCGCTGTCTTCCGCGCGCGTATAAAGCAGACGATCGTGCAGCCGCGATGGCCGCCCCTGCCAGAATTCGATCGCGTCGGGCACCAGACGGTAGCCACCCCAGTGCGGCGGACGTGGAGGATTTTCGCCGTATTGCAGGCTGATTTCGCGTTCGCGTACTTCGAGCTGCGAGCGGCTTTCAATTACCTGACTCTGATTCGATGCCCATGCGCCGATCCGCGAGCCGAGCGGACGCGATGCGAAATACGCGTCACTTTCTGCCTCGCTCGTTTTGACGACGCGGCCCTCGATGCGCACCTGGCGTTCGAGTTCGATCCAGTGAAACAGCAGGCTCGCGTAGGGGTTCGCGCTCAGTTCGCGGCCCTTGCGGCTTTCGTAGTTGGTGAAGAACACGAAACCACGCTCGTCGACGCCCTTGATGAGCACGATGCGTGCCGAAGGCCGGCCGCGCGCGTCGACCGTGGCAAGCGTCATCGCATTCGGCTCGGGCAGCTTGGCGTCGATGGCCTGCTGGAACCACGTGTCGAATTGACGGAACGGATCGTGGTTGACGTCGGCAACGTCCAGTGAGCCTAGCGAGTAGTTTTTCCGAAGCTCGGCGAGTGAGATCATGTTCTTATGCGAACGCTACAGTGGGCCAAGTATAGCTAAGGCGCCGGGTTTTTGCGCGCGAGCGGATCAACGTATGGCGGCCGCATGTTGCGAGCGCCAGGCCTGCAACGTTGGGTCGCGGCTCGGGGTCCTGCGCGGCTGCCTTCACGTGTTAAGGCAAAATACGGGCTGCGCGCCAGATTGGCCAAAGCGAATTGCCAATGCGCCGCCGCCTGTTACTTTCCGCCTGTGTTTTCGAGCCCTGCCATCATGTCCAGCACCACCGCGCAATCCGATCTTACTACCAGCCTCGACGCGAACGAAACCGCCGACCGCGCCCGCCGGTTCGGCGGCATCGCCCGTCTGTATGGCGCGCCCGCGCTCGCCGCGTTCGAGGGTGCGCACGTCGCGGTGATCGGCATCGGCGGGGTGGGGTCGTGGGTCGCGGAGGCGCTTGCGCGCAGCGCGCTCGGCACGCTGACGCTGATCGATCTGGACAACGTCGCGGAAAGCAACACTAACCGGCAGATTCACGCGCTCGACGGCAACTACGGAAAACCGAAGGTCGAAGCGATGGCCGAGCGCATCAAGGCGATCAATCCGTACTGCGACGTGCGCCTGATCGAAGACTTCGTCGAGCCGGACAATTTCGCGGCGACGCTCGGCGGCGGTTTCGACTATGTGATCGACGCGATCGACAGCGTGCGCACGAAGACCGCGCTGATCGCGTGGTGCGTCGAGCGCAAGCAGCCGCTGATCACGGTCGGCGGGGCGGGCGGTCAGCTCGACCCGACGCGTATCCGCATCGACGATCTGGCGCTGACGATCCAGGACCCGCTGCTGTCGAAGGTGCGCGGGCAGTTGCGCAAGCAGCACGGCTTTCCGCGTGGGCCGAAAGCGAAGTTCAAGGTGAGCGCCGTGTATTCCGACGAGCCGCTGATCTATCCGGAAGCGGCCGTTTGCGATATCGATGAAGAAGCCGAGCACGTGAGCACGTCGCCCGGACATACGGGGCCGGTCGGCTTGAACTGCGCGGGGTTTGGATCGAGCGTGTGTGTGACCGCGAGCTTTGGTTTCGCGGCCGCGGCGTATGTGTTGCGGGAGCTGGCGAAGAAGGCGACGGTTTAGGTGACAGCCTGGGCGACGGTTTCAACCGCTCCGACCCAGGCCGCCATCGGGCAAAACATCGCAAACGATCAGTTCAACGAGGCGCTCAGCTTGCGCCGCCACTGCGCCACCAGCTCCGGCTGATGCGCGGCGAGATCGAACACCGACAACATCGTCTTGCGGCCGATATCTTCGCGGAACCCGCGGTCGCGCTGCACGATCGCGAGCAGATGTTCGAGCGCCTGCGCATATTTGTGCCGCGCGATAAACGCATTCGCGAGATCGAAGCGCGCTTCGAGATCGTCGGGATTGCCCGCGACGCGCGCTTCGAGCGCATCGGTGGGCGGCAGGTCCGCGGCGGCGTCCACCGCGTCGAGCCTGGTTTTGATCGCGTTGAAACGCGCGTCGATGCCTTGCGTGGTTTTCGGCGACAGCAGATCGACTTCGTTGCGCGCCTCGTCGATGCGGTTGTCTTCGAGCAGCAACTCGATGCGGTCCATGCGCGCGTCGTCGAAGCCCGGGTCGTACGCGAGCGCCGCTTGCAGCAGGTCGTAGGCGTCGTCGCGGCGGCCTTCGGCGAGCGCGGTTTGCGCTTCGATGCGCGCTCCCGGCGCGCCCTGCGGCACGAGCCGGTCGAGGAACTCGCGCAGCTGTCCTTCCGTCAGCACGCCGATGAACTGATCGACGGCCTGGCCGTCGGCGAACGCGATCACGTGCGGAATGCTGCGCACCTGGAAGTGCGCGGCCAGTTCGTGGTTCTCGTCCACGTTGACCTTCACGAGCTTCCATTTGCCGGCGGCTTCGGCCTCGAGCTTTTCGAGCATTGGGCCGAGACTCTTGCAGGGGCCGCACCACGGCGCCCAGAAATCCACCAGCACCGGGGCCAGCATCGACGCCTTGATGACGTCCTGTTCGAAAGTGGCCAGAGTGGTGTCCATTGCGTCCTCGTCGATAGAAACGGTTTGTGGCTAGCTGGGGCCGAATCGCGCGATTTCAATGCGGTCCTGCGCGTGCGGCCCGGGCGCCGTTACTTGCGCTGCGGCAGCGGAACCCATTCGGTTTCGCCGGGCACGTGGCCCATTTCCTGATTCGTCCACGCGAGCTTCGCGGCTTCGATCTTCTCGCGTGAACTCGCGACGAAATTCCATTCGATGAAGCGCTCGCCGTCTAGCTTCTCGCCGCCGAGCAGCATCACGCGCGCGCCGTGGGTGCTCGCGAGCGTGACGGTTTCGTCCAGCGCGAGCACGGCCATCTGGCCGGCTTCGAGCGTGGTGCCGTCGATCTCCAGATCGCCTTCCACCAGATATACGCCGCGCTCCTCGTGCTCCGGTTCGAGCGCGAACGCGCTGCCCGGCGTGAAGTCGGCGGCCACGTACAGCGTGCCCGAGAACGTCGCGACCGGCGACACGGCGCCGAACGCGGTGCCCGCGATCACATGCAGCGTCACGCCATTGCGCTCGACGACCGGCAAGGTCGCCGCCGCATGATGCGCGAACGACGGCTCGGCGTCTTCATCGGCGAGCGGCAGCGCGACCCAGGTCTGGATGCCGTGAATTCTCTGGCCGCGTGCGCGGTCTTCGGCCGGCGTGCGCTCCGAATGGACGATGCCGCGCCCGGCCGTCATCCAGTTGACGTCGCCGGGGACGATCTTCTGCTCGGAGCCGAGACTGTCCCGATGCATGATCGCGCCGTCGAACAGATAGGTGACGGTCGCGAGGCCGATATGCGGATGCGGGCGCACGTCGAGGCCGGTGCCGGGTTCGAGGGTTGCTGGGCCCATGTGGTCGAAGAAGATGAACGGGCCGACGAGGCGCGCCGCCATCGCCGGCAGTACGCGCCGCACGGCCAGATTGCCGATGTCGCGTACGTGCGGTGTGAGGACGGCTTTGATCGAGGAGGTCATGGGCAGGCTCGACGTGAAAGTGGAAGAAGAACGCTGGAATGGACGATTCTACTGCGCGTCGCGCGCGGCCGACGGCAACGGTGCACGCTCGCCATCAGCGGGCGCGATGAACCGGGATCGCAGGCTCGGCTACACTGCCGGATCGAACCATTTCACTGGAGACCTGGATGTCGCCCAGGGACTTGCTGCTCGCGCTGATCGTCGTGGTCGCGTGGGGTGTCAATTTCGTCGTGATCAAGGTCGGCCTGCATGGTGTGCCGCCGATGCTGCTCGGCGCGCTGCGCTTTGCGCTCGCTGCGGTGCCGGCGGTGTTTTTCGTCAAGCGGCCGCAGATGCCGTGGCGGTGGCTGTTCGCCTACGGCGCGACGATCTCGTTCGGGCAATTCGCGTTCCTGTTCTCGGCGATGTATGTCGGCATGCCGGCGGGGCTCGCGTCGCTGGTACTGCAGGCGCAGGCGTTTTTCACGCTGATTTTCGCGGCGCTGTTTCTGCACGAACGCTTCCGATTGCCGAATGTCGCGGGTCTGCTGATCGCCGCGGCGGGGCTCGCGGTGATCGGTCTGCAAGGCGGCCACACGATGTCGCTGGTCGGATTCCTGCTGACGCTGTGCGCCGCGTGCATGTGGGCGCTCGGCAATATCGTCACGAAGAAGGTCGGCACGGTCGATCTGGTCGGACTCGTCGTGTGGGGCAGCCTGATTCCGCCGCTGCCGTTCTTCGCCGCGTCGTTCGTATTCGAGGGGCCGCGCGAGATCGCCGCCGCGCTGACCGGTATCAGCGCGTTGTCGATCTTCGCGATCGTCTATCTGGCGTTTATCGCGACCCTGGTCGGCTATGGCTTGTGGAGCCGTCTGCTGTCGCGCTATCCGGCGAGCCAGGTCGCGCCGTTCTCGCTGCTGGTGCCGATCGTCGGACTCGCGTCGGCGTCGCTGCTGCTCGGCGAGCAATTGTCGGCGATGCAGGTGGCGGGCGCATTGCTCGTGATGGCGGGGCTCGCGGTCAACGTGTTCGGCGGCTGGGTCGTGCAGCGCTTTATGCCGGCGCGCTGAGCAACTGTTGGGCCAGCGGCAGCGTACGGCGGCGTCTGCTACCCGCAAGCCAGGCACACGCTCCGGAAGCGCTGAGCTTGATCCGCGCGTTCCACACCAATCAGTGCGAAATGGCTTGGGCGGACGTGACACGCTGATACGGCAAACTGCCCGCGTGGCTCAAACGCTTGCGTGCGCGGCTCAAGCAACTTCCCAATGAAAACCGGCCCGGACGCACCTGTGCCCGGACCGTCCGCGGGGCTTCTTCATGCGAAAAAGACCGCGCCGTATCAGGCCTCCCGATCTTCGCCAGGCGTCGGCGCGACTCCATCAGAGGCTTCACGCGGCGAGAGCCGGCATTTCATCATTCCAGCCAACGCCAATACGTGCTGGAGGCGGTGAGTGCGTGCCGACATCACGTCATGCGGCTCTTCGCGAGCGGCGGATTCGCCGCGAAATAGCGCTTGATGCCGGTCAGAATCGCGTTGGCCATCTTGTCGCGATACGCGTCGTCGTTCAGGCGGTGCTCTTCATCCGGATTGCTGATGAACGCGGTCTCGACGAGGATCGACGGAATGTCCGGCGCCTTCAGCACCGCGAAGCCGGCCTGCTCGACCGAGCCCTTGTGCAGCTTGTTGATGTCGCCGATCTCCTTGAGCACGAAGTTGCCGTAGCGCATCGAGTCGCGAATCTGCGCGGTGGTCGACATGTCGAATAGCGCGCGGTTCACGGTGGCGTCGTCGGATTTGATGTTGATGCCGCCGATCAGGTCCGACGAGTTCTCCTTGTTCGCCATCCAGCGCGCGGCCGCGCTCGACGCGCCGTGCTCCGACAGCGCGAACACCGACGAACCCTTCGCCTCGGGCGTCGTGAACGCGTCCGCGTGGATCGACACGAACAGGTCCGCGCCGACGCGCCGCGCCTTCTGCACGCGCACGTTCAGCGGCACAAAGAAGTCGGCGTCGCGCGTCATCATCGCGCGCATGTTCGGCTGCGCGTCGATCTTCGCGCGCAGCTTCTTCGCGATGTCGAGCGCGACGTGCTTCTCGTAGGTGCCTGAGCCGCCGATCGCGCCCGGGTCTTCGCCGCCGTGACCCGGATCGATCGCGACGGTGAGCAGTCGCACGGTGTTGCTGCGGCCCGACTTCGGCGTGGTGAATGCGTAGGTGTCGCCGTTCTCGCCGAGGTTGTCGTTGTTGCTGTCGAGGCCGCGTGCGGTGCTGTTGCTATTGGCGTTGCCACCCTTGTTGCGGGCGATCGCGCTCGGCGGCGCGGACGGCGCAGAGGGTGTGGGCTGCCTGCCGGCAATCGCCGGCGCTGACGGCGCCGGCGTGCCACGCGCGGGCGGACGAGGTACGCCCGCGGCGCCGTTGCCTGCGCCACTACCCGCGCCACCGTTCTGCGCGTAATGCTCGAAGAACGCCTCGCTGTTGTCGACGGGCGGCGGCGTACTGGGACCGGACAGCGTCGCGGGGGGCGCGCTGTTTTCTTCGTTGAGCGCCTGCTGCTTGCGCTCGGTCTGCGCGAGCAGGTCCATCAGGGGATCGGGCGCGACAGCGGGATACAGGTCGAACACCAGCCGGTACTTGTACGCGCCGACCGGCGGCAGCGCGAACACCTGCGGCTTCACCGAGCCCTTCAGGTCGAACACCATGCGCACCACGTGCGGCTGATACTGCCCGACCCGCACCGACGAAATCTGCGGATCGTTCGGCGTGATCTTCGACACCAGTTCCTTGAGCGCCTGATCGAGATCGAGGCCGTTCAGATCGACGACGAGCCGGTCCGGTCCCTGCAGCAGTTGCTGCGTGTTCTGCAGCGGCTGATCGGATTCGATCGTCACGCGCGTGTAGTCGCGCGCGGGCCACACGCGCACGCCGAGCACCGAGCTCGCAAACGCGAGACGCGGCGCGACGAGGCCGAGCACCAGCGTCGACGCGCCCGCGCGCAGGATCTGCCGGCGCCGCCAGTTATGCGTTGCGCCCGCTGCCGATTCGATCGAATGGAACGGTTTGATTAACATCTTTCGAGACATGCCTTTCCTGATTCGCTATAAGCGCGTGCGACGAGTACGCGTGCGTCCGCGTTTGCGTCCATGTTGCCGACGAGCCCGAGCGAGAAGACGAGATCCGGTACGCCGAGCAGCGGTCCCGCGCGTTGCGGCCATTCGACGAGACAGACCGCGCCGCTATCGAAATATTCGCGAAAGCCCGCGTCGGCCCATTCGGCCGGATCGGAGAATCTGTACAGATCGAAGTGATAGAGCGCGAGTTCCCCAGCGGGCCGCGCGAGCACATACGGTTCGACGAGCGTGTAGGTCGGACTGCGCACGCGGCCGGTGTGGCCGAGGCCGCGCAAGGTCGCGCGCACGAGCGTGGTTTTGCCGGCGCCGAGATCGCCGACGAGTTGGACTTGCAGGCCGTGGAATGCGAGGTCGCTTGCGGCGCCGGGCTGTGCTGACTGCGCCTGCTGCGAGGCCGCGCGCACGCTTTCGATCGCCTGTGCGAAGCGCGCGCCGAACGTCTGCGTCGCGGCTTCGTCCGCGAGCGCGAAAGAGCGTTCGAGCAGCACCGGGGCGGACGGTAGGGTCGCGTGATCGGGATTGACGGGCATTCTCGTAAAATGACGTGATGAACCGAAGTCCGAAGTCCCCTGTTTCCTGCACGCCCGCATCGGCCGATGATACCGTGCGAGCTTCTGATGCAACGTCCCGTTTCGATGAGGCGGCGCTTCGTGCGCTCGCGCTCGACATCAAGACGTGGGGCCGTGAACTCGGTTTCGGGGCGATCGGCATTAGCGATACCGATCTGTCGGCCGCCGAAGCGCCGCTTGCAGCATGGCTCGAAGCGGGTTGCCACGGCGAGATGGATTATATGGCCAAACACGGCATGAAACGCGCGAGGCCCGCCGAGCTTGTGGCCGGCACGCGACGCGTGATCACCGTGCGCATCGCCTATTTGCCTGCGCGGACGCTGGAAGGTGAGGTGGCCAAGGGTGCGTATGAAGGGGCGCATGAAGCCGCCCCTGAAAGCATGCAGCAAGACGCAACGCCACCTGTCTCACGCGCGACACCCCGCGCGCGCGACTGGCGCGCGGCCGAGCATGCGAGGCTCGCGGACCCATCGACGGCGGTCGTATCGATCTATGCGCGCGGCCGCGACTATCACAAGGTGATGCGTCAGCGCCTGCAACAACTGGCCGACCGGATCGAAGCGGCGACCGGGCCGTTCGGCTATCGCGTGTTCACCGATTCGGCGCCAGTGCTCGAAGTCGAACTCGCGCAGAAGGCCGGCATCGGCTGGCGCGGCAAGCACACCTTGCTTTTGCAGCGCGACGCCGGCTCGCTGTTTTTCCTCGGCGAGATCTATGTCGACATCCCGCTGCCGACCGACTCCGAAACCTCGCCCGAGGTCGCGCCCGAAACGCCGGGCTCGCATTGCGGCAGCTGCGCGCGCTGCATCGGCGCCTGTCCGACCGGCGCGATCGTCGCGCCGTATAAGGTCGACGCGCGGCGCTGCATCTCGTATCTGACGATCGAGCTGAAGGGCAGCATTCCGCTCGAGCTGCGGCCGCTGATCGGCAATCGGGTGTATGGCTGTGATGATTGCCAGCTCGTGTGTCCGTGGAACAAGTTCGCGCAGGCCGCGCCGGTCGCCGATTTCGATGTGCGGCACGGGCTCGATCGCGCGTCGCTGGTCGAACTGTTCGCGTGGAGCGCGCAGGAGTTCGATACGCGCATGCAGGGCAGCGCGATTCGCCGCATCGGCTACGAGTGCTGGCTGCGCAATCTCGCGGTCGGCATGGGCAACGCATTGCGCGCCGCGCCCGGAGCTCTCGACGCCGATGCGCGCGACGCGATCGTGCGGGCGTTGAAGCAGCGAGCCGACGATCCGTCGGCGCTCGTGCGCGAGCATGTGGAGTGGGCGCTGGAAGCGGCGTAAAGTCGTGGCAATTCGGTGCCGGCAATCCGGCACGCTAGAGGAGCAGGCAATCATGTTCAACGCAGTGATCGATGCGCCGTTCGGCAAGGTCGGCATCCGGCTCGAAGGCGAGGCGGTGCGCGAGATCGTCTATCTGCCCGACTCGACGCGCAACGTCGCGCCCGAGACGCCGCTCGCACGCGAGGCGGCCGAGCAGATCGAGCGTTACTTCGAGAGCGCGTCCGCGAAGTTCGAGTTGCCGCTCGCCGTGTGCGGCACCGCGTTCCAGCGGCGCGTGTGGCAGGCGATCTGCGACATCCCGCCCGGTGTCGTGCTGACTTACGGACAACTCGCGAAGCAGCTCGGCAGCGTGCCGCGCGCGGTCGGCCAGGCGTGCGGCGCGAATTTCTTTCCGATCGTGATTCCGTGTCACCGCGTGGTGAGTGCGAGCGGCATCGGCGGCTTCGCGCACGATGGCGGCGATGGCTTCTTTCGCGACGTGAAGCGCTGGCTGCTCGCGCATGAAGGTGTGCCGTACGTATGAGCACGACCCCCGATACCGCTGAACACGTCGAAGACACAGCCGCCGTATCGCCGCTGCTGCTGACCAGCGCCGCATCGATCGACGCCTTTTGCGACGCGCTGTGGCTCGAACACGGCCTGTCGCGCAACACGCTCGACGCGTATCGCCGCGACTTGCGCCTGTTCTGCGAATGGCTCGCGCACACGCGCAATGCGTCACTCGACACCGCGAGCGAAGCCGACCTGAGCGCCTACAGCGCGGCGCGGCAAAAGGACAAGGCGACCTCGGCGAACCGCCGGCTGTCGGTGTTTCGCCGCTATTACGCGTGGGCGGTGCGCGAGCATCGCGCGGCCGCCGATCCCACGTTGCGCATCCGCTCGGCGAAGCAGCCGCCGCGTTTTCCGTCGACCTTGAGCGAAGCGCAGGTCGAAGCGCTGCTCGGCGCGCCCGACCTCGGCACGCCGCTCGGCTTGCGCGATCGCACGATGCTCGAACTGATGTACGCGAGCGGCTTGCGCGTGACCGAACTGGTCACGCTGAAGACCGTCGAGGTGGGACTCAACGAAGGCGTCGTGCGCGTCACCGGCAAGGGCTCGAAGGAGCGGTTGGTGCCGTTCGGCGAAGAGGCGCACGCGTGGATCGAGCGCTATCTTCGCGAGGCGCGCCCGGCGCTGCTCGGCCCGCGCGCGGCCGACGCGCTATTCGTGACGGCACGCGCCGAAGGCATGACGCGCCAGCAGTTCTGGAACATCATCAAGCGACACGCGCAGGCGGCGGGTGTGCATGCGCCGTTGTCGCCGCATACGTTGCGGCATGCGTTCGCGACGCATCTGCTCAATCACGGTGCCGATCTGCGGGTCGTGCAATTGCTGCTCGGCCACACCGATATCTCGACGACGCAGATCTACACGCACGTCGCGCGAGAACGTCTGAAATCGCTGCACGCGCAGCATCATCCGCGCGGCTGAGCACGGTGTGAAGCGCGCGGGCCTGCGCTCGCTTCACACCAACTCGCGCAACCGGTGCTTGAGAATCTTGCCGGTCGATGCGGCCGGCAGCGACGCGAGCACCTTCACCTCGGCAGGCCGCTTATACGGCGCGAGCCGCTCGCCGCACCACGCGATCAACTCCGCGGGCGCGACTGCGGCGCCGGCAATCAGCTCGACGAACGCGATCACCTCCTCGTTGCCCTCGACCGCGCGCCCGATCACCGCCGACTGCACGACCTGCGGATGCGCGTTCAGCACGTGCTCGACCTCGGCCGGATACACGTTGAAGCCCGAGCGGATGATCAGTTCCTTGCTGCGCCCGACGATATGCAATGCACCGTCCGCGTCCCGGCGCGCGAGGTCGCCGGTCTTCAGCCAGCCATTCTCGGTGACGGTCGCGCGGGTCTGCTCGGGGTTGCGGTAGTAGCCGAGCATCACGTTCGGGCCGCGCACCCACAGCTCGCCGATCTCGCCCGGCGCGGCTTCGACTCCGTCGAGTCCGACGAACTTCACTTCGACGCCCGGAATGACTTCGCCGACCGAGCAATCGGCGCGCGGTGCGTCGACCATCGTCTGTGACACGGTCGGGCTGCTTTCGGTCATGCCGTAGCCGTTGTGCAGCGGCAGACCGTACACGGTTTCTGCCTGCGACTTCAACGCGGCGTCGAGCGGCGAGCCGCCCGAGTACGCGAAGCGCAGTTGCGGCGCGGACCATGCGTGGCCGTGCGTGTGCAGATGTTCGAGCAGCTTCGCGTGCATCGCCGGCACGCCCTGGAAGATCGACACGTGCTCGTCGGCGAGGGCGCGGCGCACCGCTTCCGGCACGAAGCGCGGCGCGAGCCGCAACGTCGCGCCCGCATGCAGGCTGCCGAGGCATACCGATGCGAAGCCGTACACATGCGAGATCGGCAGCACCGCATAGA